>DASZWI010000205.1:0-14089 GCA_035546715.1 Gaiellaceae bacterium | reverse complement strand
TGCGCCATCCGCTCGAGCCCGATCACGCTCGCGATGACGCCGATGAAGATGGGCGTGGTCCCCAGGAAGAGCGTCACCGTCGCCGCCGACGTCCTGTCGACCGAGTAGACGAAGCACAGCTGGTTCGCGAAGATCATGAGCGCCGCGATCGCGACGTAGCGCAGGTCGCGGCGCGAGAAGCGGAAGCTGCGTTCGCGCGACCACGTGAACGCCCAGAAGAGGACGGTCGCGGCCGCGTACCGGATCGTCGCGTAGGCGAGCGGGTGGAACCCGTGCGTCAGCACGTAGCGCGTCACCGTTGCGTTCAGCGCCCAGAGCAGCACGGTGCCGAGCAGCATCAGATCGACGGTCCGCCCGCGCATCGGGCGGGTAGGCTACTGCCCGCGATGGAGCGCAAGCCCACACGCGACGACGTCGACGCCCTCGTCGGGCCGGCGACCCCGCACTTCGCCTACCAGATCCGCGCCCGCGTGCGCGAGCTCGTCGTGGGCCTGCCGGAGGACGACGAGGTGCGCCGCTACGGGGAGGCGCAGATCGAGCGGCTCGACCGGCTCGGCCACGCCTCGTCGAAGGCGGACGAGGGCCCGCACGAGTCGCCGGCCCGCCTCGGGTGGGACGAGATCCCGTCGTCCGCGCCCGCGGATCATCCGCTGCCGCGACGCGCGTGACCGTCCTCGTTACGGGCGGCTCGCGCGGGATCGGGCGCGCGATCGCCCTCCGCTTCGCCCGCGACGGCGCGAGCCGCGTCGCGATCGGCTACCTCCGCAACGACCGGGCGGCGGACGAGACGGCCGAGGAGCTCCGCTCGCTCGGCGCCGAGCCGGTGCTCGTCCGCGGGAACGTCACCTCGGAGCGCGTGCTCGCCGAGGTGGCGGCGCTCGGGCCGCTCGACGTCCTCGTCCACAACGCCGCGACCGGGGTGATCCGGCCGGCGCTCGAGACCGAGGACAAGCACTGGGACTGGACGCTCAACGCGAACGCCCGCGCGCTGCTCCAGCTCGCCCGAGTCGCGGCGCCGCAGATGCCGCGCGGGTCGTCGATCGTGGCGATCTCGTCGCTCGGCGCGCAGCGCGTGCTGGAGAACTACGTCCTCGTCGGCACGTCGAAGGCGGCGCTCGAGTCGCTCGTCCGCTATCTCGGCGTCGAGCTCGCGCCGCGCGGGATCCGCGTCAACGCGGTGTCGGGCGGCGTGGTCGACACCGGCGCGCTCGAGCACTTCCCGAATCGCGAGGAGATGCTCCGGGCGGGCGCGGCGAACCCCGTCGGCCGTCTCGTGGCGCCCGACGACATCGCGGGCGCGGTCGCCTTCCTGACCGGCCCCGACGCGGACATGATCCGCGGCCAGACGATCGTCGTCGACGGCGGGTTCTCGCTGCTCGTCGGCGCCTAACGCGGGCGGCGGAAGACGCGGCCGATCGTGTCCGTCGCGACGTAGCCCGCGATGCGGGGGTTCTCCTGCAGGCGCCGGATCGAGTACTCGTACCACTGGGCGCCGTAGGGGACGTAGACGCGCAGCCGATGGCCGGCGCGGACGAGCTCGTCGCCGCGCTCCGGCCGGACCCCGAGGAGCATCTGGAACTCGTAGCGTTCGCGATCGAGCCCGGCGTCGCCGACGATCCGCTCGGCCTCGCGGAGCAGGTACTCGTCGTGGGTCGCGATGCCCACGTACGTGCCGGCGGCGACGAGCCGTTCGAGGCAGCGGAGGTAGTTGGCGCGGACGGCTTCGAAGTCGCGGTAGGCGATCGCGGCAGGCTCGACGTAGATGCCCTTGCAGAGCCGGACGTTCTCGAGGCCGGGGAGGTCGTCGACGGTGCGGCGGAGGTACGCCTGGAGCACGACGCCGACGTTGTCGCGGCCGGACGACCGGAGCCCGCGGTAGAGCTCGAGCGTCCGGTCGGTCGTCGACGAGTCCTCCATGTCGATGCGGACGAAGGTTCCGCGCGCGGCGGCCTCCGCGACGACGTGCTCGACGTTGCGCCGGCAGAGCTCGTGATCGACCTCGAGGCCGAAGCCGGTGAGCTTGACCGAGATGTTCGCATCGAGCTTCTCGGCCTGGATGCGGTCGAGGACGGCGACGTACTCGGCCGCGATCGCCTCCGCCTCGGCGGCGGTGGCGATCTCCTCGCCGAGGACGTCGACGGTGGCGAGCTTGCCCGCGGCGTTGAGCTCCCGGACGACGCGGACGGCGTCGTCGATCGTCGGGCCGGCGATGTAGCGGGACGAGAGCCGCCGGACGACGGGGCGCGGCACCGCCGGCAGGAGCCGCGCGATCGCTGCGTTCGGGATGACCCGGTCGAGGAGCGCCACGGCGGCCGATCCTAGCCCGGCGCGGTGGGGCGCTAGCGGACTTCGCGCATGAACCCCTGGCGAGCCGCGCTGACGAGCGCCACCGCCTCGGGGAAGAGGACGCGCATAGCGTCGCGGAGCGCGATCGCCTGCTCGTCCGGGCCGCCGGTGGGCTGGATCTGCGCCAGCGCCGCGCCGGTCAGCTCGACGGCTGTGTTCAGGGTCAGCGTGGCGAACTGCTCGCGCTGCGCCTCCTGCACCGACTCGGCCTGCTGCTCGGCGAACTCGCGCAGGCCGCGGAGGAGATCCTCCGGGTCGCCGCCGAACGGGAGTCCGAATCCGCCTTCCATGTCGTCCAGGGTAGACGATCCCCACGAGCAGCCGACCGGGCGCCGGGCCGCAACCCAGGGTCAGACCCGGGTCTGACCCCGCCGGTCCGCCCCTCGCGACCGCCCGCGCCCGGAGGAGCCCCCTTCGGAGCAGGCGTTTCGCACGTCGAACCGCCAAACCAGGGTCAGACCCGGGTCTGACCCTGCCGGTGCGGCCCGCGGCTCCGACTCAGCGGAGGGGCGCCTTGTAGCGCCGCTCGACGTCGGCGACGAACTCGTCGACCGCGCCGGTCGCGGCCTTGAGCGACTCGGCGAACGGCGAGCGCAGCTCGCCGAGCGCGCGCTCGAGCTGGAGCGTCGCCGCCCCGACGGCGTCCAGGTAGGCGGGCGACGCCAGACGCGGCGGCGCGCCCACCGTCCGCTCGAGGGCGAGCGCCGCCTCCTCGGCCTCCTCGATGCCCGGCGGCTGCTCGAAGAGCTTCAGCCGCGTCAGCTCGGCGCGCAGCTCGTCGAGGTGCCCGCCGCCCGCCACATCGGCGGCCACCTCGCACAGCGCGACGATCGAGGCGGTGTCGCGCACCTCGTCGCGCCGGTCGAGCACCGCGCCCTCGGCGTCGAAGGCGAGCCACTCCGGCTCCTCCTCGCCGTAGGCGACGAGGTAGACACGCCGGCCCGGGCGCACCTCCGCAGCGAGGACGCCGGTCACCCGGCCGTGCGCGGCGGCGACGGCCGCGGCGCGTTCCAGCTCCTCGGACGGAACCACCGCGGAAGCTTAGAGTTGAGCCGTGGACGCGGTGGACCGGGGCGCGCACGCCAGACAGCTCTTCGCACCCCTCGCCCCCGGCTACGACCGCTACGGGGCGCTGCTCTCGTTCGGCCAGGATCCGCGCTGGCGCCGCTTCCTCGTCTCGCGGATCGAGGCTGGCCCTGACGACACGGTGCTCGACGTCGCGACCGGCACCGCGGCCGTCGCGATCGAGCTGGCCCGCCGGACGGGCTGCTCGGTGGTCGGCCTCGACCAGAGCACCGAGATGCTGGCGGAGGCGCGGCGGCGCATCGCGCTCGCAGGGCTCACGTCGCGGATCCAGCTGGTCGAGGAGGACGCGCGGACGCTGCCGTTCGCGGACGCGCACTTCGACGCCCTGACCTTCACCTACCTGCTCCGCTACGTCGACGACCCGGCCGCGACGCTTCGCGAGCTGGCGCGCGTCGTGAAGCCGGGCGGCACGATCGCCGGGCTCGAGTTCGGCGTGCCCGACGCCCCCTGGCGGGCACCCTGGGAGCTCTGGGTGCGGCTCGGCCTCCCCGGCGCGGGCGCGGCGATCGGCCAAGGCTGGCGCGAGGTGGGCGCCTTCCTCGGCCCGTCGATCCGGGACTTCTACCGCCGCTGGCCGCTGCCGCGCCTCGTCGAGGCCTGGCGCGCGGCGGGTGTCGAGGACGTCCAGGTGCGCCGGCTCAGCCTCGGCGGCGGGATCGTCACCTGGGGGACGAAGCGATGAGCCCTGCGGATGACGTGCGGCCGGCCTACTACGCGCTCCGCCGGGGCGGCTGGCGCGACTACGTGACGCTCCTGCACCCGCCCTACACGCTCTGGCACCTCTCGTACGTCGCGGTCGGCGCCGCTCTCGCGCCACGGTTCCACCTCGACCGCCTCGGGCTCGGGCTGCTGGCGTTCTTCCTGGCGCTGGGCGTGGCCGCGCATGCGCTCGACGAGGCGAACGGGCGCCCGCTCCGGACGGCGATCCCGACGCCGGCGCTCGTCGGCCTCGCCGCCGCCTCCCTCGCGGGCGCCTGCGCGGTCGGCATCGCCGCCGCGAACGCCTGGGGTTGGTGGCTGCTCGCGTTCGTCGCCGCGGGAGCGGTCCTCGTGCCCGCGTACAACCTCGAGCTCTGGGGCGGGGCCCTGCACACGGACGTCGGGTTCGCGCTCGCCTGGGGCGCGTTCCCGGCGCTGACGGGCTACTTCGTCGAGGCGCAGACGCTCCGCGTCGAGGCGGCCTTCGCAGCGTTCTACGCGACCGCCCTCTCGCTGGCGCAGCGGACCCTGTCGACCCCGGTCCGCGCAGCCCGCCGCCAGGCCGGCACGACCGCCGGCATCGAACCTCTCGAACGCTCTTTGCGGCTTCTCGGTTGGGCCGCGGTCGCACTCGCTGTCGCCGCGGTCGCCGCACGGATAACGTGACGCCTGTGAGCCTTGCAGCGATCGTTGCGGTCGCCGCCGCCGGGGTCGCCGTCGCCGCGCTGATCGCGGCCGTCGTCATCCTGCGGGCGGTCCACCGCCACTCTCACCTCCTCGAGCGCGAGATCGAGCGCGGGCGCGCGCAGTTCGACGCCGTCGTGGCGCAGGAGGTGGCGACCCGGGCCGAGGAGCTGAACCGCGTGCTGGCGCGGATGCGCGCGGAGTCGCTGTCCCTCTTCACGGAGGAGGAGCGGCGCATCGCCGAGGAGCGCCGCCGCGACGTCGCCGAGCGCGAGCGCGACGCGAGCGCGCGGCTCGGCGAGCAGCTCGTCGAGGTGCAGCGCTCCGTCGAGGCGCGTCTCGCGGACTGGTCGGCCGACATCGAGCGGCTCCAGAGCGGCCTCGCCGACGAGCTGAAGAAGGTCGGCGAGCGGCAGCGCCAGCTCATGACCGAGGTCGAGGCGCGCATCGGGCAGGACGCCGAGGGTCTGAAGATCGAGATCGAGGAGCAGCGCAGCGTGATCGGCCGGCTGCGCCAGGAGCTGAACAAGGCGGCGCACGAGATCGTCCAGTCCGCCTCGGCCGAGCTCGAGCAGCATGCGGCGGAGCGGCGGCGCGCGCTCCAGGAGATCGCCGACCGGCTGCGCGACCGCGAGCGCGACCTGAAGGAGATCGTCGAGCGCGAGGGCAGCGAGGCGGCGCAGCGGATCCAGGCCGCGCTCGGCGACATCGAGCGCCGCCAGGCGGAGCAGCTCCAGCGCGTCGTCGCGCGGGCGGCCGCCCGGTACTCGGAGGCCGCCAACCAGCAGTTCGAGACGACGATCCGGACCGCGCGCGAGGAGGCGGCCCGCCGCCTCGGGCGAGAGCTCGACCTGACCGTCGAGCGGTTCGCACGCGAGGCGGAGGCGGTCCTCTCCGACCGCGTCAACCAGGTCACCGAGGCCGCCGCGCGCCGCGTCGAGGAGCGGCTCGTGCGCCTGCGCTCGAACCTCGAGCGCCAGCGGGACGACGCGCTCAGCACGATCGGCAGCCGCGCCCACGAGGCCGAGCTCGGGCTGCGCGAGCGGCTCCACGAGATCTCGGCCGAGGCGGAGTCCGAGCGCGCGATGCTCGAGACCCGCCTGCGCGACCTGTCCCGCCGCGTCGAGGAGCTGGCTGCCCGGATTTGACCTCCGCCAACTTCTGGCGGCAGGGTTCGTCTAGGAGAAGGCGAAGAGGCGCGAAACCATGGCACAGACGATCGAACAGCCCCAGTCGGAGCGCGAGAAGGTGGAGTCGTGGCGGCTGCACGTGCTGATCGAGGCGGGCTATCCGCTGCCCCTGGCGGAGAAGCTGGCGCACTCCGAAGCCGACCTGCATCGCTCCGTGGAGCTCGTGCTCTCCGGCTGCGCGCACGAGACCGCAGCCGAGATCCTGCTCTAGCGTCGACCGTCTAGCCTTGACCTCGTGAAGGTCGAGGCGACGGAGGTCGAGGGACGCCGGGTCTACTCGGTCCGCGCGTTCAACCAGGGCATCGCCTCGTGGCTCCAGCGGCTGCCGACCGTCTGGATCGAGGGCGAGGTGACGGAGCTGCGACGGCAGGCGCGCTGGTCGTCGGTCTTCCTGACGCTGAAGGACCCGGAGTCGGGCGCGACGCTGGCGGTGCAGATGCCGCGCACGCAGTTCGACGCGCTCCGCCTCGACCTGAGCGACGGCGAGCGCGTGCACGTCTTCGGCCGGCCGGAGCTGTACGAGGCGCGCGGCGAGCTCCGCCTGCGGGCACTGACGATCGAGCGGTTCGGCCTGGGCGCGCACCTCGCCGCCCTGGAGCGGTTGAAGCAGCGCCTGGCGGCCGAGGGCCTGTTCGACCCGGGCCGGAAGCGTCCGCTGCCGCGCTTCCCGCGCCTGATCGGCCTCGTGACGGGGAACGACGCGGCGGCCAAGCGCGACGTGCTCACGGGAATCGCGAGCCGCTTCCCGCCCGCGAACGTCGTCGTCGCCGAGACGTACGTGCAGGGCCCCCGGGCGCCGGCTGCGATCGCGGAGGCGCTTCAGGCGCTGTGCGCACGCGGCGCCGACGTGATCGTCCTCGCGCGCGGCGGCGGCAGCTTCGAGGATCTCTTGCCGTTCTCCGACGAGCGGGTCGTGCGCGCGGTCGCCGCCTGCTCGGTGCCCGTCGTGTCGGCGGTCGGCCACGAGCAGGACACGCCGCTGTGCGATCTGGCCGCGGACGTCCGCGCCTCGACGCCCACCGCGGCGGCCCGTCTCGTCGTCCCCGACGCCGCCGAGCTGCGCGAGCGCGTCGACCGGATGCGCGCCGCCCTGCACGCCGGGGCGATCCGCGCCGTCGACCGGCACGCGCAACGACTCGGGCACGCCCGCGACAGCCTGCGCCGCGCCCCGCTGCTGACGCTCGAGCGCCGTCGCGCCCGTCTCGACACGGCGCACGCGCGCCTGACGGCCCTGTCGCCGAGCGCCACGCTCGACCGCGGCTACGCGATCGTCCACCGCGCGGGCGACGTCGTCCGCTCGCCCGATCAGGTCGCGGCGGGCGACGCCCTCGAGATCCGGGTGGCCGCCGGCACCTTCGGGGCACGGGCCGAATGAGCGAGCCGACCTTCGAGGAGGCCGAGCGCGAGCTGGAGGCGATCGTCCAGCGGCTGGAGCGCGGCGACGCCGACGTCGACGAGCTGACGCAGCTGTGGCAGCGCGGCGAGGAGCTCTACAAGCTCTGCGCCGCGAAGCTCGAGACCGTGCGCGGGCGGATCGAGGAGCTCGCGGGCGGGACCGGGCCCGGCTAGCAGTTGCGGGGCTGGCTCTTCACGACGGCGGTGAGCCGGGCGTCGTGGAGGTGCTGCGCGACCGACCGCAGGGACGAGGCCCTGTCCGAGTCCACCTAGTACCGGCAGCCGACGATCCTCACGACGCCCGCCAGGTGCTGCGCCCGCAGCGCCGCGACGATTCCGCCCGCGGCCTGCGGCGAGTCGGGAACGATCCTGATCGAGCTCGGCAGCGGGTTCCCCGCCAGGTTCTTCGTCAGCTGCGGGTAGTGCTTCTTCATCGCTGCGAGCGCCGCCGCTTTCGAGACGAACGTCAGTCGGACCACGTGCGGTGTGGTCCGCGCCGTGGCAATGGCGGACGCGATGTCCTGCGTCGTCGCGTCGGGCGCGAAGTACGCCTTCACCCTGCACGCAGCGCCGGCAGATCCGCGCGCCGCGCCGACCCGCCGACCGGCCGCGTCGAAGGGAACGAGCTCGCCGACCGCACCGGCGGGCAGCCCGCCGCGCGCGAAGACGTTGTCGGCAACACGAGCTCGTGCGACCAC
The DNA here is from genome assembly GCA_035546715.1 of Gaiellaceae bacterium. GTDB lineage: Bacteria > Actinomycetota > Thermoleophilia > Gaiellales > Gaiellaceae > PALSA-600. The sequence continues at coordinate 5,991 of DASZWI010000205.1, read as the reverse complement.
GCGGCCCTGCCTGTCGGTGATGCCCACGCTGGCGACTCCATCCACCGCAATGCCGGCGGCGACGCTCCGAGTCCCGGCATCGCGGGTGGAGAGGTCGAGGATCGGCTCGGCCGCAGAGGGGAACTGCGTCGCCGACGGGCACCCGACGACCGACAGCACAGCGCGGGCGCCTGCGGGCCCGGCGCCGTAGCAACGCAGCCCATTGCGCAGATCGATGACGTAGAACGACTCCGGCCCGGATCGCGCCACGCGGCGCAGGTCGCGAGGGTGGAAGCTACGAGCGAAGGTCCCCGGCTTTGCGCCGGCCGGCAGCGCCGTCACCTGGAAGGCCATGCCGCGCGGGAGCTGCGAGTCCGGCACGACGTGTCCCGGCTCGAGCGAGTGCAGCCAGCCGCCCACGCCGAGCCCGAACGCGGGCGTGGCGACGACGAGCGCCAACGCAGCGACCGCAGCGGCTCGGACAGTGACGGAGCGCCGGCGATGCCGCGTCGCACGCCGGACGACGTCGTTCCAGTCGGGCTGGGCGGTGATCATCGGTAGACCTCCTCGAGCCGGCGGCGCAGGGCCGTCCGCGCCGCGTTCAGGGATGCGGCGACCGTCCCGGGGGCGACGCCGAGCAGGCGCGCCACCTCGTCGTAGGGCAGGTCGGCGTAGTAGTGCAGGAAGACGGCCGTCCGCTGCCGCTCGGGCAGCGCCCGGAGCTCGGTGACGAGTCCCGCCGGCTCGGCATGGTCGGCCGACTCCGCCAGCACGGCGAGCTCCTCCATCGTGGCGGCCCGGCGGTGCGCCGAGCGTGCGATATCGCGGGCCGCGTTGAGGACGATCCGCCAGAGCCACGCCTCGAGCGGAGCGTCGCCGCGATAGGCGCGCCGGCGATTGAGCGCCCGGGCGAAGCTCTCCTGCACGACGTCTCGGGCAACATCGGGATCGGCGACGATCGCGAACGCGCCGCCGACGAAGGCGTGGAACCGCCGCTCGTACAGCTCCCGCAGCTCGTCGCGATCGACCATGGACGTCCGACGCACGAGCGGAGCTTCTTCTTTAGTCCCCGCCGGCCAGCCGCCGGCCGAGCGCCTCCAGATCCTCCACGGCCCGATGCGGGTCGCCCGAGAGCGGCAGGGCGTCCACCCCGTCCCGGACAAGTCCGCCGAAGAGGACGCAGCGGACGCCGAGGCGCGCGCAGCGGTCGCGCACGGCGCCGGGAGCCTTGCCCTCGAGCGTGGTGGCGTCGGCGGTGCCCTCGCCGGTGACGACGAGGTCGGCGCCACGCGCGAGCTCGTCGAAGCCGATCCGGTCGAGGATCGTCTCGGCGCCGCGCACGAGCCGGCCGCCCAGCGAGGCCAGAGCCGCGCCGAGCCCGCCGGCGGCGCCGGCGCCGGGCAGGTCGCGGTACGGGGCGAGATCGGGGCGAGCCGCCAGCCGGCGTTCGAGCTCCTCCACGGCCTCGGGGTCGGCGCCTTTCTGCGGGCCGAACACCCGCGCCGCGCCGCGCGGGCCGAGCAGGGGGTTGCGGACGTCGCAGAGCACCTGGAGCGGGACGCCGGCAGGCCACGGCCCGATGGTCTCGGCGAGCCCGTCGCCGCCGTCGACGGTGGCGACGCCGCCCACGCCGACGAGGACGGCCGCCGGCCGCTCGGCCAGCGCGGCGGCGAGCAGCTCACCGACGCCGCGGCTGGACGCGCGCAGCGGGTCGCGCTCCTCCGGCGCGAGCAGCGGCAGCCCGGCGGCGGCGGCGCTCTCGACGACCGCCGTCCCGTCGGGCAGCTCCAGCCAGCGAGCGTCGACCGGACGCCCGAGCGGGTCGGAGACGCGCGCGCTGCGCCAGTGTCCGCCCAGGACGCGCTGCAGGACGTCGGCGGTGCCCTCGCCGCCGTCGGCGACGGGCAGCTCGACGGCGTCGGCGCCCCCGCGCCGGAGGCCGGCCGCGAGGTGGTGCGCCGCGTCGACGGCTTCGACGACGCCCTTGAGGCTAGCCGGGCACGCGAGCGCCCGCACGCTTGGGACGATCCTCCTGGTCGGTGGTCGCCTCGGCGGCGGTCTCCTGCGCGACCGACTCGAACGCCTTCAGCGTCGCGTACGACAGCCCTTCGCGGGCGAGGAAGATCAGCCCGATGCCGATGCCGACGGACGCCTCGATCGCCTGGAGTCCCACGCCGAACGCGAAGCCGTGCGCGTACGCAACGCCGTAGCCGACGAGCGGCGTGGCCACCGCAACCTGGACGAGGCCGAAGTTCCCCGGCCAGAACGGGAAGATCGTCACGACGTTCATCAGCACGAGGACGAGGCCCGCGGCCGCGAGCGGCTGGTAGATGTGGAACGCCCGCAGGGCCGCCCAGACCGCGAGGAGCTGGCAGAACCAGCCCGCGAACTGGAACGCTGCCGCCTGCGCCGCGGCGACGGGCGACCGCATGACCGCGAGCCCCTGCCGCGCGCGATGGAGCAGCGCGAGCAGCCGGTTGACGCCCTCCGTGCTCTCACGGCCCTCGATGCGCGCGACCGCGAGAGCGCCGAGGAACAGCGCGACCCCGACCCCGCAGACGACGGCGAGGGAGGTGTACGCCCAGGCGGGGATCTTCGCCGCGAAGAGCACCCAGACGACGAGCGCGATCACGGGGAAGAGGTCGAACATGCGGTGGGCGAACACGGAGCCGATGAGCGTGGCGGTCGTCCCCTTGCGGCCGGGCATGCGCCGCCGGAGCACGGCGACGCGGGCGAGCTCGCCGACGCGTCCCGGCAGCACGGCGTTGCCGAAGAGGCCGACGCAGAAGGCCGAGAAGACGACCGGGTACCCCGGCCGGGGCGGGCTCAGCGACTGCCGGATCGTCGTGTCCCACGCGAGCGAACGGGTCACGACCGAGAGCAGGTTGAGGCCGATCGCGATCACGACCCAGTCCCAGCGCACGACGGTGAACGCGTCCTTGACGGCATGCCAGTCCGGGCCGCGCCACCAGAGGAGGGCGACGGCGACGGCGATCACGGGCACGACGACCAGGAACCGCCAGTAGCGCCTCACGCCGCGACCTCGGCGTACAGCTCCTCGAGGCGCCGGGCGATGTCGTCCCAGGCGTAGCGCTCGAGGGCGAGCGCCCGCGCGGCGCGGCCCATCGCGACGCGCCGCTCCTCGTCGGAGAGCAGGTCGACGACGGCGTCGGCCAGCGCGTCGGGATCGGCCGGCGGCACGAGGAACGCCGCCTCGGGTGTCGCGACGCCGGCGTAGCCGGGAATGTCCGACGCGACCGCAGGCGTCGCGCACGCGAACGCCTCGGCCAGGACGAGCCCGAAGCTCTCCCCGCCCAGCGCAGGCGTGATCGACGCCTTGGCGCGGGTGAGCTCCTCGGTTCTCACCTCGTTGGTGACGATGCCCAATACGTCGACTCCCGCCTCGTCGAAGCGCATGCGCGCGTGGAGCAGACGGTACTGGAGCGGGTCGGTCCCGATGAGGCGGAGCCGGGCGCCGGTGCGCTTGTGGATGTCGGGCCAGGCACGCAGGAGGGTCGGCAGGCCCTTGCGCGGGTCGTGCCGGCCGATGAACACGACCTGGTGCTCGCGCGCCTCGGGATCGGCGTGCTCCGGGATGAGGACGCCGTTCGGGATCACCCGGTAGTCGCCGGGCAGCCACCGGCTGGCCGACTCCGCGGCGGCAGGCGAGACCGCGATGCGCGCGTCCACGCGGTCCATGAGGAAGCCCCAGAACTTGAGGCCGTAGCGCATCCAGCCGAGGTCGCCGTGGGCGTGATGCGTGACGACGATCGGGCAGCGTGCGATCGCGAGCGCCGCGACGCAGATCGCCGGGGTCATCGGCTCGTGCAGATGCAGGACGTCGAACTGCTCGTCCGCGAGCACCTGGCGCAGGCGACCGACGGCGCGGGGCGAGAGGACGATGTTCGGCAGCGATCCGTTCGCCGGGACGACCACCGAGCGCCCGAGCGGGATGATCCCGTCGGGCAGCGTCCCGTGGCGGCCGCTCCGCGGGTGCAGGAACCGCGTGAGCTTCCCCGGCGGGTCGTTGCCCATCAGGATCCGCACGTCGTGACCACGGCGCCGCAGCGCCGCGGCCTGGTGCTCGGAGTGCTCCACCACCCCGCCCCAGTAGGACCAGGAGAACGGGACGACGATGCCGATCTTCATGCGGCGGCCGCCGCGAAGGCGCGCGCGAGGCGCTCCGCGCCGCGCTCGATCGCCTCGTCGGGAACGGCGAGCGACAGCCGCGCCCAGCCGGCGCCGCTCGCGCCGAAGCCCTCGCCCGGCGCGACGGCGACGCGCTCCTCGGCGAGGAGCCGCTCCGCCGTGAGCCCTTCCGGGAGCCGCAGCCAGACGTAGAAGGTCCCCTCGCAGACGACCGGCCCGGGCAGCGCCTCGAGCAGCACGTCGCGCCTGCGCCGGTACGCGGCGACGCGCTCGGCGACCGAGTCCTGCGGCCCCGTGAGCGCGGCGACGGCCGCCTCCTGGAGCGGCGCGAAGATCCCGACGCGGGTGTGGTCGGACAGCTGGTTGATCCGCTCGACGATCTCCTCGTTGCCGACGACGAACCCGAGCCGCCAGCCGGCCATCCCGTACGTCTTGGAGAGCGACCACAGCTCGACGCCGACATCCCGGGCGCCGGCGGTGGCGAGGAAGCTCTCGGGCCGCCGGTCGTCGAAGACGAGGTCGACGTAGGCCGCGTCGTGGACGACCGCGCCGCCGGTCCGGCGACCCCACCGCACCGCCGCCTCGAAGACGCCCGGCGGCGCACAGACCGCGCAGGGGTTCGAGGGGTAGTTGAGGTAGAGCGCGGCCGCGGCGGGCGCCGCGTCGAGGTCGGGCGCCCAGCCGGCGTCCGGGTCGAGCGGGACGGTTGCGAGCTGCGCGCCAGCGAGCGCCAGCCCCGACGGGTAGTCGGGGTAGTACGGATCGGGCAAGAGGATCGTCTCGCCGTCGTCGGCGAGCGCGAGCGGCAGCTCGGCGAGCGCCGTCTTCGTCCCCGGGACGAGCGCCACCTCCTTCTCGGGATCGAGGTCGACGCCGTAGACGTCGCGGTAGCGGGCCGCGATCGCCTCCTTCGTCCGCCGCAGCCCGCGGATGCGCGAATAGCCGTGGACCACCGGGTCGAGCGCCGCGCTGCGCAGCGCCTCGACGACGTGCGGCGGCGGCCCGACGTCCGGGTTGCCGCGGCCGAGGTCGACCAGCGGCGGCCCCTCGACGGCCGCGGCGGCCTCGACGCTTGCGAGGAGCGTGACGAAGTACTGCCGGGGCAGCCGCTCGAGGCGTGGCGGGCGGGGACGCACCCTCGGATCGTATGCGCGGTGACCCGTAGACTCGATTTCGTGGACCTCGTCGACGCCCTGGCCGTCCGCGTCGGCCCTCGCCCCGCCGGCAGCGACGCCACGGTGCGCGCCGCCGACGCGGTCGCCGAGGCCTTCCGCGAGCTCGGACTGGAGCCGCGCTTCCAGGAGTTCGAGCTGGTGGGCTACGACGCCGACGAGCCGCTGCTCGAGGTCGAGGGCGAGGAGTGGCCGGCCGGCCCGGCGATCTACGCGCATCCGTTCGACGGCACCGGAACGGTGAAGCGGATCGGCGAGCAGAAGGGCCCGGTGGGCGACATGAAGCTGCCGGTGTTCGCGGTCGTCGACGGCGACGGGCGCGAGCGCGCGCGGCTGCTGACGAGCCCGTTCTCGACGGGGGCGATCCCGTTCATGTCGGCGCACGTCCAGATCACGACGCCGCCGTCCGCGGTCGTCTCGAAGGCCGACTCGGCGCGGCTCGAGGACGGGATGCGCGTGAGGCTCCGCGTCGGCGGCCGGTTCGTGCCGGGCCGCTCGGAGCGGAACGTGCTCGCCGACGTCCGCGGCCGGTCGGAGGAGCGCGTCCTCCTCAGCGCGCACTACGACTCGGTCTGGCACGGCCCGGGCGCGGTCGACAACGCGACGGGGATCGAGGGCGTGCGCCGTCTCGGGGAGCGGCTCGTCGGGCGCGACCTCGAGCGGACGGTGACCCTGGTCGGCTTCGCGTGCG
>DASZWI010000204.1:0-2078 GCA_035546715.1 Gaiellaceae bacterium | reverse complement strand
GGAGCGTCGCGGCGAGCATCGACCGCGCCCGCTCGGTCCTCGGCTACGCGCCGCGCTACTCCTCGCTCGAGGCCCTGCGGGAATCGCTGCGCTGGCTCGTCGAGCACGGACAGGTCGACGTGGGCGGCCAGGCGTTCTGAGCCCCGCGGCTCGAAGTCGAGCCGCGCGTAGCGCGACGCGGTGCCGTCCAGCTCGGCGGACCGTCGACCGGCTCGGCGCCGGGCGGCTGTCCTGCCCGTCGACCTGGTGGTAGACGCCCGGGAGCGTCTCGAACGCGCCGTTGAGGCCGCAGTCTCCGGTTGAGCAGACCCTCGCGCCGCCGCGCTGACCGCTAGAACGCCGGCTTTACCGTCATGTCGAGCACGATGAGGACGAGCAGCACGGTGTCGAAGCGGAACACCGTGAACAGCCGCTTCACACGCCGGCCGACCTCGGCCGACTCGGGCCCGAACGCGGCCGCGTCGCGGTCGATCCGGCCGAGCTCGGGGCCGACGAACAGCACGCCGACGCCGGTCGCGATCGCCCAGCCGGCGAGCGCCAGGTCGATCCAGGCCGTGCCCCACCCCCAGTGGCCCTGCTGGATCAGCGCCACGCCGAACGCGAAGACGGCGAACGCCGCGGGGGTGTAGACCTTCACGCCGATCCACGCCCCGAGCTTGCCGAGCGTCGCGAGCGTCTCCTTGTCGCCTCGGCGCTCGAAGACGATGCCGAGCGTGGTGAGCGTGACGTCGCCGCCGACCCAGATCACGATGGCGACCACGTGGAGCGCCTTGTAGATCGTGTACGAGTTGGGCGCGTACCAGAGCAGCGCGACCACGCCCGCGATCAGGACTAGTCCGGCGAGGAGCGCCGACTGCGCCGTCCGCTGACGCGGCGCGGCGGTCCCGGCGAGGTCGCTCACAGCGCCGTCCATCCTCCGTCGACGACCGGCCCGAGCCTGTTCGCAGTGACGACCGCCCGCATCGGCGGTGTCTACCACGGCGTCGCGTGTGAAGCAAGGCTGCACGCGGCGCGCGATTGCGGGCGCCCGGTCGGCCGGTCAGAATCGGGTCGTGGCAGGTTGCTGCACCGGGCGCGGCTGCGACGAGTTCTTCGACCGCCGGTTCGCGCAGCGACTCGCGCGGCGGTACCGCAGACGCGGGCTCGACAGGACCGCGCGCCGGATCGTCGGGTTCCTCGAGGAGCGTGGCGTCGAGGGCGCCACGGTGCTCGAGATCGGCGGCGGGATCGGCGACATCCAGATCGAGCTGCTCGAACGTGGGGCCGCCCGCTCCACCAACCTCGAGCTGTCGCCCGCCTACGACGACGAGGCGCAGGCGCTCCTTCGCGAGGCTGGGCTCGAAGGACGCGCCGACCGCGTGATCCACGACATCGCCTCGGACCCCGGCGGCGTCGAGCCCGGCGACGTCGTCGTCCTGAACCGCGTGGTCTGCTGCTACCCCGACTACGAGCTGCTGCTCGCGGCGGCGGCCGAGCATGCGCGCCGGCTGCTCGTGTTCAGCTACCCGCCCCGCAACGTGCTCTCGCGACTCGTCGTCACCGTGCAGAACCTGCTGTCCGCGGCGCGGCGGAGGGAGTTCCGGGTCTACACGCACCCGCCGGCGGCGATGCTCGCCGTGCTCGAGCGCCACGGTCTCCGCCCGGCCTACGCCCACCGAAGCGGCGTCTGGCGCATCGCGGGGCTCGAGCGCGCGTAGCGTCCGCCGAGAGGCCGGCTGCCTTGCCGCCCGCGGCCTCAGGGCAAGCCGAGGCGCCCGGGCGGTCGCTGCGGGCGGTCCGGTGGGCCGCTGCGGCCGGCGATGCGGTCGACCATGGCCGCCGCGGCCCCGAGGCCCGCGGCGACCTGGTTGTCGCCCGGCTGGCCCAGGACGACGCCGGTGATCGCCGTCCACCTGCCGTCGATCCGGCGGATCGCCCGGAACGCGAAGCAGCCGCCCGCCGCGTCGTCCGAGCCGGTCTTCACGCCGACGAACCCGTCGTGGCCGAGCAGCGAGTCGGTGTTGCGCACGGTTCCGGCGACCGGGAGGGTCGCGCTCGGCGTGGCGACGATGCTCGCGAACACCGGCAGCCGCATCGCC
>DASZWI010000203.1:0-12216 GCA_035546715.1 Gaiellaceae bacterium | reverse complement strand
CCGTCAGCCGCTCGGTCTCCTCGCCGTCGACCTGGGTGGAGAGCGCGTAGGGGGAGAGCCGCGCCGACCAGAGGATCTCGTTCGCCCAGGCGCGGCCGATGCCCGCGATGAGCCGCTGGTCGCGCAGCAGCGAGTGGAGGCGCCGCGAGTCGGACGCCAGGATGCGCGCCACGTCGTCGACCTCCAGGCGGTCGGCCTCGGGGCCGAGGTGCGCCAGCTCCTCGCGCACCGCGTCGGGGCGGAGGAGCCAGACGCCGGCCCGGCGCTTCGACCCCGCCTCGGTCAGCTGCAGCTCGCCCCCGTCGACGAAGCGGACGCGGAACACCGGCGTCTTCGCGCCCTTGCCGCCGCTCGGCACGTACTTGAGTCGGCCGGCGCTCATCAGGTGGACCATCAGCACCAGCTCGTCGTCGTCGGTGGGGATCAGGAACCGCTTGGCGCGGCGCTCGACGCCGCGGAACCCCTCGCCGGCGAGGACGTCGAGCGACGGCTCGATCGTCTTCAGCGTCGCGACGTGCGCCGGTCCGGCGCGCTCGATCGGCGACTTCTTGACGAGCGGATCGAGCTGGCGGCGCCAGGCCTCGACCTCGGGCAGCTCGGGCATGCAGCACATGGTGCCGGAGCGATGACGGCGGAGGAAGTCCGCGCTCGAAGTCGAAGCGACGTCCCATGCGAACGCGACGCTGGGGGGTCGGCGTGGCGGTCGCGACGGCAACGACGGTGGCCTTGCTCTGCCTGCCTGCCGTCGCGGGCGCAAATGCCCAGCAGGCGGGGGTGCAGGTCGCCCTGCGCGCGCTCGGCCTCTACGCCGGCCCGATCGACGGGATCGTCGGGCCGCAGACGGTGGCGGGGATCCGCGCCGCGCAGCGGAAGGCGGGCCTGCCGGCGACGGGCATCCTCGATGCCCGGACGCGGGCCTCGTTCGGGCCGCTCGGCCGGCCGCTGTTCGGCTCCCGGATCCTGCGACGCGGCGACTTCGGCCTCGACGTGGCCGTTGTCGAATACCTCCTGCTGCGGCGCGGCGAGTACAACGGCGCGCTCGACGGCTACCTCGGCCCCGAGGTGCAGGCCGCGGTCAAGCGCTTCCAGAAGCGGGTGAAGCTGACGCCCGACGGCGTCGTCGGGCCGCGCACGCGCGCGGCGCTCGTCATCGCCACCGGCGTGCCCGTCCGGCCGTCGCGGTCGGCGGGTCGCGCGGTCGACGTGAGCTACGTCGTGCGGCCGGGTGACAACCTGACCGCGATCGCGCGCAGCCACCGGGTGACGCTGAGCGCGCTCGTCCGCGCCAACCACCTCGACCCGAACCACGTCCTCCTGGTCGGGGCCCACCTGCGGATCCCGGGTGCGACCAGCGCGCCTGCCGTGCTCGCGGCGACGCCGACGCTCGTGCGAGACCGCCTCGACGCCTGGGCCAAGGGCGAGGGCCTGTCGACGCACCTCGTCCGCGCGCTGGCGTGGATGGAGTCCGGCTTCCAGCCGGACGTCGTCTCCAAGGCGGGCGCGCGCGGCGTCCTCCAGACGCTCCCGACGACGCGCAAGTACGTCGAGCAGGTGCTGATCGGGCACCGGGTCCCGCAGACGCTCGACGGCGACATCGAGGTCGGCGTCGCGTACCTGCGCCACCTCCTCCAGGTCTTCGACGGCAACGAGGACCTGGCGCTCGCCGCGTGGTACCAGGGCGAGCGCGCGGTGAAGCAGGACGGCGTCTACCCCGTGACGAAGCCCTTCGTCGACGGTGTGATGGCCCTCAGCCGCCGGATGTGAACCGCGTAGGCTCCGCCGCATGGAGCCGATCGCCGTCGTCGTCCGCCGCGGTGGCACCGTCGAGGCCGTCCACCGCGTCCACGTCGCCGCGACGAGCGGCGAGAGCCGCGGCGACGCGGGCCTCGTCTCGTACCTGCGCTCGTCGATCAAGCCGATCCAGGCGATCCCGCTCGTCGAGGGCTACGACGACCTCGGCGACGACGAGATCGCCATCGCCTGCGCGTCGCACCAGGCGGAGCCGGCGCAGCTCGAGGCGGCCCGGAAGCTCCTCGCGCGCGCCGGCGCCGGCGTCGACGATCTCGAATGCGGCCTCCAGGAGGGTCGGCCGGAGGGCAAGCTCGGCAACAACTGCTCCGGCAAGCACGCCGGCATGCTCGCCGCCTGCCGCGCGCACGGCTGGCCGCTGCACCCCTACCGCGACCCGCAGCATCCGCTCCAGCGGCGCATCGCGGAGGCGGTCGGGCCGGCGGTCGAGGTGGCAGTCGACGGCTGCGGCGTCCCCACCTTCGCCATGCCCCTCGCGGCCATGGCTGCCGCGTTCGCCCGGACGCCGCCGCGCATCGCCGCCGCGATGACGGCCCGGCCGGAGCTCGTCGGCGGGACGGACGCCGACGACACCGACCTCATGCGCGCGCTCCCGGGCTGGATCGCGAAGCGCGGCGCCGAGGGACTGCTCTGCGCGCGCTCGCCCGACGGCGTCGGGTGGGCCTTCAAGGCCGAGGACGGCGCGTCGCGCGCGCTCCGCCCCGCGCTGGGCGCGGTGCTCGGCGTCGAGGCGTTCGCCGAGGTTCCCGTCACCAACACCCTCGGTGAGACCGTGGGTTCGATCCGATCGGAGGTCGCATGAAGGTCTTCGTCGTCTCGGACATGGAAGGCGTGGCCGGGATCGTCAAGTGGCAGCAGGTGCAGGGCGGCCATCCGATGTACGACGAGGGCCGCCGCCTCTACACGCAGGAGATCAACGCCGCCGTGCGGGGCGCGAAGGCCGCCGGGGCGACGGAGATCGTCGTCATGGACTGCCACGGCGCCGGCGAGGGCTGGACGTTCAACTCGCTGCTCGCCGAGGACCTCGACCCGGCGTGCGAGTACGTCGTCCAGAACGAGTGGACGGAGTACGTCGAGTACCTCGAGCAGGGCGTCGACGCCGCGCTCTTCGTCGGCATGCACGCGATGGCCGGCACGCGCGACGGCGTCCTCGCCCACACCGTCAGCGGCTCCTCGTGGTGGCGGCTCCGCTTCAACGGCGTCGAGGTCGGCGAGACCGGCATCAACGCGGCGCTCTGCGGCAGCTGGGGCTGCCCCGTCCTGCTCGTGACGGGCGACGAGGCCGCGTGCCGCGAGGGGCGCAAGCTGCTCGGCGACGGGCTGACGACCGTCGCGGTGAAGAAGGGCCTCGGCCGGTTCAGCGCGCGCCAGCTCCCGGCGCAGCGGGCGCGCGAGGCGATCGAGGACGGCGCCCGGCGCGCGCTCGCCGACCTGAAGGCCGTGCCGCCGTACGTGCCCGGCTCGCCCTGCGAGATCCTCGTCGACTTCAACACGTCCGACCACGTCGAGCGCTACCGCTACCGCGAAGGTGTCGAGATCGTCGAGTCGCGGCAGATCAGGGTCGTGGCCGACGACTGGTGGACGGCGTGGCGAAGGTTCTTCTTCTAGCGGCGCTCGCGGGCGTCCTCGGGCTCGCGCGCGGCGGCGCGGACGCCGCGACGGCGAAGCTGCCGCCGCTGCCGGCGCGCTGGCCGCACACGCTCCAGATCGGGATGGCGGACTCCCCGGGAGGCGCCGCTGCGCTGCGCCGGTCGGCGCCGTTCGGCTTCCGCTACCAGTACCTCGCCGGGGGCGTGAACACGGGCAGCGGCTGGTCGACGTGGAACCCAAACGGCTCGTTCGTCACCCGCTACGACGAGGAGTCGTGGGCGGCCGGCGAGATCCCGGTGTTCAGCTACTACCAGCTGCTCCAGTCCAAGCCTGCCGGCGGCGACGAGGCGCAGACCGACCTCGCCCATCTCCGGAACCCGCAGGTGATGAGCGCGTACTGGGCCGACGTGCGGCTGCTCCTCCAGCGGGCGAAGGGCGCCAAGACGGTCGTCGTGCACGTCGAGCCCGACCTGTGGGGCTACGTCGAGCAGGCGGCGAAGGGGGACGACGCCTCGACCGTGCCCGCGGTCGTGCCGGACGGCCTGCCGCAGACCGCGGCCGGGTTCGCGCAGGAGTGGGTGAAGCTGCGCGACGCGCTGGCGCCGAACGTCGTGCTGGCCTACCACATGAGCGGCTGGGGCACGAAGCACGACATCGTCTACGAGAAGCCGTCGAACGCGACCGTTCGCGCCTACGCCGCCCGCTCGGCCGCGTTCTACCGCTCCCTCCACGCGCGGTTCGACGTCTCGTTCGAGGACTTCTCCGACCGCGACTCCGGCTTCTACGAGCACGTCGAGCACAACCCGAAGGCGTGGTTCGGGCCCGCCGACTTCGCGCGGCACCTGGTCTACGCGCAGACGTTCGTGCGCCTGGCGGGGATCCGGATGGTCGCCTGGCAGATCCCGCTCGGCAACACGATCATGCGCGCCGAGAACGACACGAACGACCACTACCAGGACAACCGCGTCCAGTGGCTCCTCGGGTCGGGGTCGCGCGCCCGTCTGAAGCGGTACGCGGCCGCCGGCTTCGCCGGCTTCCTCTTCGGGCGCGGCGCCGACGGCAACACCTGTGCCTGCGACGCGGCGAAGGACGGGGTCACGAACCCGCCGCCGATCGACGGCAACACCCGTGCCTCGCTCTCCGCGGACGACGACGGCGGCTACTTCCGCGCGCAGACGAGGGCCTACTACGCGGCCGGTGCGCTGCCGCTCCCCCCGTCGTGACCGTCGTCTCCTGCCTCGGCGACTCGATCACCGAGGGCTCGCCGTACTGGGACTCGCGCGCGGCCGAGGGCGACGAGCGCGGTCAGTGGCAGTACTGGGCGGCGCTCCGCCACCCCGAGCTGACGTTCCGCAACCACGGCATCTGGGGCCAGCGGACGGACGAGATCGAGGCGCGCTTCGACGAGGCTGCGACCGGCGCCGACGTCCTGCTCGTCCAGGGCGGCATCAACGACATCGCACAGGGCCGCCCGGTGGGCCCCGCCGCCGCCCGCCTGGAGGCGATGGTCGTGCGGGCGCTCGGCCGCGGGCTGCGGGTCGGCGTCTGCGACGTCCTGCCGTGGAACAACGGCTGGCCCGACCGGGAGCCCGCGATCAGGCAGCTGAACGAGTCGATCGCCGCGCTCGCGGCGCAGCACGGCGTCGCGCTCCTCCCGTTCCACGCCACGCTCGAGGACCCCGACCGGCCGGGACGCATGCGCGCCGACTGGACGAACGAGGACGGCGACCACCCGTCGATCGACGGCTACCGCCGCCTCGGCGAGCTCGCGTTCAGGCCGATCTAGCTCGCGGGTCTAGCTCGCGGCGGGCCGCAGCGCCACGCGATGCATGGGGCGGGCGACCGAGACGTACCCGGTCAGGTCGCCCTGCTCGTCGCGCAGGATCGAGATGACGCTCTGCAGCGTCGCCCACGAGCCGTCCTTCCGCCGCACGCGGGTGACCGGCGGCTCGGGGTCGCCACCCGCGAGGCGCGCGTCGAAGTACTCCCGCACCTCGGTGAGGTCCGACGGCTCGATCAGCTCCTCGAACCGCAGCGAGAGGAACTCGTCGGCCGTCCAGCCGAGCACGGCCGTCACGGCGGGGGAGACGTAGCGCGTGCCGCCGCCGGCGAGGTCGACGACGAAGATCAGGTCGTGCGAGTTCTCGACGACGTGCCGGTACAGCTGCTCGCTGCGGCGGAGCGCGACCTCGTGGTCGTGGCGCTCCGTCACGTCCATCATGAAGCCCTGCAGGAACAGCGGCCGGTACTCGGCGTCGCGCACGGCCGTGGTCTCGTCGAGCACCCACAGCCACCGGCCGTCGGCGGCGCGGACGCGGTACTCCATCCGGAAGGGCTCGCCCTTGACGTGCGTGCGCTCGAGCGCGGCCTTCACCCCGTCGACGTCGTCCGGATGGACGAGCTCCCAGAAGAAGTCGGGCTCGAGCCACTGCGAGACGGCGTAGCCGAGCATCTGCTCGATCTGCGGGCTGATGTAGCGCGTCTTGACGGGCAGGCCGATCTCGTTGATGTACGTGGCGAGCGGAAGCTGCTCGACCAGCGTGCGGTAGGTCGCCTCGGCGTCGCGGAGGCGATGCTCGCGCTCGCGCCGCTTGGTGACGTCGTCGAGCGAGACGGCGTAGAGGGGCGGGCCGTCGAGCTCGATGCGCGTGATCCGCACCTCCGCGGCCACCGGCCGCTGGTCGGAGCGCAGCGCCGTCACCTCGAGCCGGGCGCCGAGCAGGTGCCCGGAGCCGGCCTTGAGCGCCTGCGCGATCTCGTCGCGGCTCTCGGCGGCGAGGAACAGCTCGGGGAAGGGGCGGCCGACGAGCTCGGCCTGCGTCCAGCCGAACGTCTCCTCGGCGGCGGGGTTGGCCTCGACGACGAGGCCTTCGCCGTCGACCATCACCACGGGCTCGGGCGCGGCACGGAGGATCGCGTCCTTCCGGGCCTCGCTGGCGGCGAGGGCCTGCTCCGAGCGCTTGCGCTCCGAGACGTCGACCATCATCGAGACGACGCCGCTCACCTCGCCGTCGGCGCCGCGGACCGGGCCGGCGGAGGTGCGCACCTCGACCGTCGAGCCGTCGCGCCGCAGCCGAACGAGGTCGAGGTCGCGGATGAGCTCGCCGCGGCGGATGCGGGCGATGTTGTCGACGAAGAGCTCGCGCTCCTCGTCCGGGACGATCGGCGAGAAGCGGCCGATCGCCTCCTCCGCCGTCCAGCCGAAGATCTGGGTCGCCGCTGCGTTCCACGAGCGGACCCGACCCTCGAAGTCGAAGTCGACGACCGCGACCGGCGACGCGTCGATCAGCGCACGGTGGTAGGCGCTCGACGCGCGGATCGCCTCGAGCTGCGCCGAGAGATCGAGTGCGGTCGTCGCCTGGTTCGAGAACGCGCGCAGGATGCGCAGCCGGCCCGGCTCGGGGCGCAGCCGGTCGACGGGGTCGTCGGCCCAGATGTAGCCGATGCGGCCGCCGCGCCGGTCGTGCAGCGGCACGAGGAGCCAGTGGTTGCGCCAGGCGTGGGGCCCGCGGCCGTTCAGCTTCGAGCGGTAGCCGCCGGTGCGGCCGCCCAGCAGCGCCTCGGCGGTCTCGGACGGGATCAGGAAGCAGCCCTCGACGTCGTGCTCCGGGCGCAGGAGCAGGTCGAGCTGGTCGGGGGTGAGCGGCTCGCAGCGGCGCTCCTCCTCGGTGAAGCCGACCTGCGCGGCGCTCGCGAAGGTCGACGTCTCGCGGTCGAGGAGCTGCACGGACACCTTCTCGAAGCCGAGCGCCTCGGAGATCGCCGAGCAGACGTGCTGGAGCAGCTCGCGGGCGTCGCCCGAGTCGTTGAGCCGGGTCGACACCTCGAGCAGCCGCTCGAGCGCGGCGGAGTTCGCCTTCGCCGTCGCGCCCTCCTGGGCCGACTGGACGGCGAGGGCCGCGTGCTCGCCGACGGCGACCAGCACGTCGATCTCGTCGCCGGTCGGGCGGCGGCCCGAGATGGGCTCGTCGACGGAGAGGACGCCGAGCAGGACGCCGTCCGACGTCCGCATCGGGACGAACAGCGCGTCCTCGGGGTGCCAGGCGTTCGGGTCGTCGACCACCGGGAGGTCGGGCGTCCACGCGTCGTGCGCCGACCAGTCGAACTCGCCGTGGGGCAGCAGGTAGGCGCCGCGCTGCAGGAACCGCTCGTCGAGCAGCGGCAGCCAGTCGCTGATCTGGCGGACCTGGCCGAGCAGCGCCTCGCGCGCTTCCTGGCTCCCGTGCACCGTCGAGACGACGAAGTCGTCCCACTCGCGCCGGTACAGGTTGATGACGACGGTCCGGTACCCGAGCGAGTCCGAGACGGTCTGCGCAATCGCCGCGAGCAGCGCCGGGAGGTCGTCGCCGGTGCGGACGACTCGAGTGACCTCGAGGAGACCGCGCAGCCGCGAGAAGATCGTGGATTGCCGAAGGTCGATGGACGCCACTCCTTCGACAGGATCGACCATCTTTCGGCCGGATCTCTCCCTCGAATGGGGGAGGTCTGAAACCGAGGTTCAGCCCAGCGCGAGCCGCTCGTCGGCCTGCTCGATCACGAGCGTGTCGTGCGTCGAGCAGACCACGGCCGCACCCGTGTCGCGCGCGAGCCGTCCGAGCAGGATCGCCACGGCGATCGCGTTCGGTCCGTCGAGCCGGGAGGTCGGCTCGTCGGCGATCAGGAGCAGCGGCCGGGCGGCGAGCGCGCGGGCAATCGCGACGCGCGCGCGCTCGCCCTGCGAGAGCCGCGAGACGCGTTGCGTCGCCCGCTCCCCGAGCCCGACCGACTCCAGCGCGGTCAGCGCCGCGAGCCGTCCCTCGGCGATCCCGCGCAGGGCGAGCCCCAGCTCGACGTTCTCGAGCGCGGACAGGTGCGGCACGAGCCCCGCCTGCTGGCCGACATAGGCGATCTTCGAGCGGCGCAGCGCCGCCCGGGCGTCGCGGTCGAGCCCGGCGAGCTCCGTCCCGTCGATCGCGATCGAGCCCTCGTCCGGCAGCTCGAGGCCGGCCAGGAGGTGGAGGAAGGTCGTCTTGCCGGAGCCGGACGGCCCGGTGACCACGTGCAGCCGGCCGCTGCGGAAGGTCGCGTCGAGCCCGTCGAGCACCGACGTCCGGCCGTACCGCTTGGCGAGGTCGCGCACCTCGGCGAGCACGGGCGCCCCTCCCTCCGGGCTCCGCTCCTCGTCGGGGCCGAGCGGGCGCGGCGCCGGGGCGGCTGCGGCGGCCGCGACCGCGGTGCCCGCGGCGGGCGAGACGATCACCGACCCGGCCTCGATGCGGGCGGTGGCGTGCGTGCCGATCCCGGCGCGCAGGAGGAGCTCCTCGGGCAGCCGCAGCCAGCCGCCGCGACCCACGACGATCGTGTCCGGCTCGTCCGCGTCGCGCGACCACTCCTCGGACACGCGCCCGTCGCGGATCCGCACGATCCGATCGGCGATGCGGGCCGACTCCGGGTCGTGGCTGACGACGACGGTCGTGCAGCGGTGCTCGCGCACCAGCGCGCCCAGGACGCCGTACACCTGGTCGGCGGTCTCGGCGTCGAGCTCGCCGGTCGGCTCGTCCGCCAGGAAGATCAGCGGCCCGTGCGCGAGCGCCGCGCAGAGCGCCACGCGCTGCTGCTCGCCGCCGGAGAGCTCCGCCGGCCGCCGGTCGCGCTTGTCGGCCAGGCCGACGCGGTCGAGCAGGTCGTCGGCGCGGCGGAGGCGGTCGGCTCTGGGCGCGCCGTGGAGCCCGAGCTGGAAGGCGACGAGCTCCCGCGCGGACAGCTCGGGCGCGAGCGCGCGGGCGTAGTGCTGGTCGGCGTAGCCGAGGTGCTGCGAGCGGTAGCGGGCGAGGCGCCGGGCCGGAAGCTTGGCGAGGTCGTCGCCGTGGACGCGGACGATGCCGGCGGACGGTCGCTCGAGCCCGGCCAGCAGCCGCAGGAGCGTCGACTTGCCCGAGCCGCTCGGGCCGAGGACCGTGAGCACCTCGCCCTCGTGGACGCGCAGCGACAGCCCCTGCAGCGCGGCCGCGTCGCCCTCGGGCGTCGAGTGCACCCGGAAGACGTCGCGCAGCTCGATCGCGGCCGGAGTCGCGGCGGTCATGCGGCCGCCTCCGCGGCGCGGGCGGGTGCGCGGCCCCGCGTCCGCGTCGCGAGCCCCACGAGCAGGGCGGCGAGGACGAGGTAGCCGGCGACCGCCAGGGCGAGCAGCGGCAGGTCGAGCGAGAGCCGGAGCGGCGGCTCGGGCACGGCGGCGCCGGCGGTGACGGCCACGAGCGAGATGACGAGCGCCGAGAGGACGGCCCCGAGCGCGATGCCGCCGAGCGTCCCGAAGCCGGCGACGAGCGCCGCGCGCAGCCGCAGGTGGCTGCGGATCGTGGCGGGCGCCGCGCCCTGGGCCTCGAGGTCGAAGAGCTCGCCGCGGTCGTCGCGGACGTCGCCGACCACCGCCAGGAGCAGGCCGAGCAGCGCGAGCGCGAGCGCCACGGCGGCGGTTCCCGCGAGGGTCAGCAGCGCGCCGCGGGCGAGCGGGTCGGACTGGAGCCGGTCGAGCAGGGCGCCGCGGGAGGAGACGGTGAGCGCGGTGAACGGGGCCCGCGAGAGCAGCGCCTGCGTCGCCGCCTCGCGCTCGGCGGGGACGTTCAGCCAGAGCTCGTCGGTCGTGCCGAGGCCGGGGGAGCTCGTGTCGAGGAGCGTGGCGGCGGTCGTGCGGTCGGCGACGACGGCCTCGCCGACCACCGAGGGGAAGCGCTGCACGACGGCGACGACTCGGGCCGCGACCTGCTGGCCCTCCACCTGGAGCGGCAGGATCCCGCGCGG
Source organism: Gaiellaceae bacterium (assembly GCA_035546715.1). GTDB lineage: Bacteria > Actinomycetota > Thermoleophilia > Gaiellales > Gaiellaceae > PALSA-600. The sequence continues at coordinate 2,040 of DASZWI010000203.1, read as the reverse complement.
GCCCGCCTCGGCGGCGACGCCCGGCGTGGCGAGCACGGGCAGGATCCGGCCGTCCGTGGGCTGACGCGGCCGGAAGATGCCGCGCTCGTCGGGCGTCAGCACGTAGCCGACGCGCGCGGCGCCGTCGAACGAGACGCCGCCCGTCCCGACCCAGTTCGCGAACGCGTGGGCGACCGGCCGGCCGTTCACCTGCGGATCCCGGACGGAGAGGACGCCCTTGGCGCTCGGCTGGAGCCCGATGCCGCCGTTGGCCGAGCGGCGGCCGCCGTTCAGGAGATCGAGCTCGATCTGCGCGAGCGTCGCGTGGACGAACGGGATGCGGCCCTCCAGCCGCACCGGCGCGGTCCCGTGCGTGCGTCCGAGCGTGACCGGCTCGTAGTCGCCGAGGGTCGACCGGAAGAGCGCGACGAGCTGGATGTCGTCGCCCCGCGCCGAGACCGTGACGCTGAAGTGGCGGCCGGGCGGCAGGGCGTCCGTGCGCAGGCTCTCGTCCCGGGTCGGGGCGATGCGGCGGCCGAGGTCCGCGAGCGACGCGGAGGCGAAGTCGTCGCGCCAGCCGCCGGTCCGGTCGAGGCGCGTGGCGGGCAGGCCGAGGAAGCCGAACGTCGCGCCGGAGGAGACGTTCCCGCTCAGCCGGAGCACCTGCTCGGGCTGCGCCGGGTACGCCGAGGCGGGGGCGCCGTGCAGGACCGGGATGAGCTGCGACAGGTCCTCGTCGAGGACGAAGGACGCGGGCACGGCGTAGCTCGCCTCGTCGTGCTGCCCGTGCAGCAGGGTCGAGCGGTAGGCGACGGCGAAGAGGGCGAGGCCGAGGCTGGCGACGAGGAACGTCGCCGCGACCGCCGCGTGGCCGGGGTTGCGCGCGAGCGAGTTCGCCGCCAGTCGCAGCGCGATCGGGCCGTTGCGGCCGACGCGGCCGAGCCCGCGCAGCGCCGGCGCGAGCAGCCGCGCGCACGCGACGGACGCGGCGAAGACGATGAGCGCGGGCACGAGCAGCAGGAAGGCGCCGGTCCCGTTGCCGCCGGCGAGCTGGTCGGCGTCGACCGACCCGCGCGCCCAGCCGACGGCGACCACGCCGATCGCGCCGAGCGCGGCCACGTCGAGCGGTGTGATCGCGAGGCGGCCGAGCTGCACCGACCCCGCCCGCACGGTGAGGTAGAGCAGGAGGGCTGCGGCCGCGGCGATGGCGAGCGCCGCCGCGATGCCGCCGCCCGAGAGGAGGGCGTGGACGACCACCTGCCCCGCCGGCGAGCCGGCCCGGTCGGCGATCAGCGCGGCGATCGCCCCGCCGGCCGCCCACCCGACGACCGTCGCGACGGCGGCGAGCACGGCGGCCTCGGCGAGCGTGAAGAGCTCGACCTGCCAGCGACGTGCGCCGAAGAGGACGAGGCGGCGGCGCGTGTCCGCGACGTCGCGGCGGAGCGCGGCTGCCGCCAGGATCGTGAACGCGAGCAGGAGGGCGCCGCTCTCGCCGCCCAGGAGCAGCAGCCGTCGCGCCGCCGCCTTCGACCCGTCCGCGGCGGTGTCGAGCTCGTCCGTCGGCGCGGTCACCTGCAGCAGGTCGGAGCGCGCCTCGATCGCCGCCGAGACGCTCTGCACCTTGCGCGCGAACGCGCCGAGCGCCCAGGGATGGACGTCGCCCCGCCCGATCGGGACGAACCAGGCGTAGGAGCGGTAGAAGGTCTCGAGCTCGGGGGTCCGGGCGAGCCCGGCGACGCCGTTCGCGATCACGATGGGCGACGGCTGCGGCGTGTGGTAGCGGACGGCCTGCGCCACCTCCTGCGTGTGCGGGGCGGGCAGCACGAACGGCGCGAACGGCGCGTCCGGCTTCAGCGTCGCGCGTCCGACCTCGACGAGCCGCAGGTGCGGGGTCGACGGGATCGGCCCCTTGCCCTCGAGGCGCAGCACCTCGCAGTGCGACGGACGGCACACCGCCGGAAGCCGCCCGGAGACGAGATCGACGTAGCGGCCGAGGTCGTCGGCCGCACGGATGTTGACGAGGCGGCCCTGGATCGAGGCCTCCCGGAAGAGCATGGCGCG
>DASZWI010000202.1:0-1633 GCA_035546715.1 Gaiellaceae bacterium | reverse complement strand
TTCGCCGCGCTGCGCACGGTGTCGGAGACGCGCCGGGCCGCCGACGAGGTCGGCTTCCCCGCGGTGCTCAAGCCTGCCGACTCGGGCGGTCAGCGGGGCGTCTTCCGCGTCGAGTCGGTCGACGAGATCTACGCGCACCTGCACGAGGCGCTCGTCGCGTCGCCGACCGAGGAGGCGATCCTCGAGGAGTACGTCGACGGCACCGAGATGAACGGCATCGTGCTCGCGCGCGGCGGCGAGACGATTCCGCTGACGCTCTCCGACCGGCTGCGCCCGCCGGGCGTCGGCTTCGGCGTCGGCTGGATCCACGTCTACCCGGCGACGGTGTACGGCACCCAGCTCGAGGAGTCGGAGCGGGTCGCGCGCAGCACCGTGCACGCGCTCGGGCTGCGCACCGGCGTCGCCTTCCCGCAGCTGATCGCCGCCCGCGACGGCCGGGTGGTCGTCGTCGAGTGCGCCGCCCGCATCCCGGGCGGCCAGATGGCCGACCTGGTCCGGTGGGCCGTCGGCGTCGACCTGGTCGAGGTGCAGATCCGGATGGCGCTGGGCGACGAGCTGCCCGACGAGCTCGTCCGGCCGCGGTTCTCGCAGCCGCTCGCCATTCGCTTCCTGACGGCGGAGCCCGGCCCGCTGCCCGCCGGCAAGGTGAAGCGCATCGGACCGCTCGACAAGGTGCTCGCGTTCCCGGGCGTCGTCCAGGCGGACACGTACCTCACCGTCGGCGAGACGATCCGCCCCGTGCGCCTCGACGGCGACCGCCGCGGCTACGTCATCGCGGTCGCCGACACGAACCTGGAGGCGCTGAACCGCGCCGAGGCCGCCGCACGCCTGCTCGACGTCGAGGTCGAGCCGTGAGCGACTGCCCCTTCGATCTCGACCACTACCGCGAGCTGCTGCGCGCCGCCAAGCGGGGCGGGTACCGCTGGGCCGGGTTCGACCGCGCGCCGGAGGCCGGCGACCTGATCCTCCGGCACGACGTCGACCTCTCCCTCGACGCGGCCGTCGCGCTGGCCGAGGTCGAGGCGGACGAGGGCGCCTGGTCGACGTGGTTCCTGATGACGCGCTCGAACTTCTACAACCTCGACTCCGCCGCGGGTGTCGCGGCGATCGCGCGCCTGCGGGAGCTCGGCGGGCGGATCGCCCACCACGCCGTCTGGCCGGACGTCGACCTCGACGCGCGGTTCGAGCCGGTCGTCGCCTGGCACAACCCCGACCCGGACTACATGCGGAGCGACGTCGAGGGCGCGGCGAACGTGATGGGCGAGACGTTCTTCGACCCGGAGCGCTACCGCTCCGACTCGAACCAGCACTGGCGCCACGGGTGCCCGCACGAGCAGCTCGCCGCCGGGGCGTTCGACTGGCTCCAGCTGCTGACGCACCCGGAGATCTGGGCCTATCCCGGCGCCACGATGGGCGAGACGATGCGCGCCTTCCTCGAGGCCGACCGGAACGTCCGGCTCGAGTACCTGCGGCACGACCGCATCGACCTCGACTGATACAAGGGCGCCGACGTGGAGCCGATCACGGTCATGGTCACGGCGTCCGGCGCGCCGGGCAGCGCGGCGCTCCTCCAGGCGCTGCGCCGCAACGGCGAGCGCGAGGTGCGCCTCGTCGGCACCGACATGTCGGAGCG
>DASZWI010000201.1:0-1871 GCA_035546715.1 Gaiellaceae bacterium | reverse complement strand
CCGGCGAGCCGCTCGACCGCGCGGTGCACGATCTCGCCGACCTCGGCCGGGTCGTCCGTGAACTGCGACGGCTTCAGGCAGATCGTGCGGAAGCCGCGCTCGACCTGCGCGGGGACCTGCTCCAGCGCGGTGTCGAGGTCGGCGGGGCGGTCGGCGTCGGGGAAGAGCCCGCGCGTGCCGCCGATCCGCTCCAGCTCGGCCGGGTCGCGACCGGCCTCGCGCAGGGCCTCGTCGAGCAGGGCGAGGTCGTCGTCGGTCGGCCGGCCGAGCGGGTTGAAGCCGTGGCCGTAGCGGACGAGCCGCCGGAGCAGCCGCGGATGCACGGTCTCGCCGCCGAACCAGAGGCGCGGCCCCTCGGGGCGGAACGCCTTCGGCTCGAAGAAGACGTCGCGGAAGGCGTAGTGGCACCCCTCGAACGTCGCGGGCGTGTCGCGCCAGAGCGTCTCCCACGCGGCGAGGTGCTCGTCGAGGAGCTCGCCGCGCTTCGTGAACGGGACGCCGAGCGCGTCGTACTCGTCGCGATGCCAGCTCACCGTGGGCTGCACGACCAGGCGGCCGTTCGAGACGAGGTCGAGCGTCCCCAGCTCGCGCGCCAGCAGCAGGGGATGGCGGAGCGGCGCGATCACGGCGCTCGCGGCGAGCCGGATCCGCGTCGTGGCGCCGGCGATCGCGGCGAGCAGCACGAGCGAGCTGGGCCACGGCGTCGCCGGGTCCTGGTTGCCCGGGAGCGCGTAGTCGCGCGGGTTGAGCGGCTCGCCGTGCTCGTTGGCCGAGGCGCCGAGGACGACGTGCTCGCTCACCATCACCGCGTCGGCGCCCGCCTGCTCGGCGTCGACCGCGAGGCGGACGAGGGCGGGCAGGTCGTGCGGCGGCGTCATCGTCCAGCTCTCGCTGAGGATCACGACGAGGCGGACGCTCATCGCGCCGAATGTAGCCGAGCCACTTCCCGCGGGCCGCGCGCGAGCTTCGAGGCGTGTCCCGGGAAGTGGCTAGATTGCCGCGCGATGCTGCGCGCTCGGATCGAGGTCGACGGCCGGCCGGTGTGGGGGCGGTACGACGGCGGCGACGTCGTCCTCGACGACGGGACGCGCGTGGCCGAGGCGGACGCCGCCTGGCTGCCGCCGCTCGACGCGCCGCCGTCGAAGATCGTCGCGACCCACCTCACCTACCGGTCGCGCGCCACGGAGTACGCGATGGCGCGGCTGCCGCAGACGCCGTCGTACTTCCTCAAGCCGCCGTCGTCGCTCTCCGCGCACCGGCGCCCGGTCGCCCGGCCGCGCGGCTGCCGGTTCCTCAACTACGAGGGCGAGCTGGCGGTCGTCATCGGCGAGCGGTGCAGCGGCACGTCGGTCGCGGACGCGCTGCGGTACGTGCGCGGCTACACGGTGGCCGACGACTGGGGCGTGCACGACTTCCGCCACGCCGACCGGGGCTCGATGCTGCGCGTCAAGGGGCAGGACGGCTTCTGCCCGCTCGGCCCGGCGATCGTCGACGCGGCGGACGTCGACCCGGCCGGGCTGACGATCCGGACGTACGTCAACGGCGAGCTCGCCCAGGAGGGCTCGACGGGCGACGACCTGATGTTCTCCGTCGCGTACCAGATCGCCGACGTGGCCCGGCTGATCACCCTCGAGCCCGGCGACGTGCTGCTCACCGGCACCCCGGCGCACTCGAGGCCGGTCGAGCTCGGCGACACGGTCGCCGTCGAGATCGACGGCATCGGCCGGCTCGAGAACACGGTGGTCGAGCTCGACCGCGACCTGGAGCCGGTCGGCGAGCAGCCGGCCGTCACCGGCAACACGCTGCACGTCGCCCTCGCGATCCCCGAGGACGAAGCGGAGCAGCGGGCGCGCGACCTCGCCCCGTAGGGC
>DASZWI010000200.1:0-1589 GCA_035546715.1 Gaiellaceae bacterium | reverse complement strand
TCCGGGAACATGTGGCTCCGGCGGCTCCTCGTGGACGTCTGCGGCGCTGCCGAGGTCTCCGCCGACACGCCCGCCGCGTTCGCGTGGGCCGACCTGCCCGACCGCTGCGTCCTGCAGCTGCACTGGCGGCCCGAGCCGCGGCTGCTCGACCTGCTCGAAGCGCACGGCTTCGCGCCCGTCGTCCTCGCGCGCCACCCGTTCGACGTCCTCGTGTCGATCCTCCAGTTCGCACAGCACGACGGACGCACCGCGCGCTGGCTGAACGGCGAGGCGGGCAACGAGCTCTCGCTCGTCGGGGGCGACCCCTGCAGCCCGGCGTTCCGCGCGTACGCGGTGTCGCCCCGAGCCCGAGCGCTGCTCTCCGTCACACCGGCGTGGTGGGGCCGGGCGGAGCTGCGCGGCCGCGTGCGGTACGAGGACCTGGTCGCGGCGCCGGTGGACGAGCTGACCCGGCTGGTCGAGGAGCTCGGCCTCGTGCCGCTGCGCAGCCCGGCCGAGGCGGTGGAGGCGAACGGCATCGACCGCCTGCGCGCCGAGACGGGGAATGGCCATTTCTGGCAGGGCCGGCCGGGGCTCTGGCGCTCGCTGCTTCCGCCCGACCTGGTCGACGCCCTCGCGGCCGTGCACCGCGAGGCGCTCGCGCCGTTCGGGTACGACCCGTCGCCCGACGACGGCGTCGACGAAGCCGCGGCCCTGGAGCTGTGGTCGTCGCTGGACCGCCCCGCGGACGCCAGACCGGACCGCGACCTCGCGCCGAGCGTCGCCCCGCACGCCGAGCTGCTCGTGAGCACGCCTGCGGAGCTCGCCGAACGCTTCTACCGCATCGCCCTCCGGCGTCCGCCCGATCCGGCCGGTCTCCGGCGGGCAGTCGAGGGACTCACCGACGGAACGCTGTCGCCGGCCGCGCTCCTCGAGGAGCTGGTGCGCAGCCCGGAGGCCCGCCGTGTCCGCGCGTTCGACGATGCCCTCGGGTTCGCGCGCTGGGCCCGGAGCGCCGACGAGCGTCCACGGGCCATCCGCGCGCCGGCGGGCAGCGAGGAGACGTTCGTCGCCGTGCCGTGGGCGCTCTCCCGCTACCGCGGCCAGCCGGACGTGCTCGACGTCGGAACGGCGCACGCCGAGCCGGCCTATGCCGCGGGGCTGCTCGCGGCCGGGGCCGACCGCGTCGTCGGCGTCGATCTGGCGCCGTTCGCCCTGCCCGGGATCGACGCCGTCGTCGCCGACGTCCGGAAGCTTCCGTTCGGACGCCGGACGTTCGACGTCGCGTTCTGCCTGGCCACGCTCCACCACGTCGGCCACGACAACCGACCGTACGGTCTCGCTCCCGACGACGACGCGGACGGGCCTCGGCGCGCCCTCCGCGAGCTGCGCCGGGTCCTCCGCCCGGAGGGATCGCTGTTCGTCTCCGTCCCGACCGGCGCCGGCCAGGACCTCGGGCTCTTCGAGCAGCGTCCGATCGGCGACTGGCTCGCGCTCTTCGAGCGGGCCGGCTTCTTCGTCTTCGAGCACGAGGTGTACGAGCTCGACCAGGACGGATGGCGGTCGGTCGACGATCCCGGGCCTCTTCTCTACGGCGAACGAGGCCCCGC
>DASZWI010000199.1:0-2640 GCA_035546715.1 Gaiellaceae bacterium | reverse complement strand
CGAGCGCGTTGAGCTCCGCGACCAGGCCGGTGGTGCGGTCGCGGCCGAACTCGGCGGCGAGCGCGTCCTGCGCCGCCGCCCAGAGCGGCTGCGCCGCGTCCACGCGCTCCCGACCCTCGCCGCTGAGGGCGAGCACCCGGCGGTGATCGACGTGCTGGCGGAGATCGGCATCGACGCCTCCGACCACGTGCCGCGGAAGCTCGACGACGAGGCGATCGCGTGGGCCGACGTCGTCGTCGCAACCTGCGACGACGCGTGCCCGGTCGTCCCCGGCAAGCGCTACGTCGCGTGGCGGCTCCCCGACCCGAAGGACGAGCCGGTCGAGCGCGTCCGGGAGCTGCGCGACGAGATCGCGGAACGCGTCCGCGTGCTGGCGAGCGAGCTGGACGCCCCCGCGTCGTAGCGGCGTCCGACGCCGGAGACCTCCCGACGTGTATTGCTGTCGCAATGCGCCGGCGCCCGCCCTTCCACTACGCGTGGCTGATGGTCGTCGTCACGTTCGTGACGCTGATCACCACGGCCGGCTTCCGGGCGACGCCCGGCGTGCTGATCGTGCCGCTCCAGGACCACTTCGGCTGGTCGCGCGGGACGATCTCGCTGGCGGTCTCGCTCGGCCTCGTGCTGTTCGGGCTGACGGCGCCGTTCTCGGCGGCGCTGATGGAGCGGTTCGGCGTCCGGCGCGTGATGCTCTGCGCGCTGGCGACGATCGCCACCGGCGCGGCCCTGACGACGCTCATGACCGCGCCGTGGCAGCTCGACCTGCTCTGGGGCGTCGTCGTGGGCGGTGCGACCGGCGCAGTCTCCGTCCCGCTCGCCGCCGTCGTCGCGAACCGCTGGTTCGAGACGCGGCGCGGCTTCGTCACCGGGATCCTCACCGCCTCGAACGCGAGCGGCCAGATGGTCTTCCTGCCCGTGCTCGCGGTGCTGGTGACGAACTTCGGCTGGCGCGCGCCGGCGCTCTGCGTCGCCGCCGTCGCCCTCCTCGTCGTCTTCCCGATCGTGGCGGTCGCCGCGCGCGACCGGCCGCAGGAGATCGGCCTCCAGCCCTACGGCGCCGAGGAGCCGGTCGACGTCCCCGAGCGCCCGGCCCATCCGTTCCGGCCGGCGATCGAGGGGCTGCTCGTCGGCGTCCGCTCCCGCAGCTTCTGGCTCCTCGTCGCCACCTTCTTCGTGTGCGGCCTCTCGACGAACGGGCTGATCGGCACGCACCTGATCCCGGCGGCCGAGGACCACGGCATGAGCGCCGTGCGCGGGGCGTCGCTGCTCGCGGTGATGGGCGCCTTCGACGTGATCGGGACAACCGTCTCGGGCTGGCTCACCGACCGCATGGATCCGCGCTATCTGCTCGTCTGGTACTACGCGCTCCGCGGGCTCGCCGTGATCGCGCTGCCCTACGCGTTCGGGTCGACGCTCGCGCTCGTCGCGTTCGCCGTCTTCTACGGCCTCGACTGGGTCGCGACGGTGCCGCCCACGGTCGCGCTCGCCGCGGACTCGTTCGGACGGGCACGCGTCGGCGTGGTGTTCGGCTGGATCTTCGCCGCGCATCAGCTCGGCGCCGCGTTCGCCGCCTGGGCGGCCGGGGAGTCGCGCGGCTGGTTCGGCTCCTACACCGCCGCGTTCGTCAGCGCCGGCGTCCTCTGCCTGCTCGCGGCGATGCTCGCCCTGCAGATCGAGCGGCCCGCCAGGGCGCACGTCGACCTCCCGGAGCCCCTCCCCGCCCCCGCCTGATGACCGACGGCGGCGTCCGCGTCGACAAGTGGCTCTGGGCCGCGCGGTTCTTCAAGACGCGCGGGCTGGCCACGGAGGCCGTCCTCGGCGGCCGCGTGCACGTCAACGGCCAGCGCGTGAAGCCGGCGCGCGACGTGAGGGTCGGCGACACGCTCGAGCTGACCGTGCAGGACGTCCGCTGGACGGTCGTCGTGCAGGCGCTTGCCGACAAGCGCGGGCCGGCGAAGGTCGCCCAGACGCTGTACGAGGAGACCGAGGAGTCGAAGGCGGCCCGCGAGCAGCGCCGCCTGGAGCACCGCTATGCGGCGCGCCCGCTCGGCGCCGACCTCGGCGCGCGCCCGACGAAGCAGGCGCGCCGGCGGCTCGAGGCGCTGCGGAAGGCGCAGCGGCGCGACGCGTCGTAGCCCTCCGTGCCTGGAGGTCGATCCCGGCGGCCTCCAGGTACGTGGATCTCGGCCCTAGCCGCGCCCGGCGGGGACGGCCTCTTCCTCCGGCACGTCCTCGGGGCGCAGCGTGTCCATGAACGAGCTGACCGAGAACACCGCGTTCCCGGCGCCCGCGACGCCGTAGCCGGGCGGGGGCTTGAGGCCGTGTCGCTCGAGGGTCTCGCGGTACACCTCGAGCAGGCGGATGTGGTACTCGAGCGGCGCGCCCTCCGGGTTGTCGCGCCCGAGCGGCGTCGCCGGCTCGGGGCACCACGTCGTGAACCGCGGCGTGACGCCGCGCGACATGAAGTAGTCGAGGCCCTCGGCGGTCGAGGCGATCGCCGCGTCGACCGTCTTGAAGCCGAACGGCTTCGCCATCTCGACGCCCGCGACGAAGTTCGGGATCACGTACCGCGGGCCGAAGACCTCGGCCGCGTCGAAGATCCTGCGGTGCCACTCCTCGCGGCCGACGTAGCGCTCCTTGCCG
>DASZWI010000198.1:0-6228 GCA_035546715.1 Gaiellaceae bacterium | reverse complement strand
CGGCGCCGTCGAGCTCGTCGGCGACCGGCTCGGGGACGTGCTCGTCGAACGGCTCCTCGCGCCGCGCGCGCCGTGATCGGAGCATGTTCAGCGCGACGCGGGCCACGACGGTGGTCAGCCACGCCTCGAGGCTCTCGATCGCCTCCGCGTCCGACCGGTTGAGGCGGAGCCAGGCCTCCTGGACGGCGTCCTCGGCCTCGCTCGGCGAGCCGAGCAGGCGGTAGGCGACGGCGCGCAGCCGCGGCCGCTCCGCCTCGAACTTCTCTGCCAGCTGGTCGGGATCGGTCATGCCCACACTCTGAAGACCCGCGGGCTAGGCCGGATGTGACAGGCGGCGCGAAAGCCGCGGCGGAGATCGCCGACGACGGGGAGAGGGCGATCCTCACGCCGACCGCGCGCTCGGCAAGCTCGGCGATCGGCGTCTTCCCGCCGCGAATCTCCCTCCACCTGCCGCTACCTACCGACTCCTGCGCGCACGGCGCGACGACGCGGGGAGGAGCGCACGGCCGGTCGCCGAAGGCGGAAGGCGATGCGAGGGGGACGCATCACGGTCGCGGCCGCCCTGGCCGCCGGGGCTCTGGTCGTGGCGCCGCTCGGGCGCGGCGCCCAGCCGCCGAACCCGCACGACCCGTGCGTCCGGGCCGGGCGCGACTCGTGCGGCACGACGGGCGTCGGCTTCTATCGCACGTACGGCTACGGACGCCGCTGGTTCGGGGACTACCGCGGGGCGCTGACGAGCAAGCTGCCCACGTTCTGCCTCGATCTCGGCTACTGGTACGCGTCGCCGTCGTACCGCTACCGGCCGGTCGCCGGGCCGCTGCGGAGCCGCGCCGGCGCGACCGTCGCACGCGAGGACCGGCGGCGGCTCGCCTACGCGGTCTGGCGCTACGGCCGGAGCAGCCGGCCGGTGCAGCAGGCGGCGGTCATGCTCTACGTCCACTCGCTGATGGGCGACGCACAGCCGGGCGAGATCGATCCGGCGGCGCTGGGCGCCCGCGGGGCGAGGCTCTACGCGCGGATCGCCCGCGACAGCGCGCGGCTGCACGGGCCGTACCGCATCGAGGTCGCGCTGCCGAAGCGGCTGCTCGTCGGCGAGCGCGTCGCCGGCACCGTCCGGGTGGTGGCGGCGAGCGGAGCCGCGGTCCCGGGCGTCGACCTGACCCTCTCGGCCGACGGCGCCGAGGGCGTCGCGACGCAGCTGCGGACGAGCGCCGCGGGAACGGCCCGACTCGCGCTGACGCCGACCGCCGTGCGCGGGCTTCGGCTTCGCCTCTCCGCCGCCGGCCTGGCCGCTCCCGAGCCGCACGTCTACGGCCCGACGAAGGGCGCCGCCCGCACGAGCGGCCAGCGGCTCGTCCTGCCCGCCAAGGCTCCCGTCGTCGCCACGGTGAAGCGCAGCGACGTCGGCGCGCGCCCGCAGCTCGTCACCCGCGCGAGCGCGCAGAGCGCCGTGCCCGGCGCGAAGGTGTCGGACAACGTCACCATCGCCGGCCTGGGCGGCGCGAGCGCGGAGGTGCACGTCGAGCTGTGGGGCCCGTTCCCGACCAGGTCGGCGATCGCGTGCACCGGGACGCCCTACTGGAGAGGGGCGTTCACCGCCGAGGGCGACGGCACGACGGCGACCACACCGGTCGCCCTCGACCGTGCGGGCTACTACAGCTTCCGGGAGTCGATCGCCGCCAGCCCGCCGAGCGAGGGGGTCGAGACGCCGTGCGCCGTCCGCGCCGAGACGACGCTGGTGCGGGCGCGGCCCACCGTGACGTCGGTCGAGACCGAGCAGATCGTCCGGCCCGGCGCGCCCGGGGTCGACCGGGTGCGCGTGACCGGGCTCGGGAAGACGCCCGCCACGCTCGCGGTCGAGCTCTTCGGGCCGTTCCCGACGCGGGCGGCGATCGGCTGCACCTACGCGCACCTCCGCTGGCACGGCCGGGTCTCGCTCGCGGGCGACACCGAGGCGGCGCGCGTCGCCTCGGCCCACCTGGACCGCGCCGGCTTCTACACGTACCGCGAGCGCGTCGTGGGAACGTCGCTCGTCGCCGGGACGACCTCGGCGTGCACGAGCCCGGCGCGCACCCTGCTCGCGGCCCCGCGCATCGTCACGGGGCGGGGCGATGTGGCGAGGACCGTCAGGGCGGCGGCCGCAGGAGCTGCCACCCCGGCGCGCCTGCGGATCGGCTCGGTCGGGATCGACGCGCCGATCGCGCCGTCCGGGATCGACGTGGCGCACGGCGTGCTCGGGATCCCCGCCGACATCACGCGTCTCGGCTGGTGGCGCGACGGCGCCGCGCCGGGGGACGCCGCCGGTGCGCTGCTGCTGGCCGGCCACGTCGACAGCGCCGCCTCCGGCGAGGGCGCGCTCTTCGCGCTGGCGCGGGCCCGCCGAGGCGACCTGGCCGAGCTGACGACCGCCGCCGGGCGGACGCTCGTCTACCGCGTCGAGTCGGTGCGCACCTACCCGAAGGCCGACCTGCCGCCGAGCGTCTACTCGCGGCGAGGCCCGGCCCGGCTCGTCGTCGTCACGTGCGGCGGCCGCTTCGACGAGGCCACGGGGCACTACCCCGACGACGTCGTGCTGACGGCGAAGCCGGTCGCCCGCTGATCGGGCGAGCGCGTCGACGGCCCGGTCGGGACGCCTCCCATCCGCGCGGCGCGCAGCGAAACCCTGCCCTGTCACATCTCGGCGCCGCCACGCGTCAGGAGAGCAGACGACACCCCAGGAGGCTCTCCATGCACTCGATCGGCACGACCCCGTCCTTCCTCTCGACACGACGCGGCAAGCTGACGCTCGCGCTGCTGTGCTCGGTCGCGTTCCTCGACTTCGTCGACGCGTCGATCACGAACATCGCGATGCCGTCGATGCGGCGCTCGCTGCACTTCTCGGTGGAAGGGCTCCAGTGGGTGCCGAGCGGCTACCTGCTCACCTACGGCGGGTTCATGCTCCTCGGCGGCCGGCTGGCCGACCTGCTCGGCCGCCGCCGGGTGCTCGTCGCGGGAATCGTGCTGATCGGGATCTCGTCGTGCGTCGGCGGGTTCGCCACGAGCCCGGGCATGCTCGTCGGCGCGCGGCTGGCGCAGGGGCTGGGCGCGGCGCTGACCCTGCCGGCCGCCCTGTCGATCCTCACGACGACCTTCGCGGAGGGGAAGGATCGGCACACCGCGCTCGGCGTCTGGGGCGGGATCGCCGGGCTCGCCTCCGCCGCCGGCGTCCTGCTCGGCGGCGTGCTGACCGAGGGGCCGGGGTGGCGGTGGGTGATGTTCGTCAACCCGATCGCCTGCGCGCTCATCCTCGCGCCGGTGTTCCGCCTCGTCCCGCGCGGCGAGGCGCGACGGTGGGCGAAGGACTTCGACGGGCTCGGCGCGCTGCTCGTCACGGGCGGGATGCTGCTGCTCGTCTTCGCGCTCGTGAAGGCGCCAACCGTCGGCTGGGGGAGCGCGCGGACGATCGGCGAGCTCGCCGGCGCGGCCGTGCTCCTGCTGGCGTTCGTCGGGAACGAGCAGCGTCAGCGCGCCCCGCTGGCGCCCCTGTCGATCTTCCGGATCAACGGGCTCGGGTTCGCGAACCTGACCCAGCTCATGGCGTTCGCGGGCGTCCTGGCGCTGTTCTTCTTCGTCACGCTCTACATGCAGACGGTGCTCGGCTACTCGGCGATCCAGGCCGGCGTCGCCTACATCCCGCTCTGCGTCGCCGTCGCCATCAGCGCCGGCGTCGCGTCGCAGCTGCTCGGGCGGGTCGGGACGCGGCCGGTGATGGTCGTCGGCGCGATCGTGGCGGCCGGCGGGCTCTACTGGCTGTCGCGGATCCCCGTCGACGGCTCGTACCTCGCCGACCTGCTCCCGGGCACGCTTGTGCTCGCGTTCGGCGGTGGCGCGGTGTTCGTCGGGGTCGCCACGGCCGCCAACGCGGGGGTTCCCGCGGCGGAGGCCGGGCTGGCGGCTGCGCTGCTCAACGCCTCGCAGCAGCTGGGCGGCGCGCTCGGCCTGGCGATCCTCACCGCGATCGCGACGAGCCGGACGCAGCACCTCGCGGGCGGCGCGGCGCCGGACGGGCACGCGCTGACGGCCGGCTTCCAGCGGGCGCTGCTCGTCGGCAGCATCTTCGTGCTCGCGTCCGCCGTCCTCGCGCTGCGCGCGACGAACACGCGCGGCGAGACGAGCGCCGAGCTGGAGGAGGCGCCGGAGAGGCTCGTCGCGTGACGAAGGCTAGGCCGCGCGGGTGAGCGCGGCCCAGCGACCGGGCGTCACGCCGTACGCGCGCTTGAACTGCCGCGTCAGGTGGCTCTGGTCGGCAAACCCGCAGCGGGCGGCCGCCTCGACGAGCGGCGCGCCGCCTGCGATGGCGGCCCGGGCCCGTTCGAGGCGCCTGAGCGTCCGGTAGCGGTCCGGGCTCGTGCCGAGCGCCGCCCGGAACTGGCGCGCGAGCGTGAACCGGTCGAGCCCGGTCAGCCGCTCGAGCTCCGCCGAGCTCGTCCGCTCGGCCGGGTGCGCGTCGAGATGGGCCTGCGCGACCGCGACCGCACGCATGTCGATCGACGGCGTCGCGGCGGTCGTGCCGCCCGCGAGGGCGAGGAGCACGTCGGCCAGCGACGCGGCGATCGTCGTCAACCGCAGGTCGTCGACGGGCTCGTCGAGGTCGGCGAGGATCCCGGTGACGAGCGCCGTGGCCGGCGTCCGCGGTGGAACCGGATCGGCGACGAACGGGAGCGGGCGACCGCCGAGAGCCTCCTGCACCAGCCGCGGCGCGAGGTACAGGATCCGGTAGCCGAGCCCCGCGTCGGTCGCGGGCGCGCCGTCGTGGGGCTCGTCGGGGTGCAGGACGTGCAGCTGCCCGGGCAGGCAGACGTGCCGCGTCCCGCGGTAGTGGAACGTCTGCACCCCCGAGGTCGTTATGCCGATCGCGTAGGCGTCGTGCCGGTGCAGCTCGTACGCGCAGCGTGCCAGGTGCACCTCGACGCGCTCGAGCCCGTCGCCGCCCGTGCCCAGGCGGACCGAGTCGCACGATCGTTCAAGACGACCGCCCTCGAGGCCTCGTAGCGTCTCGGGCATGTCCCGCACGTATAGCGCCGCCCGTGCGTGACGCGCTGCTCGCGGCGGGGATCCGGTGGGGCTCGCTGGCCTCGCTCGTCGCCGCGTCGGCGGCGATCATGGGCAGCCCCGGCCCGGCGACGATCAGCCTGGTCGCCGTCGTCTCGTCAGTCGGCGTCCGGCGGGCGCTGCCGTACGCCGCCGGGATCGTCCTCGGGACAGCGCTCGTGCTCGTCGCGGTCGCGTGCGGCATCACCGTGACGCTGCTCGCGGTGCCGGGGCTCCGCCCGGTGCTGATCGGGGTCTCGGCTGCGTACGTCGTATGGCTTGCGTACCGGATCGCCACGGCCCCCGCTGCGCCCGCGCCCGGCACGGCCGCCGCACCGTCGGTCGGCGCCGGCACGGTCCTCGGCGTCGCGAACCCGAAGGGGTGGGTCGCGATCGCGGCGGTGTTCGCGAGCGGCCGGCTGTTCGCGTCGACCGCCGCCGACGGCGCGGCCAAGATCGCGGTCCTGTCGGGGATGATCGTCGCGATCATGGGGACGTGGCTCCTCGCCGGCGCGTCGCTGGCTCCCGTGCTGCGCCGCCCTCGGGCGGCGCGGGTCGTCAACGTCGCTTTCGCCGTTCTGCTCATCGCGTCGTCGGCGCTCACCGTCGTTCGCTGACGACCCCGGTCGTCGACTAGGTGAGGCGTCTTCCAGCGACGAACGCGGTGTGCACCGGGTAGTCGTCCAGGCGCTCGGGGTCCGGCAGCCCGTGTCTGCGGCGGAGCAAGCGGAATGCCTCTCCGCCCGAGAACGCCGCGAAGGCCGCCCGGCTCGGGCACGTGTCGACGAGGACGAGACCCGCCGGGTCGAGCAGGCACAGGTGGAGCCGCATCGCGTCGGGAGGAAGCTCGGCCGCGAGTGCGTCGTACCGACGGGCCAGCTCGCAGGGATCGCCGGCGAACGTCCAGATCGAGGCGTGCACGCTCAGCCACGCACCTCTGCGACGCGACGCGACGGCTGCCAGCCGACACGCTCCTCGATCTGCGCTGCGAGGGCGAGGAGGAGGTCGTCCCGGCCCGGCGGTCCGACGAGCTGCACGCCGACGGGGATGCCTTCCGCCGTCTGGTGGACGGGCAGCGAGATCGCCGGCTGGCCGGTGACGTTCCACATGCGGACGAAGGCGCTGAAGCGGACGGCATCGTCGGTGACGCCGGCAGCT
>DASZWI010000197.1:0-11575 GCA_035546715.1 Gaiellaceae bacterium | reverse complement strand
CGCGGGTAGTCGCGGTCGACGCCGCAGCCGAGGACGGCGATCGTCGATCCCGGTCGAGCAGCCAGGGCTCCCCGGTGCGCCGCCGCGTCCACGCCGCGGGCGAGCCCCGAGACGACGACCACGCCCGCGGCCGCGAGCTCTCGCCCGAGGAGCGTCGCCACCTCCGTCCCGTAGGCGGAGCAGGCCCGTGCTCCGACGATGGCCGCACTCGGTGCGGCGAGCAGCGCGAGCGACCCTGTCCCGCGGACGAACAGACCCGGTGGTGGATCGTGGACGGCGCGGAGCCTCGGGGGAAAGTCGGCCGACGAGCGTGCGACCCAGCGGATCCCGGCGCTCGCCAGACCCGCGAGGTAGGCGTGCTCGTCGAACGTGCGGCGGAAGGCGTCGAAGCGCGCCGACCGCGGCGTGTCCACGAGATGGCTCCCGACGGCAGCCGCGAAGGCGGCCACCACGAGCTCGCTCGACCCGGTCATGCCGTCAGCTCCGCCGGTGTCCGGTACGAGAGCGCCTCGGCGACGTGATCCGGCTCGACGCGATCCGCGCCCGCCAGCGCCGCCACCGTTGCGGCCACGCGCCCGACGCGCGCGCGGCCGCGACCGGAGAGCGAGAGGCGCTCGACCGCACGGGTGAGCAGCGCCTCGGCGTCGGGGCACCTCTGTGGCGGTCCGGTCCGCAGCCGTGAGCGTGCTGCGGCGACCCGTTCGAAGACGGTCTCCGATGGCTCGCCCGCAGGCCCGGCCAGCTCGTCGGCCCTCGGCCGCGGAACGACGGCGACGAGGTCGATGCGGTCGAGCAGCGCGCGGGAGACCTTCTCGCGGTAGGTTGCGATGCGCTGCGGGGGGCACGCGCACTGGGCATGGGCGTCGCCACGACCGCCGCACGGACAGAGGTTCATCGCGCCGACGAGCTGGAACCGCGCGGGGAAGACGGCCCGGCCCTCCACGCGTGCCACCGAGACGACACCGTCCTCGAGCGGTTGCCTGAGCGCCTCGAGCACGGGCCTGGCGAACTCCGGCAGCTCGTCGAGGAAGAGAACGCCGCGATGCGCGAGGCTCGCCTCCCCGAGCCGAAGCCGGACCGCCCCGCCCCCGACGATCGCGGGGGCCGACGCGGAGTGGTGCGGCGCCCGGAACGGGGGCACGCGGAGCAGCCCGGCCGACGGCGGCAGCAGCCCGGCGACGGAGTGGATCCGCGTCACCTCGAGGGCGGCGTCGTCGTCGAGCAGCGGCAGGATGCCCGGCAGGCGGCGGGCCAGCATGGTCTTCCCGGTGCCGGGCGGGCCGGCGAACAGCACGTTGTGGCCGCCGGCCGCCGCGATCTCGAGCACGCGCCGCGCCCGTTCCTGCCCGCGGACGTCCGCGAGATCGGGAGGGGCAGTGATGGAGGCGAGGTCGTCCCCCGGGGGCGGCGGGTCCGGTGGGTCCCGCTCTCCACGGAGATAGGCGACCGCATCGGCGAGGTGCGACGCCCCGACCGGCTCGACGCCGGCGAGCGCGACCTCGGGCGCCGACTCCCACGCGCAGACCAGCCGGTCCAGTCCCGCGCGGCGCGCACCCTCCGCAGCCACGAGCGTCCCCGGAACGGGACGCAGCCGGCCGTCGAGCGCGATCTCGCCGATCGCCGCGAGCCCGTCCAGCGCGCCTCGCGGGAGCTGGTACGACGCGGCGAGCACGGCCAGCGCGATCGGGAGGTCGAAGCCGGAGCCCTCCTTGCGAAGCGCCGCGGGAGCGAGGTTGACGGTGATCCGGCCGTCCGGCCAGCTCAGCTCCGCCGAGGAGACGCCGCTCCGGACGCGGTCCTTGGCCTCCTGGCAGGCCCGATCGGCGAGGCCGACGATCGCGAACCCGGGCAGGCCTCCCTGGAGGTGCGCCTCGACCTCGACCGGTCGGGGATCGAGGCCGACGAGCGCGTGCGTGACGGTGCGGGCGAGCACGTTGTCACGCTAGACGGCAACCTGTCACGGAAACGTGACGCCTTCGCACCAATTGTGTGCCGTCAGAAGGCGTTCGGCAGGTGTTCGATCCTGCGGTCCCGCTCTGCGATCACGTCGAACCGCACCTGCAGCCCGGCGCACTCGCGATGCCGCTGCAGCCACAGCTGGGCGGCGACGCGGATCCGTCGCTGCTTCTCGGCCGTGACCATCTCGGCGGGCCGGCCGAAGCGGTCGCCCGTCTTCGACTTCACCTCGCAGAAGACGAGCACGCGGCCGCGCCGGGCGACCAGGTCGAGCTCGTAGGGCCCCGACCATGCGTTGGTGTCGAGCACCCTGTAGCCGCGCAGGCGGTACCAGCGGGCGGCGCGCCGCTCCGCGTCGTTGCGGGGCTCAGGCTTCCGCCGCGAGGGCGACGTCGGGCTCCGGCCGGTAGCAGAGCGCCTGGAACGAGCGCCGGTGGATCTCCGAGGGACCGCGCTCGCGAACCGCGCGGCTGTGCGCGGGCGTGATGTAGCCGACGTGCGAGGAGAAGCCGTAGCCGGGGTAGAGCGCGTCGGCCGTCTTCATGTACCGGTCGCGGGTCACCTTGGCGACGATCGACGCGGCGGCGATGGCGGCACTCTTCGTGTCGCCGTCCACCACTGCGCGGTGCGGCGGGGCCAGCGGGCCGAGCTTGAACCCGTCGACGAGACAGACGTCGGCCGGCTGGCAGGCCCAGAGGGCGGCACGCAGGCCGGCGAGGTTCGACCGGTGCAGCCCGTCACGGTCGATCACCGCAGGCGGGAAGACGTGGACGGACACGCGCTCGGCACAGCCGATGACGGCGCGGTACAGCTCCTCGCGCGTGTCGGGGTCGACCTGCTTCGAGTCGTTCAGCAGCGCCAGCGGCCTGACCCGGTGGTCGCGCAGGCAGGCGTAGTCCAGCAGGACGCCTGCGACGACGAGCGGGCCGGCGAGCGGGCCGCGGCCCGCCTCGTCGGCTCCGGCGACGAACCGCGCGCCGAGGGCGCGATCGAACCGCAGGAGCTTCTGACCGGTCCGCTTCGGAGGCACGAACCGAGAATAGCCTCGGTCGCGGAGGCCGCTCGCCCGCGTTTCACGCTCGTTGCGGATTCGTCACGCAGGCAGCACGCAGTCCACGTCCCGGCGGGTCACGACGATGCGCCAGCCGCCGGCACGCCGCGTCGCGCGAAGCTCGTCGCAGCTCGCATCCGAGTGGTGTGCGATGCAGACGAAGTCGGGCGAGCGCTGCCGGTAGGGCAGCCCCACGCCGGAGGTGCAGTGCACGCGGGGCGATGCGGCGTCCGCCGGAAGGTGGGCCTCGACGTAGCGCTCGACCGCCGACACGGCGGCGTTGTGAGCGGCGGTGCCGCAGCCGGCGAGCAGCAGGCCGGCGGCGACGAGGCAGGTCGCTCGGGCGAGCGTCAGCTCTGGCGAAGCTCGCGGACGCGAGCCTTCTTGCCGACCTTGCCGCGCAGGTAGTAGAGCTTCGCGCGGTTCACGTCGCCGATCGCCGCAACGTCGATCTTGTCGATCTTCGGCGAATGGAGCGGGAACGTCCGCTCGACGCCGACCCCGAACGAGTTCTTGCGGACGGTGAACGTCTCGCGGGCTCCTGCGCCCTGGCGCTTGATCACGATGCCCTCGAACACCTGGATGCGCTGGCGGTTGCCTTCGATGACGCGGAAGTGCACGCGCACCGTGTCGCCCGCCTTGAAGCGCGGAACGTCACGCAGCTGACGACGCTCGATGTCCTGGATCGTGGTGCTCATGGCGAGGAGGGCCCGTCGGGCCGCGGGGCATGGTAGCGGAAACGGCGACCGCGGGCCGACCCGGGTGGCGCGTCGACGCGGATGGGCCGCGAGGGCCATCTGGTCCCATCCCGAACCCCCACCCACCCGGGGATACGCCGCGAGCCTAGCGGCGAAGTGTCACGCAAGCGGGTCGGGAGCGCGCCAAGAGAGCCCCAATACTGTGCCGATCGTTCCACACGGCGCGGGGCCGCCCCTCGAGCCGTCGACCGCGCCGCGGCGGCGAGCCGCACGCGGCCCCGACTCGGCCCTCTAGTAGAACGAGATGCGGCTGGGCGGCCAGTACGTGGCGAACACCTTGCCGATCAGGTTCTTCTTCGGCACGGTCCCCCACTCGCGCGAGTCGCACGACTGGGCGCGGTTGTCGCCCATGAAGAAGTACTGGCCCTTCGGGATGTGGATCGGGCCATAGTCGCGCGAGTCCCGCCGGTCGGCCTTGATGTACGGCTCCTCGAGCTTCCGGCCGTCGATGTAGACGTAGCCGTCCTTCTCGCGGAGCGTCTCGCCGGGCAGGCCGATCAGCCGCTTCACGAACGTGCCGCCGGCGCCGCACGCCTGCTCGGTGCGCGGCTCGGGCGTCTTGAAGACGATGATGTCGCCCCGCTTCGGCGAGAAGAGGTGGAAGCAGAAGCGGCAGGCGAGGACGCGGTCGGAGAATCCGGCCTCGCACCCGGGTGCGGGCCGGGCGCAGTGGAGGGTCGGCTCCATGGAGCTGGACGGGATCCGGTACGGGTTGACGACCCACGTCTTGATGGCGAGGACGATCAGGATCGCGCCGAGGATCGTGACGAGCCAGTCGATCGTCACGCGCCAGCCATGGGGCAGGCCCTCGGTCAGGCGATCGATGGGATTCCTCACCGAACGTGCTCCTTCCGCCAGCGGTCGATTCGTGCGTGATCGCCGGACAGCAGCACGTCGGGAACGCGCCACCCGTTGAACTCGGCGGGACGAGTGTAGTGCGGATACTCGAGGCCTCCGCCGAGCTCCTGCGAGAACGACTCCACCTCGCCCGACCCCTCGCTGAGGGCGCCCGGCAGCCGGCGCGCGATCGCGTCCACGAGCACCATCGCCGGCAGGTCGCCGTTCGAGAGGACGTACGGGCCGATCGAGACCGCGTCGGAGGCCAGGTGCTCGATCACGCGCTCGTCGAAGCCCTCGAAGCGAGCCGAGAGCAGCGTCAGCCGCGGCTCGACCGCCAGCTCCTCCACGACCTGCTGCGTGAGCGGCCGTCCCTTCGGCGTCAGCGCCACCACCGGATG
Source organism: Gaiellaceae bacterium (assembly GCA_035546715.1). Taxonomy (GTDB): domain Bacteria; phylum Actinomycetota; class Thermoleophilia; order Gaiellales; family Gaiellaceae; genus PALSA-600. The sequence continues at coordinate 6,572 of DASZWI010000197.1, read as the reverse complement.
CGCCGGGACGCCGCCGTACGCGGCGTCGAGCGCCGCCGCGACGACGTCGACGCGCAGCACCATCCCCGCGCCGCCGCCGTACGGCTCGTCGTCGACCTGCCCCGCCCGCAGCGGCGTCGTGTCGCGGTAGGAGAAGAGCCGCAGGTCGAGCTCCCCGCCGAGAACCGTCGCGACGGGCCGCTGCTCGGTCAGCCAGGCGAAGGCATGCGGAACCAGCGTGAAGACGTCGAGCTGCAAGCGAGGTCAGTGAGGGTCCGCGAAGCCGGAAGCGACAAGGATACGTCCGGCGGCGAGGTCGATCTCCCGGACGCAGTCCTCGACCATCGGGAGCACCACCCCGGTGTCGAGCGCGAGCACGTCGTTCGCGACGCCGGGATCGACCGTCGCCACCGCGCCGAGCACGCGTCCGCCCTCCTCGACCACCTCGAGCCCGACGAGCTGGAACGCGTAGTATTCGTCCTCCTCCGTCTCGGGCAGGTCGTTGCGCTCGACCTCGAGCGCTGCGCCGCGGGGCACCGGCCGATCGAGCCGGACGACGGGGCGCCCGCCCGCGCGGCGCGCCGCGACCACCTCGACGCGATCCGGGCCGACGAGCAGGCGTGCGCCGACGCTGAACCAGCGGTCGTCGTCGCTCGCCCCCTCGACCACGAACGACCCGTCGAGGCCGTGCGGCTTGCCGACGCGGCCGACGCAGACGCGCTCAGGCGTCGACAAGGGACTCGAAGTACGTGGTCGCCTCCTCGGCGGTGGCCTGCGGCCATTCGTCGGGGTAGTCGCCCGCCTCGATCGCGGCGATCGTCCCGGCGACGTCGTACGGCGTGCGCCGGAGCTCGACCCCCGGCCCGAGCAGCAGCCAGTAGGCGCCCGGCTCGTCCTCGTACGGCATCCCGACGCTGCCCGCGTTCACGACGCGCGTCGACCCCACCGTCCGGTCGAACTGGACGTGCGTGTGACCGCAGACGACGACCGACTCCTCGACCCCTGCCAGCACCTCCAGCCATCGCTCGTCGGGCGAGATCGCCGTGCGGATCTCCGTGTCGTCCCGCGGGGTCGCGTGGCAGAAGAGCACCGGTCCGAGCCCCTCGACCTCGAGCCTGACCGTCAGCGGGGCACCCGCGAGCTCCTCGATGTCCGCGGGGCTCAGCCGGCTGCGGACGAACTCGGTGACGTGAAGCGACGCCGGGCCCTCCTCGCCCGGCACGAGCTCGCGCTCGCCGTTGCCGCGGATCCAGTGGACCTCGCCGCCGAGCGACCGCAAGCGCGCGAGCGTCTCGGCCGGCCACGGCCCGCCCACGTGGTCGCCGCCGAGCACGATCGCGTCGACCTCGAGTCGTTCCAGCTCGGCGAGCACGGCGTCCAGGGCGCGCACGTTCCCGTGCACGTCGTAGAGACACGCGACCGTCACTCGGCGATCTCGACGAGCACGCGCCGCCCTTCGCGGACGGCGCTCGCACGGACGAGCGTGCGCAGGGCGCGCACGATGCGGCCCTGGCGCCCGATCACCTTGCCGACGTCGTCGGGGGCGACGTGGAGCACGAGGACGAGCGCCCCGTCGCGCTCCTCCGTCTCGACGCGCACCGCTTCCGGATCGTCGACGAGCTCGCGTGCGAGGTACGCGAGCAGCTCCGCCACGTCGCCCTTCTCCTCCGCTACCGCTCGATGCCCTGGATCTTCAGGAGCTTCGCGACCGCCTCGGTAGGCTGCGCGCCCTTGCCGAGCCAGTCCTTGACCTTCGCCTCGTCGAGGTCGACGGTCGACGGCTCCGTCTGCGGGTTGTAGCGCCCGACGATCTCGAGGAACTTCCCGTCGCGCGGGGCGCGGGAGTCCGCCGCGACGACGCGGTAGATCGGGTTCTTCTTCGAGCCCACGCGGGTGAGCCTCAGCTTGACTGCCATCTGGTTCCTTTACCTCCTTCCGGCCTTCTTCTTGCGCTTGGACGAGTGTCGCCGCTCCATCGCTGGATGAGCCGTCGCCGCCGGCGCGCCGGGGGTCGGGAGGGCCGGCATCTTCCCCCGCCCCATCTGCTTCATCATCTTCTCCATCTGCTTGCGCGCCTCGAGCAGCTGGTTGATCTGCTCGACCGACGTGCCCGACCCGCGGGCGATCCGCAACCGGCGCTTGCCGTCGATCATGTGCGGCAGGCGGCGCTCCTGCGGGGTCATCGAGAGGACGATCCCCTCCACGCGCGCGAGCTGCCGGTCGTCGACGTCGACGTCGCCGAGGTGCTGGCTCATCCCAGGGATCATCTTGAGGATCCCCTGGAGCGGACCCATCCGGCGGATCATCTTGTAGGCCTTCAGGAAGTCGTCGAAGGTGAACTGGCCCTGACGGAGCCGCTTCTCCATCTCCGCCTGCTCGTCCTCGGCGACGGCCGCCTCCGCGCGCTCGATCAGCGTCAGGACGTCGCCCATGCCGAGGATCCGCGACGCCATCCGGTCGGGGTGGAAGACCTCGAGGGCGTCGAGCTTCTCGCCGGTCGACGCGAACTTGATCGGCTTGCCGGTGACGGCCTTGACGCTGAGCGCGGCGCCGCCGCGCGCGTCGCCGTCGAGCTTCGTCAGGATCACGCCGTCGAAGGCGATGCGCTCGTCGAACGCCTGCGCGACGTTGACCGCCTCCTGCCCCGTCATCGCGTCGACGACGAGCAGGACGTTGTGCGGCTTCGCCTCGTCGCGGACACGCGCGAGCTCGTCCATCAGCTCCTCGTCGATCTGGAGCCGGCCGGCCGTGTCGACGATCACCGTGTCGATGCCCTCGGCGCGGGCGCGCTCCAGCCCGCTCCGGACGGCCGCGACCGCGTCCTTCGTGTCCGTGCGGAAGACGGGGACGCCGATCTGCGCGCCGAGCTGCTCGAGCTGGTCGATCGCGGCCGGACGCTGCAGGTCGGCGGCGACCAGGCCGGGCGTGCGGCCCTCGGCCTTCAGGTGCCGCGCCAGCTTGGCCGCGGTGGTCGTCTTGCCCGAGCCCTGCAGGCCGGCGAGCAGGATCACCGTGAACTTCCCGCCGAACGCGAGCCCGGAGGCGCCCGCGCCCATCAGCTCGGTCCGCTCGTCGTGGACGACCTTCACGACCTGCTGCCCCGGCGTGAGGCTCTTCAGCACCTCCTCGCCGAGCGCGCGCTCGCGGACGTGGGCGACGAAGTCGCGGACGACCGTGAAGTTGACGTCGGCCTCGAGCAGCGCCAGCCGGATCTCGCGCATCGCGCGCGAGATCGCCTCGTCGTCGAGGCGTCCGGTCTTGCGCAGGTCGCCGAGGGCGCCCTGGAGCTTGTCGGAGAGCGTGTCGAACACGACGGGGCATCGTAGCTGCGGGCCGCCGGCGGCCTGTTCGCGCCGCGCCGGATCCGCTCAGCGGAGCGCCGCGTAGGCGCCGGCGACGGAGACGCCGTAGACCAGGTGGTACGAGAGGTCGAGGGCGACCTCCTCGGCGGGATACGCCCAGGGCGGCTTGTAGATGCCGAGGGGGACGAGCTCGCCGTACGACGCCGCCCACACCCCCGTGCCGAAGGCGAGCCCGCCCTCGAGCGCCGACGCGCCGACGGCGGCCGCGACGCCGCCGTACACGGCGCCCCAGCCGATCCCGTACCCCCAGTGCAGGACGTTCGTGAGCAGCGGCACCTGCTTCTTGGTGATCTTCCGGCCCTTGCCGAGCGCGTCGGCGGCGCGCTTCGCGACCTGCGCCGGCGCCGGGGCCTCCGCCCACGTGCGGGGCACGGGCGTCGAGAGCGGCTTGCCGCGCGCCTTCGCGACGGCGAGCTGGTAAGCGGTCATGACCGCGGTGCCGGCGACGCCCGCCAGCACGCCCCGGCCCATGCCGGCCGCGATCGTCCGCGCGTCTGCCATGGCAACAGCATGTCCGGCGGCGGCGGTCCGGAAACGGCGGGCCTCAGCGGGTGCGCAGGCGCGGGTCGAGCCGCCTGCTGGAGCGCGAGGCCGAGCAGCGCCGGGCCGACGCGGGCGAGCCGGCCTCGAGGGCGAGACCGAGCCGGGCCCACGATGCCACGGCACGATCTACGAGACGGGATCTCCGGCGACGAGCGCCTGCGCGAAGTCCTGTGCGTCGAACGGCCGGAGGTCGTCCAGGCCCTCGCCGACGCCGACGAGCTTCACCGGCAGGCCGAGCTCGTACGCCATCGCGACCGCGATGCCGCCCTTCGCCGAGCCGTCGAGCTTCGTCAGCGCCACCCCCGTCACGCCGACCGTCTCGTCGAAGAGTCGGGCCTGCTGGAGGCCGTTCTGGCCGGTCGTCGCGTCGACGACCAGGAGCGTCTCGTGCGGCGCGCCGTCGACCCGCCCGGCAATGACGCGGCGGACCTTCGCCAGCTCGTCCATCAGGTTCGTCTGCGTGTGCAGGCGCCCGGCGGTGTCGACGATCACGACGTCGTCGCCGGCGGCCACCGCGTCGAACGCCACGGCAGCGGGATCCGCGCCCCGCTCTCCCCCCACGAAGCGCGCGCCCGCGCGCTGCGCCCAGATCTCGAGCTGCTCCTCCGCCGCCGCCCGGAACGTGTCGGCGGCGCCGAGCGTCACCCCGCGGCCGTGCTCGCGCAGCTTGTTCGCGAGCTTGCCGATCGTGGTCGTCTTGCCGGTGCCGTTGACGCCGACGACGAGGATCACCGCCGGCCGGTGGTCGACCGCGAGCGTCGCCGGCGCCCCGAAGAGAGCCGCGATCTCCTCGGCGAGCGCCGCGTTCAGGTCGGAGAGGTCCTGCCGGGCCTCGAGACGCCGCACGAGCTCGGCGGTCGCGCGCACGCCGACGTCGGCGTAGATGAGCGCCTCCTCGAGCCGCTCCCACGAGGCGTCGTCGGCCGGGTCGAACGCCGCGACCTGCAGCTGCTCGGTGAGAGCGCGCCGCGACTTGCCGAGCGACTCGCGCAGGCGTCCGAAGAGCCCGCGCCGCTCGGTCTCGGTCTCCTGCGGCCCTTCGGCGTCCCCGAGGAGCTCTGCCCAGCTGCGTGCCACGAGGGCGGACATTAGAGAAACCGCCTGCGGCGGTTCTCTACGCGGCGCGTATGTGCGCCGCCCGGTAGCCGGCCAGGGCGGCCGTGCTCGCGACCGGGAGGCGGCCGTTCGTCGAGAAGACGTTGTCGGGCCAGTCGTGACGGCGGCGCTTCAGGTTCGTGTGCCAGCCGCGCTCGTCGCGCTCGACGAGGAACAGCTCGACCGTCACGTCCCGATGCGTGAACGCGCGCTTCCACGGGAAGCGCTTGGCGACGATCCAGTCGAGATCGAGCGCGTCGACACGGGTCCAGTCGCGGGCCGGGTACAGGAGGTCGACGTCGGCGTGCTCCCGCGGCGGAGCGAGCCCCCGCAGCTCCTCGGCCCAGCCGCCGAAGATCCACGCCCGGACGCCGCTCTCCCACAGCAGGTCGACAACCTCGAGCACGTACTCGAGGTCGTTCACCGGCTTGACCGGCTTTCGGCTGCGCACGCTCACGCGCTCGCGACCGCTTCCTCGTCGCGCGGCAGGCGCCGCGACAGGATCTGCGACACGCCGTCCTGGCCCATCGTGACGCCGTAGAGCACGTCGGCCGCCTCCATCGTGCGCTTCTGGTGCGTGATGACGATGAACTGGGCCCGGTCGGCGTAGGTCCGGAGGAGCTCCGTGAAGCGGCCGATGTTCGTGTCGTCGAGCGCCGCCTCGACCTCGTCGAGGAGGTAGAACGGGCTCGGCCGGGCCAGGAAGAGCGAGAAGAGGAACGCGATCGCGCCCAGGGCCTTCTCGCCGCCGGACAGGAGGCTGAGCCGGGTCACGCGCTTGCCGGCCGGGCGCAGCTCGACCTCGATACCGGGCTCCTCGCCCTCGTCCTCGGGGTCCGTCGCCCGCAGACGGCCCTCGCCGCCCGGGAAGAGCGTCGCCGCCACCTCCTGGAAGTGCGTCTCGACGGCGGCGAACGTCTCGGCGAACCGCGTCTCGACCGTCTTCGTCAGGTCGTCGCGGAGCTTCTCGAGCTCCTCGAGGCTCCGCTCCAGATCGACCCGCTGCTCGCTCAGCTCCGCCAGCCGCTCCTGCTCGGCCTCGTACTCCTCCTTGGCGAGCGGGTTGACCTGCCCGAGCTGCTCGCGGCGGCGCTCGAGCCGCGCCAGCCGCTCCGCGAGCTCGTTCCGGTCGTCGCCCTCCGCCGGCTCTGCGCCGGCGGCTTCGAGCCGCCGGCCGGCCTCCTCGCGCTCGGCCTCGATCCGGGCCAGCTCGACGTCGATCGCGGCGAGCCGCTCCCCCGCCTCTCCCGCCGCCCGCCGGAGCTCGACCTCCTCGGCGCCGAGGCGGCGCAGCTCGCCGCCGAGCTCCGTCGTCCGGGCGGCCTGCGCCTCCGCGCGGGCGCGCACCGGCTCCTCGAACCGCGAGACGTCCGTCGCGAGCGCCGCGTGGAGACGCCGCGCCCCGTCGAGCAGCCGCTCGAGCACGAGCTCGTTCGGCTTGCGGTGCCGCGCGGGGTCGGCCTCGGCGAGCGCGCGCGCCGCGCGGCGCGCCCGTTCCGCGGTCTCCTCAGCGAGCGCGGCCGCCTCGGCGGCCCGGGCGGCGAGCGCCTCGGCCTCGGCGCGCAGCGCAGCGACGTCGCCCCCGGCCGCGGC
>DASZWI010000196.1:0-1969 GCA_035546715.1 Gaiellaceae bacterium | reverse complement strand
ACTTCGCGCCGAGGGACGGCTGCTTGCCGATCACCGCGTACTCGAGCACGCGCACGCCCTCCCCGAGCACCGTGCCCGGGTGGACGACGGCAGTGGGGTGGACGTCAGCCACCGAGGGAGTCCGTGAGCATCTCGAGCGCGCGCACGACGCGGGCGCCGACGAGCGCGACCTTCGCGCGGTCGCCCTCGCCTGCGACGAGGCGCAGGAAGTGCTGGCACTCGAGGCGCAGCGGCTCGTCCGTCGCGATCTTCGGGATGAAGATGTCGCCGGAGCGGGTCTGCCACTCGCCGTACGTCTCCGCCCGCTTCCACGGCGACTTCTCGTAGATCGTCACCTTCCGCTCGAGCTCCATGTCGTCGAAGACGACCATCTTCTCGCGGCCGACGACGGTCATCCGCCGCATCTTGTGCGGGTCGAGCCACGACAGGTGCATGTGCGCGATCTTCCCGGAGGGGAAGCGGAGGTAGCAGAAGACGACGTCCTCGACCCCCGGCGTGAGGAAGTCACGGCCGTTGGCGACCGCCAGCTCCGGGTCCTCGTCGAGCAGGTAGAGGATGACGCTCAGGTCGTGCACGCCGAGCGACCACAGCGCGTTCTCGTTCGTCCGGACGATGCCGAGGTTCTGTCGGTTGCCGTAGACGCAGAGGACGTCGCCCAGCTCGCCGCCGTCGACCAGCTCCTTCAGCTTCAGCACGCCGGGGTGGTAGAGCAGCAGGTGGCCCGGCATGAGCACGCGGTCGCCTGCCTGCGCCAGCTGCACCAGCTCGTCCATCTCGGCGGCGCGCGTCGCGGGCGGCTTCTCGACGAAGACGTGCTTACCTGCCTCGAGCGCCTGCTTCGCAAGGGCGTAGTGCGTCGGCACCGGCGTGGCGACGACGATCGCGTCCAGCGTGTCGTCGCCGAGCAGGTCGGCGTAGTCGGCGGTGACGCGCGCGGCGGGATAGCGGGCGCCGAGCCGCTCCCGGCGCTCCTCCTCGAGGTCGCAGAGCCACGCGAGGTCGGCGAGCTCGTCGAAGTTGCGGACCAGGTTCGGGCCCCAGTAGTTGAGGCCGACGACACCGACGCGCGGCCGGTCCGCGCTCACAGCTTCCAGACCTTGCCGTCCACCTCGTGGCCCTTGGTGGCGTTCCGGAAGTCGACGACGACGTTCGCCCGGCGGACGAGGTCGCCGTAGTCGATCCCCGAGTGGTTCGTCACGATGGCCACGCAGTCGTAGCCCTCGGGCTCGAGGGCGACGGACGTGAGCCCGTCGAACTCGGGGACGAACGGGTCGTGGTACGAGACGTCGGCCCCGGCGTTCCGCAGGAGGTCGACGATCTTCTCGGCCGGCGACTCGCGGCAGTCGTCGATGTCCGGCTTGTACGCGACGCCGACGATCAGGATCTTCGAGCCCTTCAGCGAGCGCTGGGCGCCGTGGTTCAGGGCCTGCGAGATGACCGACCGGCAGAAGTACGGCATGTTGTTGTTGATCTCGCCGGCCAGCTCGACGAAGCGTGTGTTGAAGTCGAACTCCCGCGCCTTCCAGGCGAGGTAGTACGGATCGAGCGGGATGCAGTGGCCCCCGAGGCCCGGGCCCGGCTTGAACGAGCTGAAGCCGAACGGCTTCGTCGCTGCGGCGTCGATGACCTCCCAGACGTCGATGTCCATGCGGTCGCAGAGCTGGGCGAGCTCGTTGACGAGCGCGATGTTGACCGAGCGGAAGATATTCTCGAGCAGCTTCGTCAGCTCGGCGGCGTCGGCGGTCGAGACGGTGTGCACGTGGTCGATCGCGCGCCCGTACAGCTCGGCGGCGGCCGCGGTCGACGCCGCGTCGATGCCGCCGACGACCTTCGGCGTCGTCTTCGTCGTGAAGTCGGTGCGGCCCGGGTCGACCCGCTCCGGGGCGTACGCGAGGTGGAAGTCGGCGCCGGCCTTCAGGCCGCTGCCCGCTTCGAGGACCGGCTGGAGGACCTCGCGCGTCGTGCCCGG
>DASZWI010000195.1:0-2886 GCA_035546715.1 Gaiellaceae bacterium | reverse complement strand
TACCGCCTCCGCGAGCTCGGAGAGCCCACACCGGCCACCACCGAAAGGAGCGACACGTGACGAGCGTGCAGACCGACATTCGCGAGCTCCAGCAGTTCCTCGACGGCCGGTGGGTGGGCGCCGCCGACGGCGCCTCCTTCGACGACCTCGATCCGTTCACCGGCGACATCGTCGCGCGCGTCCCGGCCGGCAAGCGCGCCGACGCGCGCGCCGCGGTGGAAGCCGCGGCGGCGGCGTTCCCCGCCTGGTCGAAGACGCCGCCCGCGGAGCGTCAGCGCGTCTTCCTCAAGGCGGCGGACATCCTCGAGAGCCGCGCCGACGAGGTGGCGGACTGGCTGATCCGCGAGACGGGCGCGGCCTTCGGCTTCTCGATGTTCCAGTTCCACTTCGTGTCGGGGCTCTTCCGGCAGGCGGCCGCGCTCGCGTACGCGCCGCTCGGCGAGGTGATCCCGTCCGACACGGGCGCGTTTTCCATGGGCCTCCGCCGGCCGGTGGGCGTCGTCGGCGCGATCGCGCCGTGGAACGCGGCGCTGATCCTCTCGGCGCGCTCCATCGCCGCGCCCATGGCGCTCGGCAACACCGTCGTGCTGAAGCCGTCGGAGCTGTCCCCGTACGCTGGCGGTCTGCTCTGGGCCGAGATCTTCGCCGAGGCCGGGCTCCCCGCCGGCGTGCTGAACGTCGTCACGCACGCGCCCGGCGACGCCGCGGCGATCGGCGACGAGCTCGTCGAGAGCCCGCACGTCCGCCGGATCAACTTCACCGGCTCGACCGCGGTCGGGCGCAAGCTCGCCGAGGCGGCCGGGCGCCAGCTCAAGCGCGTGGTGCTCGAGCTGGGCGGCCAGAACCCGCTGATCGTCCTGGCCGACGCCGACGTCGACTACGCCGTGAACGCGTCTGCGTTCGGCGCGTACCTGCACCAGGGGCAGATCTGCATGTCGACGCGCAAGCTGATCGTCGAGCGGCCGATCGCGGAGGAGTTCACCGCCAAGCTCGCCGAGAAGGTCAAGGGCCTGAAGGTCGGGAACCCGGCCGAGCACGACACGGTGATCGGGCCGCTGATCAACGAGAGCGCGCTCGACATGGTGCGGTCGCGGGTCGAGGACGCGGTCGCCCAGGGCGCGAAGCTGCTCGCCGGCGGAGAGGCGGTGGGCCCGTGCTTCCAGGCGACGCTGCTGGCCGACGTCCCGGCGGACTCGGAGTTCGCGCAGCACGAGACCTTCGGTCCCGTCGCGTCGATCGAGGTCGTCGACAGCGCCGAGGAGGCGGTCGAGCGGGCGAACGCGACGGCGTACGGGCTGTCGTCGGGGATCATCACGACCGACACCGACCGCGGCCTCGCGCTGGCGCAGGAGATCCAGGCGGGCATCGTCCACGTCAACGAGCAGACGGTCGGCGACGAGCCGCAGATGCCGTTCGGCGGGGTCAAGGACTCCGGCTTCGGGCGCTTCGGCGGCACGGCGGTCGTCGACGAGTTCACCGACGTGCACTGGGTGACGGTGCAGAGCGGGTCGCATCCGTATCCGTTCTGATGGGCGAGCTCGTCCCGCTCAAGGAGGCAGTGGCCGGCCTCGTCCGGGACGGGGACGTCGTCGCGCTCGAGGGATTCACGCACCTGATCCCGCACGCCGCGGGCCACGAGCTGATCCGGCAGCGCCGCCGCGACCTGACGCTCGTCCGGATGACGCCCGACGTCGTCTACGACCAGCTGATCGGGATGGGGTGCGCGCGGAAGCTCGTCTTCTCGTGGGGCGGGAACCCCGGTGTCGGGTCGCTGCACCGCCTGCGGGACGCGGTCGAGCACGCCTGGCCCGTGCCGCTCGAGCTCGAGGAGCACTCGCACGCCGGCATGGCGGCCGCGTACGCCGCCGGCGCCGCGAACCTCCCGTTCGGGCTGCTGCGGGGCTACGCCGGAACCGACCTGCCGCCGCACACGCGGGTGCGGCTCGTCACCTGCCCGTTCACCGGCGAGGAGCTCGCGGCCGTGCCGGCGCACCGCCCCGACGTGGGCATCGTCCACGCGCAGCAGGCCGACCGCGCCGGCAACGTGCAGCTCTGGGGCATCTCCGGCGTACAGAAGGAGACGGTACTCGCCGCGGCGCGGGCGATCGTCACCGTCGAGGAGGTCGTCGACGAGCTGGAGCTCCGCCCGGGCGGCGTCGTCATCCCGGCCTGGACGATCGACGCGGTCTCGCTCGCCCCGGGCGGCGCCCACCCGTCGTACGCGCACGGCTACTACGACCGCGACAACGAGTTCTACGTCGGCTGGGAGGCGATCAGCCGCGACCGCGAGGCGTTCGCCGCGTGGATGCAGCGGCACGTGCTCGACACCGGCGACGTCGACGAGTACCGCCGCAGCCTGGAGGCGGTGGCGGCGTGACGGTGGCCGCGACCTACACCGCGGACGAGATGATGGCGGTCGAGGCGGCCCGCCGCCTGACCGACGGCACCGTCTGCTTCGTCGGCATCGGCCTGCCCAGTCTCGCCGCGAACCTGGCACGGCGCACGCACGCACCGGGCTGTGTCCTCGTGTACGAGAGCGGCACGATCGGGGCCAAGCCGACGACGCTGCCGCTCTCGATCGGGGACGGCGAGCTGGCGGAGACCGCCGACGCCGTCGTCTCCGTCCCGGAGATGTTCGCCTACTGGCTCCAGGGCGGCCGCATCGACGTCGGATTCCTGGGCGCGGCGCAGATCGACCGGCACGGGAACCTCAACAGCACCGTGATCGGCGACTACGCGGCGCCCCGGGTGCGGCTGCCGGGCGGCGGCGGCGCGCCCGAGATCGCCACCTCCGTCCGCGACGTGTTCGTGATGCTGCGCCAGACGCCGCGCGCCTTCGTCGACCGGCTCGACTTCACGACGAGTCGTGGCGACAACGTCCGCGTC
>DASZWI010000194.1:0-29924 GCA_035546715.1 Gaiellaceae bacterium | reverse complement strand
CCACCCGTGGTGGGAGCACTGGTGGCCGCCGGGGCACATCATCGGCTGGGGCGACACGTTCGTCCACGAGCTGCACCACATGCTGCGGGCGATCGCCGACGACACGGAGGTCGGCCCGGTCGGCGCGACCTTCGAGGACGGCTACCGCGCCGCCGAGGCGTGCGACGCCATCGTCCGCTCGGGCCGGACCGGTGCGCGCGAGACGATCGCGTACCGCACCCTCGACGTCCCGGAATGAGTTCCCCTCGTGGCGTCGCCTCGGCGAGCGCCGAAACGCAGGGGTACCGCCTCGCCGCCCCCGCGCGGCTCTGACTCCTAGGAGCGCGGCCGCGCGACCGACAGGATCCGGTCGCCGCGGACGTTCGTCAGGCGCGTCACGCGGCCGTCGGGCCAGCGGATCGTCAGCTTCGCGACGGTCGTCTCGTCGCCCAGGCCGAAGTGGGCGCGGGGGTCCTCCGACGAGAGGTAGCTGCTGCCCGCGTGGAGCTCGTCGACGAGCGTCCGGCCGTCGGGCAGCGTCGCCGTGACGACGGCGCCGGCCGAGAAGCCCTGGAGCGCCACCTCCAGCCAGTGCCCGACCGGGCCGGTGTCCTGGAGGAGGACGAGCGGGCCGCCGATCGTGTTGATCGCGACGCCCATCCGGCCGTCGTTGGCGAAGTCGGCGGCGGCCAGGCCGCGCCCGATGATCTTCGGCAGGCCCGCGGGGTCGACGATGCCGCTCGCGTTCGCGAACCGGGCGCCGCCCAGACCCTGGAGGACCTGGATCGGCTCGACGTCCTTCTTCAGGCTCGTCACCGGGATGGCGCCGTTCGCGACGATCAGGGCCGGGTCGCCGCTGTTGGCGAAGTCGACCCACGAGTCGCCCCAGCCGACCGTCTGGCGGCGGTCGAGCACGGCTGCGAACTTCGCCGCCTCCGGCGTGTACGTCCGGCCCGCCGCCGGCGCCGCGCTCTCGTAGGCGGCGTGCGGCTGGCCACGCGAGTTCGTGACGAAGAGGTCCGGCCGGCCGTCGCCGTTGACGTCGCCCTCGGCGATCCCCATGCCCGCGTTCGGGTCGTCGACGCCGTACCGCTTCGCGGCCTCGACGAAGTGGAACCCGAGCGGCCCGCCGGGCTCGTCCAGGTAGAGCTGGTTCGGGTCCTCGTCGTTCGCGACGTAGAGGTCGGGCCGGCCGTCGCCGTTCACGTCCGTGAAGGTCGCGCCCAGGCCGTGGCTGAAGTGCGACGACTCGAGCCCGGCCGCGACGCCCGCCTCCCGCAGCGTCGCGCGACCGTCGGCCGCGTTGCCCGCGTTGAGGTAGAGCAGGTCGCGCACGCCGTCGTAGTTGGTCGGGAAGCCGGCGATCGAGTCCGGAATCCGGTGGGCCATGTTCGTGTAGCCCGCGACGAACAGGTCGGGGCGGCCGTCGCCGTTCACGTCCGCGACCGCAGCGCCGGCGTACCAGCCGTACGGCGCCGGCAGGGACTGCCTCGCGAACGTCCCGTTGCCCTCGTTCCACAGGACGTCGACGCCGTAGGCCGAGGTGACGACGAGGTCGGTGCGGTCGTCCCCGTTCAGGTCGGCCGCGACGCAGCCGGTCCCCTTGACGCGGATGTCCGCGTGCGAGGCCTTGCCGACGTCGACGAACCGGCCGCCGACGTTGTGGAACAGGGCGCTCGGCGGCAGGCCGCCGTGGTCCTCGAACCTGGGCATGTCGCCGTCGGTGTACGAGTTGACGGCGAAGAGGTCGAGGCGCCCGTCGCCGTCGTAGTCGATCCAGCAGACGCCGCCGCCCATCATCGCCTGCGGGTCGTAGGCCATCGAGTAGCGGAACGCGTCCTGGCGGAAGTCGACGCCCAGCTTCGACGCGACGTCGACGAGCCGCAGCTTCGCGAACGAGCCGTTGCCCTTCGAGCGGTTCGCATCCACCAGGCTCGCCGGCGGCATGGCTGCGGGTTGGGCCGCCGCGCCCTCGCCGACGAGCACGAAGCGGTCGCCCCTCTGGGCGAGCTCGAAGTCGCGCGTGAACGCGGACGCCCTGCCGCTCCGGGGCGCCGGCGATCCGGGGGCGTAGGTGAGCGGCGTCACCTGTCCGGACAGCGTCGCCACGACCGTCGGCGGCGCCTGTCCGACGGCCGGCAGCAGCCGCAGATGCACCGACGCGACGCGGTAGCTCGACACGACGAGCGGCTTGCCGGCCGACGCGGCGATGCGCGCCTGCAGCTGCGTCAGGTAGCGACCGCTCGCAGCGCTCGCGGCCCGGGCCGGGTCGCGCCGGCCGAGCGCGAGGCCCGTCAGCCGGAGGTCGTCGACGGCGTCGGCGGCGATCCGGCGACCCGTCTGGGGGGTGATCGCGACGATGCCGGTCGTGTCGGCGATCGTCACGGGCACGGACCCGTCGAGGGCCGCCGTCGAGAGCGACGCGACCGAGCGGGCGGGGCTGCCGGCCGCGACGATCAGGCCCGCGAAGGAGGCAGCGCCCACGGCCGCGAGCGCGCCGAGCACCGGACGGCGGCGCGGGAGGCGCGGCCGGAAGCCCGTGCTGGCAGCCTGCCGCCGGGCGAGCGCCTCCCGGCCGAGCACGAGGAACGGCTGCGCCGCGCAGACGATCGCGAGCGCGCCGAGCAGGGCCACCTTCGCGCCGAACTCGGTCTGCAGCGGCGCGATCAGCAGCGTGGCGAGCAGGCCGATCGTCACGGCGTAGATCCGCTTGCCGCGCGCCGTGGCGGGCGACGTCTTCGGGTCGGTGATCATGAACGCCAGGAAGATGAAGACCTCCGGCGAGAACACGAGGACCTTCCAGAAGTAGCCGTCGGCGACGGGGCCGAGGTGCCAGTTCGCCGAGAAGGCGTGGCCGCTCAGCGCCAGGACGCCGAGCGAGCTCGAGAACGAGAGCCAGAAGAGGATGGCGACGCCGAGCTGCCCGACCCGCGAGAGCACCACGAAGGCGCCGGTGACGATGACGGCGAGCGCGATCACGAGGGCGGGCGAGAGCGGCCCCCACCAGAACTGGAGCGGCTCGGAGCGCCCGCTGCCGAGGATCAGGTAGCAGAGGACGAGCGCGATGTTCGACGGGTTGAAGACGTGCTTGCCACGGAAGTGGACGAGGTACTTGGACGCCATCGCGACCGCGCCGGTGCCGACGTAGACCCACCAGCCGTGCAGGCTCCACCAGTCGCCGTGCTGGGTCCCCGGGACGCGCATGATGAACGCGATGCCGTTGCCGGTCAGCATGGCGCTCGCCGGCCACAGGATCACCTGCTTCTGCCAGAACGTGACGACGAGCTCGATGAGGGCGCAGGTCAGGATCGAGACGGCGATCTGGGGGAACGACAGGCGGAAGTGGAACTCGACCTGGCCGAGCGTGTGCAGGACGATGAACGTCGAGGAGAGGTGGAGCCGCGGGTCCTTCCACGACGGGAGGATCACGGGGTAGGTTCGACCGGCCACACGCAGGGCGTGCGCCCCCGGCGGCGTGCGCGCCGGCGCGGTCGTCATGGCTGCGTCGCGTGGGCTGCCGGAGCCGCTGCGATCTCCTCGAGCCTGCGCCCGCGGGTCTCGATGCCGGCGAACACGAGCAGGAGCGCCCCGGCGACGGCGGGGACGGCGCCGAGCAGCGCGGCGCCCGCGAGACCGGGCGGCGCCCAGGACAGCACGGCGATGCCGAGGGCGACGACGCCGCCGAGCTTCGTCGCGCCCGCCGCCACGCCCGAGCCCGCGCCGCGGATCGCGGTCGGGTAGAGCTCGGAGCTGTACGGCGAGAGCGCCGAGATCGTCGCCCACAGCGAGATGAGCAGCAGCACGACGAGCGCCGTGAACAGGCCGGTCCGATGGACGATCGAGCCGCCCCAGGCGGCGAACGAGAGGAGCGTCGCTCCCTCCACCGCCGAGGTGAGGACGAGCGTGCCGCGGCTGCTCCAGCGCCCGTACAGCCAGGCGACCACCACCGAGCCGGGCACGGCGAACAGCGCCGCCTTGGCGAGGATCGTCGTCACCTGGCTCGCCTGGACACCCGCCTTGGACACGTACACCGGCAGCCAGACGAGGAAGCCGAAGTTGACCAGGCCCCACGCCAGGCCGTAGACGACGAGCACCGGCGTGATCAGGCGGTAGGGGCTCCGGAAGACCGCGACCAGTCCGGTGCGCGCTGCGGGCACGGGCAGCGCGGCGGGCTCGAGGGGCGCCGGGTGCTCGACCACCTCGACGCCGAACTCGGCCATCGCCTTCCGGGCCTCGTCCGCGTAGCCGTTCGCGAGCAGGAAGCGCGGGGACTCCGGGATCCAGTGGTTGAGCAGGATCAGCACGAGCCCGGTCGGGATGCCCAGGAACCACATGATCCGCCAGCCGTAGGTCGGGATCAGCCAGTGGGCCGTCCAGCTTGCGAACAGGAACCCGAGCGCGGTGCCGATGCCGGCGACCAGCACGATCGCCTCACCGCGCCGCTGGGCCGGGATCGTCTCGCTGAGCAGCGAGTAGGCGATCGGCAGCAGGCCGCCCGCCGCGATGCCCATGAAGAAGCAGGCGGCGAGGTTCCAGTGGAACGCGGGCATCGCGCTGCACATCGCCGTGCCGATGAACAGCGCCGACGCGAGCAGGATCGACGCGCGGCGGCCGATGCTGTCACCGAGGCGTCCCCAGAGGAGCGACCCGAGCACCGTCCCGACGATGCCGATGAACGGGAAGAGCGCGACCGGCCAGTGTCCCGGAGCGGGGTGCGACGGCGACTTCAGGTCGTACTCGCTCGCGACGCCCGGGATGATGAACGTGAACGTGAAGGGCTTCTGCGTGTCGACGGCGACGGCGAGCGTCAGCACGAGCATCAGCTTGAGGTGCGCCGCCTTCAGCCCGCCCGCGTCGAGCGCCCGCACCTCGACGCCTGCCAGGTCGGCGCCGGGGCGGCCGAAGCGAGGAGCGAGCCCGACGAGGACGGCCGCGTAGCCGACGGCCATCAGGCCCATGCCGACGAGCATCCACGTGTCCATCGGCATGCCCTTGAGCATGTAGCCGTCGTCCTTGGCGCCGAGGAACATCGGGAGGTGCAGGAGCACGCCCGCGGTGACCGCGGCGCTGCCCAGCCAGAAGGCGGCTGGGTGGCAGAAGCCGCTCGGGGAGCGCGGCGTGCCCTGGGCAGGGCTGGACGTGCGCACGCGCATGCCCGGCAAACGTACTTCGGGTTCGCCGGTATTGCAATAGTCCGCTAGTGGACTGGGTAAACACACGACACGGAGGCCAGATGGACGACCGCACCCAACCGATCACGGGCATCCCCGCCGCCGAGCTGCGCGAGCGCCGCGAGCGCCTGCTCGAGCACGTGCGCGGCCTCGGGCTGACCGGCTACGTCCTCTTCGGCGCGGACGCCATCCAGTACTTCACGGGCTTCTGGTTCCTCTCCAACGAGCGCCCGGTCGTCTACGCGGAGAGCGCCGGCGGCGAGTCGGCGATCTTCGTCCCGGAGTTCGAGGTGGAGCGCACGCGCGCCGAGGCGGACTTCGCCCGGGTCGAGTCGTACCCCGAGTACCCCGGCGTCGAGCACCCGATGGCGATCCTCGCGCGCGTCGTCGCCGATCTCGGCCTGCGCGAGGCGATCGGCGCCGACCAGGACGGCTACCCCGGCATCCTCGGCTACCAGGGGCCGCCGCTGAGCGAGGTGACGGGCGCCACCGTCGTGCTGCTCGGCAACACGATCGAGGGGATGATGGCCCGCAAGAGCGAGGCCGAGCTGGCGCTCATCCGCGAGAGCGGACGCTGGTGCGCGCACGCGCACCGGCTGCTCCAGGAGTACTCGCGGCCCGGCGCGACCGAGGCGGAGGCGAGCCTCCGCGCCGGTCACGAGGCGACCCTCGCGCTGCTGGCCGAGCTCGGGGATCGCTACGGCGGCGGCCTCTCCTCGTCGTCCGGCGTGTCCGCCGGCTACCGCGGCCAGATCGGCCGTCGCAGCGCGTGGGCGCACGCCGTGGCGCACAACATCGAGTTCCAGGTGGGCGACGTGCTCGTGACGGAGACGAGCGCGCCGATCTGGGGCTACAACGCCGAGCTCGAGCGCGCGCTGATCGTCGGGCCGCCGACCGACGAGATGCGCCGTCTCTTCGACCACACCGTGGCCGCGCAGGACGTGGCCTTCGCCGCGGTGCGGCCGGGCGCCACCTGCTCGGATGTCGACACGGCGGTGCTGCGGTACTTCGAGGAGAACGACCTGCTGCCGTACTGGCGGCAGCACACCGGGCACGGCATCGGGCTGCGCAACCACGAGGCGCCGTTCCTCGACGTCGGCGACCACACCGTGCTGGAGCCGGGCATGGTCTTCACGATCGAGCCGGGCGTCTACGACCCGGCGGTCGGCGGCTTCCGCCATTCCGACACGGTCGTCGTCACCGAGGACGGCATGGAGAAGCTGACCGACTACCCGCGCGACATCGAGAGCCTCACGCTGCCGGCGGCGTAGCTGTACGCCCGCATCACGTCGCCGGGGCGAGCGCCGCCGCGAGCGCGGCGGCGTCGCGGTGCGCCGGCAGGTACATCGACTCGACGTACTCGCGCACCATGCGGTTCGTGTTGAACTGCTCGCCCAGCCGTTCGATCGACGCGCGCATCAGCGCGAGCCAGCGCGGCGGCAGCCCGCGCTCGTCGCGGTCGTAGTAGGCCGGCACGACCTGCGTCTCCAGCACGTCGTAGAGCGCCTCCGCGTCCGCCGCGTCGTCGTCTCCGCCGGGGATGGCGAAGCCGGTCTCGGGGTCGAAGCCCTCGTCCCACCAGCCGTCGAGGATCGAGAGGTTGACGGCCCCGTTCATCGCGGCCTTCATCCCGCTCGTGCCGCTCGCCTCCTGCGGCCGCAGCGGCGTGTTCAGCCACACGTCGACGCCGTGCACGAGTCGGCGGGCGAGGGTCATCTGGTAGTCCTCGAGGAAGACCACGCTGCCCTCGAAGCGCGGGTCGCGCGAGAGCTGCCAGATCTGGCGGATCAGCTCCTTCCCGCCCTCGTCGGCCGGGTGCGCCTTGCCGGCGAGCACGATCCGCAGCGGCCGGTCGGGCGAGGTGACGAGCTTCGCGACCCGGTCGGGGTCGGAGAAGAGCAGCCCGGCGCGCTTGTACGTCGCGAAGCGGCGCGCGAACCCGATCGTCAGGGTGTCGCCGTCGTGCCGCACCTCCGCGACGCGGCGGATGTGCCGGAGCAGCTGCTCCTTCTGCGCGCGGTGGATCTCCCACAGCTCCTCGTCGGACAGCGCGCGGACGGCCGACCAGTCGCCGTTCAGGCGCTCGGCGAGCGCGCTGCCGACCCAGGTGCGCGCGTGCACCCCGTTCGTAATGTGGCCGATGGGCACGTCGTCGACCGACTCGCATTCGGGCCACACCGCCTGCCACATCTCCCGGGCCACGGCGCCGTGCAGCGCCGAGACGCCGTTGGCGCGACCCGACGTGCGCAGGGCGAACGGGGTCAGGCCGAACAGCTTCTCCTCCTCATCGGCCCGGCCGAGCGCGAGGAAGTCGTCCCACTCGAGGCCGATCGCCGCGACGTGCCCGGCGAGATATCGCTTGACGAGGGCGGGATCGAAGACCTCGTTGCCGGCCGGGACCGGCGTGTGGGTCGTGAAGACCGTCGACCTGCGCACGTGCTCCAGCGCGTCGTCGAGCTCGTACCCGTCCGCCACCAGCTCGCGGAGGCGCTCCAGCACGAGGAACCCGGAATGGCCCTCGTTCATGTGGAAGACCGTCGGCGCGAGGCCGAGCTTGCGCAGCGCGCGAACGCCGCCGACGCCGAGCAGGATCTCCTGCCGGATGCGGTGCTCGCGATCGCCGCCGTAGAGGCGGTCGGTGACGGCGCGCGCGGCAGCGCTGTTGTCGGGCACGTTCGTGTCGAGCAGGTAGAGGCGCGTTCGGCCGGCGTCGGCGCGCCAGATCCGGGCGGCGACCGCCTCGCATGCGAGCTCGAGCTGCACGAGGAGCGGCGACCCGTCGGCGCCGCGCTCGAGCGTCAGCGGCAGGCGGCTCGGGTCGTTGAGCGGGTAGCGCTCGCGCTGCCAGCCCTCGTCGTCGAGCCACTGCCGGAAGTAGCCGCGGTCGTAGAAGAGGCCGACGCCGACGAGCGGGACGTTGAGCTCGGACGCCGACTTCAGATGGTCGCCCGCGAGCACGCCGAGGCCGCCCGAGTAGACGGGCACGCTCTCGTCGAGCGCGAACTCCGTCGAGAAGTAGGCGACCTGGAAGTCCTCGGGCGCGTCGGGCTGGTCGTCCCACCAGGCGGGGCGCTCGAGCTCGTCGGCCAGCGCGGCCTGCGCCGCCTGGACCCGGGCCACGAAGTCCGCGTTCTCGGCCGCCCGCTCGAGGCGCGCGTCGGAGAGGCCGAGCAGCAGGACGAGGGGGTTGTGGTCGGACTCGTGCCAGTCGACCTCGTCGAGCTCGCGGAAGAGCGCGCGGATCCGCGGCTGCCACGAGTAGGCCAGGTTGCGGGCGAGCCCGTCCAGGGCGAGGCGCAGCTCGTCGCCCGTCATCGCGTTGCCCCCATCACAGGGGAGTGTGTTCGCCGATCTCCATTCCTACATCCTTGCGAAGACGCCGAGGCGCTCGGCGGGGAACCGTCGCGTCCCCGGCGGTGGTCTGGATCCCGACGGCGACCACGACGACGGCGCCGCCGATCAGCGTCGCCGTCGCGGGGCGCTCGCCGTCGGCGAGCCACACCCAGAGCGGCCCGAGCACGACCTCGAGCAGCGAGATCAGCGCCACCTCGGCCGCCGGGATGAGCCGCGCGCCGAGCGCGAGGAAGACCAGGCCGAGCCCGATCTGACCGACGCCGAGGCCGATCAGATAGGCGAGGTCGTGCGTCCCGATCCGGCCGGGATGGCCGACCGGGGCGGCGAGCACGACGATCCCGAGCTGCGCGAGGCACGTCGCCGGGCCCATCGAGATGTCGGCGCGGTGGCGCGCGAAGACGAGCCCCACGGCGAAGAGGACCGACATGCCGCACGCGATCGCCACGCCCAGCGACGCGCCGCCGGGGCCGCCCACCATCGCCGCCACGCCGGCGAGGGCGATCGCCATCGCGACCAGGGTGCGGCGCCCGACGTGCTCGTGCAGGACCGCCCAGGCGAGCAACGCGGCGACGAACGGCGACACGGCCTGGAAGAGCAGGACGTTGGCGACCGTGGTGTGGTTGAGCGCGACGATGAAGGCCGCCGACGAGGCGCCCATGCACACGGCGAACCCGAGCTCGGCCCAGCCCATGCGGCGGAAGGCGGAGACACTGCGCCGGCGCTCGGTGACCGCGACGAAGACGATCAGCGTCAGGGTCGCGAAGGACGCACGGCCGACGAGCTGCGTCGCCACGTCGACGCGGAGCTGGCGCTGGAGCACGCCGGCGGTCGACCAGGCGAGCGCGGCGTAGAGGATGTAGAGGCGTCCGCGGGCGGCCGGAGTCACCCGCGCGACACTATCCGCGCGGCGGGGCGATCCGGACCGGTTCGTCGAAGCCCGAGTACCGGCTGGCCATGAAGTGCGAGATGCCCGTCATGCCGACGGACGTCGGGAGCTTGGACACCGGGTGGAGGACGACTCGGAACCAGGCTCTCGTGCTCAGGTCGAAGAACGTGACCGTGTGGGGCGCGACCAGGCGCACGTCGATCGGCCGGCTCCACGGGACGTGCATCACGCGGACCCGCTGCTGCGCGGAGCGCGTCCACGGGTCGTGGCCGGTCGGCCGGTCCCAGCGGGTCGAGCTGATGACGATGGCCTGCGACCCGCCGGCGTTCTCGTAGCGCAGGCGGTCGGGCGCCTCGAACTCGAACCGGGTCACGATCGCGTTCGCCGGCCCGGACGCGAGGCGCTGCTCGAGCCGCACCGTCTTCAGCCCGGCATAGGCGCGCGCGGACGCCGCGAGGAGCGCGGCGCCGGAGGGAGCGTCGGCGGAGACGGTGAAGCGCCACGCGTGCGCGCCGATGCGGACGACGACCGGCCCTTCCGGGTCGGGCGCGCGGTAGCAGCCCGGCCCGCAGCTCGCCGCGGTATGCCCGCCGATCCGCACGGTCAGCCCGTCGACCCCGTGGCCCTGCGGGTCGACGACGTCGACGGTCGCGACGCCGCCCTTCCGCGCGAGCGCGACGTCGCGGCTGCCCCATTCGCGGGCGTCCACGACCGCGCCGCGCGGCGGGACGACCACCGCCGAGGCGATCTGCGGCGGTGCGATGCCGCCGGAGGCGCCGCAGCCGGCCAGCGCCGCCGCGGCGGCGACCGCCGCCGGCGCCGCGACCAGGCTACGACGGCGCATACGCCACCACCTCGTCGCGTTCGGTGCGCGGCTGGGTGTACGCCGCGCCCGCGGCGACGATCAGCAGCTTGCCCGCGACGGCGGGGCAGGCGTTGACCGCCGCGGGCGTCCGCGCGCGCCACAGCGTCTCGCCGTTCGACGCCCGCAACGCGAGGACGGTGCCGGCGTAGGTGACCGTGAAGACGACGTCGTCGGACACGGTTGCGCAGCCGAAGTCGGGGGAGGCGAGGCGGCGCGTCCACAGGCGCTTGCCCGTCTTCAGGTCGAGGGCGACCAGCTCGCCGTGGCCGCTCGCGTAGTTCGCCGTGAGGAACCCGGCGAGCGACGTGCCGAGGGCGCTCTCGGGGAAGCAGAGGTCGACCACGGGGGCGAACACGCGACCGTCCGCGACGGCGAGCGGCGTCTCGACCCCGCCCAGGAGACCGGGGCAGACCGAGACGGCGTGCCGCGGCAGCGGGCCCGTGTCGTTCGTGTGCACGCCGACGGACGTCGACCAGACGCGCGCGTGCGTGGAGCGGTTCCAGGCGGTGACCCGGCCGGCCTTCCCGGCGCCGACGACGAGCGAGCCCGCGAGGACGGGCGGGTCCTGGAAGTCGTAGTCGCGCACGTCGTGCGGCGTCACCTGCTCGCTCCAGAGCAGCTTGCCCGTGTGCAGGTCGAGCTCGAGCAGCGAGTCCGTCCAGCGGACCGGCCCGGGATACATGCCCCCGTTCGGGAACCGCTTGCTGCCGCCCCACGGGTTCGGGTTCGCCGTCCCCACCCAGACGTGCCCCGACCCGTCGACCGTGGGCGTCTGCCACGCGCCGCCGCCGTTGGCGAGCTTCGGGTACGGCCACGGGCCGGCGATCGTGTCGAAGCGCCACAGGACCCGTCCGTCCGCGGCGTCGAGGCCGACCACCGCGCCCCGGCCGCCGGGCGACGCGCCGGTCGTCGAGGTGACGACGACGCCCTGGGCGACGACCGGCGCGATCGTGAGCGGCTGCTTGGCGGTCGTCAGCTTCCTGCGCCAGTCGAGCGTGCCGGTCGCGGCGTCGAGCGCGAACGCCGTCGTGGCCGTGTTGCCGTAGACGCGGCCGCCGGCGACCGCGACGCCGTTCGGCCCGCCGCTCTCGCTGCGGAAGAGGTGGCGCCAGACGAGGCGGCCGGTGTCCCGCGCGAGCGAGAAGACGTTGCTGTCCAGGTCCTGCACGAAGACGCGGTCGCCCGCGACGACCGGTGTCGCCGCGACCAGGCCGGAGAACGTCGGCTTCGAGCGGAGCGGGAAGCGCCAGACGACGTGCAGCCCGGCGACGTTCGTCGCGTCGAGCCCGGCGTGGACGGCGCGCGTGCCGCTCAGGTCGGCGTTCGGGAGCGGCCAGTCCGACGAGCCGGACCCGCTCGACCCGCAGCCCCCGAGCAGCAGAACGGCCGCGAGCGCGGCCGTCGGGGACAAACGCCGAAGACGTCGCCCCGCCGCCCGCGGCCGGGCCGGAGCCGAGGTCGCGGACGGCGGAGGCGCTGTCACGGAAGCGGTGTTACTTGACGGTGAGCGTCCCGATCATGCCCTCTTCGGCGTGCTCGCCGACGGTGCACTCGTACGTGTACTTGCCGGCCTTCTTGAAGGTCACGGTCAGGTTCGCCGTCTTCTTCGGCTGGATGAGCGGCGTCGCCTTGTTGATGCCGGAGAGGATCACGAAGTTGTGGGCCTCCTTGCCGACGTTCGTCACCTTGAAGACGACCTTGCCCTTGGCGACCGACTTCGTGGAGAGGACGAACTTGAACTCGGACGCCTTCACCGTGACGGTGGTCGACGCGGCCGCCTTCTTGCTGCCGGCGGCGAGGCTCGTGCCGGCGAAGACCCCGACGACGGCGACGACTGCCACCAGGCCGGCGAGGGCGATGCGAATGCGAGACAACCTTGCTCCTTCGTTCGTTTGGGTTTCGTTCGGTTGATCCACAGGACGAAACAGTTGCATCGTGAAAGCAATTTGCACAGTAGCACCTGGAACGGAGTCGGGGGCCCGGAGGCCCCCGACTTCACGCTGAGATCGCGCCTTCCGGGCTAGCTGGGAAGCGCGAACACGTACACACCGTCGCCGTGGCCGGCCGTCTGCTTGCCGGACACGAAGACGCTGCCGCCGTCGACGATCGCGACGTACTGCTTGCCGTTCACCGAGTAGGTGATCGGCGGTGCGTCGGCGCCGTAGAGCATCTTCGGCGACGTCCAGATGTCCTTGCCGGTGGCGGCGTCCACGGCGTGGAGGTAGCCGTCGGCGGTGCCGTAGAACACGAGCCCGCCGGCGGTCGTCGTCGTACCGCCGTAGCAGTACACGCCCGCGCCGTAGTCCTTCTGCCAGGCGATCTCGTTGGTCGTGGCGTCGACGGCCGAGACCGTCCCGCCCCAGTTGACGAGCTTGCCGAAGCCGACGTTGGTGTAGCCCTCGCCGCCGACGTACGGCTTGACGAGCGCCTGCGGTACGGCGCCGAGCGCCATGTCGGTCTTCGAGTCACACGCGTAGAGATAGTGCGTGTTCGGGTTCCAGCTGATCGGCGGCCAGTTGTTCCCGCCTGCCGCCGTCGGTGCGAAGGCCGCGTAGGTCTTCGTGTTGTACGGCGTGAAGATGCACCCGATCTTGTACGGGGTGCCGGCCGGCGAGTTGCCCTTGAAGTCCTGCGGGCGTGCGCACTGCGGGACGAGGGCCTTCGTCTGCACGTACGGCTGCGTCTTCGCGGTGTGCTGGAACGCATCCTGCGGGACCTTCTTCTCCACGATGTTGCCCGGGATCAGCGGCTGGCCGTTGTCCCGGTTGAGCTCGTAGATCCAGCCGGTCTTGCAGGACTCCGCCACGGCGTGCTTGATGGTCGGCCCGATGGCCACGTCGAACTGGACGGTCGGCGACGGGCAGTCGTAGTCCCAGATGTCGTGGTGCACGACCTGGAAGTGCCACTTGTACGTGCCGGTCATCGCATCGAGCGCGACGAACGACGAGGTGAACAGGTTGTTGCCCGGCCCGCGACCGCTCCACGCGTCGGCGTTCGACGTCGTGTAGATGAGCGTGTTGGTCGTCGGGTCGATCGACGGGTTGTTCCACACCGTGCCGCCGCCGTGCATCCACTCGGTGTTGGCCGGCCAGGTGCCGAAGCCGAGCTCGCCCGGCTCCGGGATGTTGTAGAAGCGCCACACGCGCTGGCCGGTGTCGGCGTTGTACGCCGTCTCCGAGCCGCGCGCGCCGAACTCGGCACCCGACATGCCGACGTAGACCATGCCGTTGTAGTACGTCGGCGACATCGTCATCGTCTGACCGTCCTGCCAGGTGACGTTCTTCGTCTGCCACACGACCTGGCCGGTCGTCTGGTCGAGCGCGGTCAGGTTGCCGTCGAGCTGCGCGACGAACACCTTCCCGTCGCCGAGCGCCACCCCGCGCGCGTCCCAACCGCAGCAGACAGTCGCGTTCGACTGGTTCGTCAGCGAGTGGTACGTCCAGAGGTGGGCGCCGGTCGTCGCGTCGAGCGCGAACACGTCGTCGTTGCCCGTCACGACGTAGAGGACGCCGTTGTACTCGAGCGGCGAGTCCTCCTGCGAGTACTTCGCCGCCGCCCCCGACTTGTCCAGGTGCGTCATCCACGCCTGGGTCAGGCTCGCGGCGTTCGTCGTGTTGATCTGGTCCAGCGACGAGTAGCGCTGGTTGGCCAGGTTGCCGCCCGTGCTGATCCAGTTGTCACCCGGAATCGCTGCGTAGTCCGCGGTCGAGAACGCCGGGATCGGAGCGATTGCAGTGGCAGCCGAATGAGCGGACGGCGTCGCGGACGCCGAGGTGGCGACCACGAGAGCGGTGGCCGCCAAGAGAACGGCCCACCTACCGAAACGCATGCACGTACCCCCTGATAGAGATCGGACGCCGACTGGAGTCGGCCAGCGCCTTACTCAATCACCAAATTGTTGCAAGCGCAACCGAAAGCGGTACCGGCGCGCCCAGGCTTACGATGGCGCCGTGTCGGATGCGCTCGCAGCGGAGCCTCAGCGGCGACTCGCGGACGCCGTGGCGGTCGCCGGACGCCTGGCCGGGAACCTGGACGGCATCGTCCACGGCAAGCCCGAGCAGGTCAAGCTCGTCCTGGCGACGCTGGTCGCGGGCGGCCACGTCCTGTTCGAGGACGTCCCGGGAACGGCCAAGACGATCCTCGCCCGCGCGCTCGCCGGCAGCATCGACGGCGCGGCCTTCTCCCGCATCCAGTGCACGCCGGACCTGCAGCCGACCGACGTCACGGGCCTGTCGGTCTACGACCAGCGCACGCGCGAGTTCGAGTTCCGGCCCGGGCCCGTCTTCGCCAACGTGCTGCTCGTCGACGAGATCAACCGCGCTCTGCCGAAGACGCAGTCCGCGCTCCTCGAGGCGATGGCGGAGTCGCAGGTCACCGTGGAGGGCGTCACCCACCCGCAGCCGCGGCCGTTCGTCGTGCTCGCGACGCAGAACCCGATCGAGCAGGAGGGGACGTTCCCGCTCCCGGAGGCGCAGCTCGACCGCTTCGCCGTCCGCACCTCGCGGGGCTATCCGCCCGCGGACGAGGAGGTGCGGATCGTCGCCGAGCAGCGGGGCGGCCACCCGCTCGAGCGCCTGCGGCCGGTGGTGGGGCTCGACGATCTCCTGGCGCTCCAGGCGGCGGTGGAGGACGTCTACGTCGACCCGCTCCTGCTCGACTGGCTCGTCGGGCTCGTCCGCGCGACGCGCGACCTCGAAGCGGTCACGCTCGGCGCGTCGGTCCGCGGCAGCCTGGCGCTCGAGCGCGTGGCCCGCGGCTGGGCGCTCGTCCACGGGCGCGGGCACGTGGAGCCTGCGGACATCGAGGATCTGTTCGTCCCGACCGTCGGCCACCGCCTGATCTTCGACCCGTTCGCGCTGACGAATGCCTCGGCCGACGCCCTCCTGGACGAGGTGAAGGCGGCGTGCCTGGCGCGCGTCCCGCGCCCCGAGCCGGACTGGGACGACGCGCCGCCGCCCGCCTCCGCACCGTGACGGCGACGCGGCGGCGGACCTTCCCGCTGGTGCCGCGCCGGCCGCTCGCCGGGACGGTGTTCGGCACGCAGCGCAGCCTGCGGCGCGGGCCGGGCTCGGACATCGCCGGGACCCGGCCCTATCGTCCCGGCGACCGGCTCTCGTCGATCGACTGGTTCGCCTCGGCGCGCCTCTCGGCGGCCAGCGGCGGCGACGAGTTCGTCGTCAGGCAGACGTACGCGGAGGATGCCCCGCGCATCGTCGTGGTCCTCGACCGCCGGCCGTCGATGGCGCTCTACGACGACGCCCTGCCGTTCCTGTCGAAGCCGCGCGCGGTCCGCGAGATCGTCGCGGCAGTCGTCTCGAGCGCCCGCGCGGCGCGGGCCGAGATCGGCTGGCTCGAGGCGCCGGCCGACGGCATCACCTGGCTGCCCCCGCGGAACACGCTTCCGGCGCCCTTCGTCGAGCGGCGGCTGGCGGCGCCCGCCGACGGAGGCGACGACTCGCTCGCCCGCGCGGTCGACCACCTCACGCGGCACCCGACCGAGGCGCCCCAGGGCACGTTCGTCTTCGTCGTCTCCGACTTCCTCGCTCCACCGCCGCCGAGCGTGTGGCGGGCGATGGTGGGCCGCGGCGTCGACGTGGTGCCGGTCGCGGTGCGCGACCCGGTCTGGGAGACCAGCTTTCCCGACGTCGCCGGCGTGCTCCTGCCCTTCGCCGGCCCGGACGGGCGGGACGGTGGAGGCGTCAGGCTGTCGCGCGGCGAGGTGGCGGACCGGCGCGCGGCCAACGAGCGGCGGGCCGCCCGGTTGGCCGAGGACCTGCGCCGCGCGGGTCTCGACCTGGTCGCGGTCGATTCGGCCGATCCCGTCGCGGTCGACGCCGCCTTCGCGGCCTGGGCGGCGCGCCGCCGTCTGCTCCGCCGGCGAGGCGGCCGGTGAGACCGCTTTTCGCCGGCCCGGTCGGAGCGGCCGCCGCCGCCGCGCTGCTCGGCGCGTCGCCGGCCGCCGGGGCGGCGAGGCCCGTGGTCGTGCAGGGCTCACTCTCCCCGCGGGCGGCGCTCTTCGCCGATCCGGTGCACGCACGGGTCGACGTCCTCGTCGACCCGACGGTCGTCGACCCGTCGACGGCGCGCCTGTCGGTCCGGCTCGGTCCCTGGACGCAGGTCGGACGGACGCACGTGGAGACCGAGGCGGCCGGGGGCCTCGTCCGTCGCCGCTTCGAGCTCGCGATCGCGTGCCGCTCCGACGCGTGTGCCCCCGCCGGGACGACCCGCCTCGCCAGGCCGCCCGCGGCAACGGTCACCGCCGTCCGCCGCGACGGCCGGGCGGTTCGCCGTCCCGTGCGCTGGCCCGCGCTCGTGGTCGCGTCGCGCATCCCGTCGGGATCGGCGAGCGCGACGCCGCCGCCCTTCGTCCTGCAGACGACCCCGCCGGCCGCGCGCACCCGGATCGGCGTCTCGACGGCCGGCGCGCTGCTCGACGCGGCGGCGGGCGTGCTCGCCGTCGTCGCGGTCGTGCTGGCCGGGCTGGTGCTGCGCCGCCGCCCCGCGCCCGCCGTCGACGCCCGCTCACCCCTCGAGCGGGCCCTGGCGCTCGCGCGGCAGGCCGAGTCCCGGCCCGCACCGGACCGGCGTCGCGCGCTCGCGCTGCTCGCGCGCGTCAGCGGCGGTCGCGACGCCGGCTATGCCGCCGAGGCGGCGTCGGCGGCCTGGCGGCCGGACGCCCCCTCGACGGAGCACCTGGCGGAGCTGGTCGCCCGCGGCGAGCGCCTCGAGGAGAACGCGTGACGGCTCCGCTGACCGGCCGGCTGCCGCTCGCGGACGCACCGGCGCTCCGCGGGGCC
Organism: Gaiellaceae bacterium; assembly: GCA_035546715.1. Classification (GTDB taxonomy): domain Bacteria; phylum Actinomycetota; class Thermoleophilia; order Gaiellales; family Gaiellaceae; genus PALSA-600. The sequence goes on along the minus strand of DASZWI010000194.1, from coordinate 12,872 downwards.
GCGCTGCGCACGCGCGCCTGGCGCCTGGTCCTCGCCGCCGCCCTCGTGGCGGCGGTCGTCGTTGCCGCGCTCGCCGGCCGCCACCCGCGGACGGCGTCGTCGCCGTACCTGCCGGCCGGATCCGACGGCGTGGTCGTGCTCGACCTGTCGGCGAGCATCTCCAGCGACACGTACGCCGAGATCGGGCTGACGCTCGCCCGGCTCGCGCAGAGCGGCGGCCGCTACGGGCTGGTCGTCTTCTCGGGGGACGCCTACGAGGCCCTCCCGCCCGGCACGCCGGCGCGCGAGCTGGCGCCGTACGCGCGCTTCTTCCGCGTGCCGCACACGCCCGCCGGCTACGCGGCGCCGCTGCCGACCAACCCGTGGACGCAGAGCTTCAGCGCCGGTACGTCGATCTCCACGGGGCTGAACCTGGCCCGGGCGATCGTGCGGCGCGACCGCCTCCGCCGGCCAGGGCTCCTGCTGATCAGCGACCTCGACGACGACCCGGGCGACCTACGCCGCGTCGCCGCAGCCGCGCTCGCGCTGCGCAAGGCGAAGCTCCCGGTCCACATCGTCGGCCTCGATCCGGCGCCGGCCGACGCGAAGCTGTTCGCCAAGCTGCTCGGGGGCGACGGCACGCTCAGCAACGCACCCGCGCCGACGTCGCGTCCGCCCGCGGGGAGCCACGCGCCGCTGCCCGGCTGGCTGATCGCCGCCGCGCTGGCCGCGGCCGCCCTCCTCGTCGTCGACGAGCTGCTCGCTCCGCGCCTGCGCCTCGCCGGGAGCGGCGGATGAAGGCCGGTCGCTGGCTCGCCGTCGGCGCGCTGCTCGCTGCGGCCGTCCTGCTCGCGGTCCTCGCGCACGACCTCCGCGCCTGGAGCTCGGCGTTCGCCCGCGACGACCTACGCGCCGAGGCGCGGGCCCCCGGCCCGCGCACGTGGCGCGGCGACACCGTCCTCCCGGCCGGCTGGTCGGAAGGCGTGCTCGGCCTCGAGCCCGATCGCGCGCTCCGCCTGGCGATCCAGCGCTTCCGCGCGACGTACGCGCGCCCGCCCGGCTTCGACGGCGGCCTCGGGGCCGTCAAGGCGCGCGACGCCGCCGAGGCCGCGCTCGGGGAGGTCGCCCGCGACGGGGACGCGCGACGCGCCTCGCAGGCGCTCGACCTGCTGGGACTGATGCAGTTCGGCGACTCGACCGCGGGCGCGGGCTCGGGCGCCGCGACGCGCGCGGTCGCCGACCTGCAGCAGGCGATCGCGCTCGATCCGGACAACGCCGCTGCGAAGCAGAACCTCGAGGTCGTGCTGCGGCTCCTGCGCACGCGGGGCGCCCGGCCCGGCTCGAGCGCCGCGGCCGGCCCGCGCTCGACCGGCCACCACGGCGCCGGGTCGGGCACGCCCGGCGAGGGCTACTGATGTCGCTGACGTTCCTGACGCCGCTCGCCGGGCTCGTCGCGCTCGGCGCGGTCGCCGTCGTGGCCGCCGCGGCCGTCGGGCGCAGCCGGGCCGAGCGCGTCCGGCGCGCGCTGCGGCTGCCGGGAGGCGCACCCGACCGGCTCGGGCCGGCGCTCGTCGCGATCGTCCCGCTGCTGCTGGCGCTTGCGGCGACGCAGCCCGCCCTGGCGCGCCCCGAGCAGCGTTCGGTGCGCACCGACGCCGCGGTCTACGTCGTCGTCGACGTCTCGCGCTCGATGCTCGCCTCCAGCGGCGCGAACGGCGCGACGCGGCTCGCGCGGGCGCGGGCCGACGCGGTGCGGATCCGCGCCGGCCTGACCGGTGTCCCGGTCGGGCTCGCGACGCTCACCGACCGGGTGCTGCCGCTGCTCTTCCCGTCGGCGGACCAGGCGGCGTTCGACTCGACCGTGCGGGCGGCGATCCGCGTCCAGGAGCCGCCGCCCCTCGAGCTGCAGCCGAACGCCACGGCGTTCTCCGCGCTCTCGGCGCTCGGCACGGAGGGGTTCTTCACCGGCGCGCAGCGGCATCGGGCGATCGTCCTGCTCACCGACGGCGAGAGCCAGCCGTTCGACGCGCGCGCCGTGGCGCAGTCGCTGCGCGCGCGCGTGATCGTCGAGCGGATCTGGGACGCGTCGGAGCGGATCTACACCGGCTTCCGGATCGACGCCTCCTACCGGCCCGATCCGCAGAGTGCGACGCTCGCCGCGGACCTCGCGTCCGCCACCGGCGGCCACGTCGCGTCGAGCCCCGCCGGCGCGGCCGACGCGGCTCGGCAGGCCCTCGGCGCGGGAGCGTCCAGGCCGCTGGCCTCCGGCACGCGCCGGACGCCGCTCGCGCCGTGGATCTCGCTCGCCGCCGTCCTCCCGCTCGGGCTGCTCCTGCGCCGGAGGCTGCTGGCGACGATCTAGCCACCGCAGCCTCGTCGCACGCGTTACAGTTGAGGAGTCAATTTCGAAGTCCGTCCGTTTCGAGCACGAGGGGGAAGTCGATGCGCACTCGCAAGGCTCTGATCGCCGTCGCGGCAGCCGTGGCGATCGCCGCGGTGTCGGCGGGCGCGGCGCTGGCGTTCCGTCCGGCGACGACGGGCGTCCCGGGCACCTTCGCGGTGATCAGCGTCAAGCTGACCGACAAGGGCCCGATCCTGAACAAGCACTCCTCGTCCGGCGTGCAGGTGATCGGCTTCAGGATCCGGAACACCGGCACCAAGGCCCACAACTTCATCGTCGGCGACTACAAGACGAACGCGCTGAAGCCGGGACAGTTCTACGACTTCGGCGTCCAGTTCGACGTCTTCCGGAAGTACACGTACCGCTGCACGCTCAACTGCCCGAAGTCGGCGCACGGCACGATCGACGTCAAGCGCGGCAACTTCGTCGACATCGGCTGAGCGAGCCGGTGGACGCCGCGTCCGGCGACGCGGCGAGAGGTGGCGTGACCACAACCGAACCCCCGTCGACATGAATCGTCCACCATCCCGTCGGGTCCGCGCCGCCGCGGCCGCGCTGGTCCTCGCCGCCGTCGCCGCGCCGCTGGCGCTGGCCGCCTCGAGCGGCCGGGTCGCGCTCGGCGCGCACACGGCCCGGACGGCCGCCGCCGTCCCGGCCGGCGAGTGGGTCGGGTTCGGCCGCACGCCCGACCAGAACCGCCATAGCCCGCTGACCCAGATCACGCCCGCGAACGTCGCGCAGCTCCAGCGGGACTACACCGTCGACTTCCGCACGCTCGACTCGACGATCAAGAACGGCGAGCAGTCGTACCCGCTGGAGCTCGACGGCGTCCTGTACCTGACGACGAACGACGACAACGTCTGGGCCGTGCAGGCCACGACGGGCAAGGTGCTCTGGCGCTTCCAGCCGCCGAACATCGCGCTGTTCAAGAACTTCGGCATCGTCGCCAACCGCGGCCTCGCGTACTGCGATGGCAAGCTCTTCCTGACGACGCTCGACATGCACATCGACTCGCTGTCGCCGCGCGACGGCCACCTGATCAAGAGCGTCGCGATCTCGAAGGCCGTCCCGGGCGCCGCCCCGAACCTCGGCTACTCCGAGACGAGCGCGCCCGTGTGCGCGGACCACGTCCTCGTCGTCGGCGCCGCGGGCTCCGAGTACGGCGTCCGCGGGTTCGTGATGGGCTACCACACCGACCTCACGCCGGCGTGGGCCAACCCCTACTGGACGATCCCGCCCGAGCAGACGGAGTGGCGGAAGAAGAGCCGCCTGGCCGGCGGCGGCGTGAGCTGGACGCCCCAGACGATCGACACGTCCACCGACACGCTCTACTTCGGCACGGGCTCGGCGACGCCGCTCTACTACCCGACCCTGCGCCCCGGCCCGAACCCGCGCACCGACGCGCTGATCGCGCTGAACCTGAAGACCGGCCAGCAGAAGTGGTGGCAGCAGCAGATGGCGTTCAACGAGTGGTCCTACGACACCGCGCAGCCGCCGCTCGTCTACGACGCGAAGATCGGCGGCAAGACCCGCCGCGTCGTCTCGGTCGCGACGATGGAGGGCGTCTGGTTCGCCTACGACGCTGCCACCGGTCAGCCCATCTACCAGCGCGTCAAGGTGATCGACCGCACGGAGCACCCCGCGCTCCGGCCGGGCCAGCCGGTGGTCGTGTACCCGTCGTCGATCGGCGGCATCAACTACTCGCCCGCGTCGTACGACCCGCAGGACGGCTACGTCATCAACGCCGCGGCCGAGACGGCCGCGGTCGACGCCCAGGCCACGCTCACCCCGACGCAGCTCGCCCACAAGCTCGTCGGCGACGTGTTCCTCGGGCTGGCGAACGGCGACTTCGGCACCCTGCTGCCGGGCTGGAAGGACCACGGCTCGATCAGCGCGATCGACGTCTCGACCGGCAAGCGCGTGTGGAAGTTCCAGACGCCCGAGCCCGAGCGCGGCGGCGTCACGACCACCGACTCCGGGCTCGGCTTCGCGGGCGGCGGCGACGGCGTCGTCCGCGCGTTCGCGGCGAAGACGGGGAAGATCCTGTGGACGTTCCAGACCGGCAGCCCGATCGCGGCCGGCCCGACCGTCTTCTCCGTCCGCGGCAAGGAGTACGTGGCGATCACCGTCGGCGGGACGCCCACCTCCTCGAACGGCGGCACCGCGGCGAAGCTGATGGTCTTCTCGCTCGGCGGCTCGCCCGACCGGGTGAACGGTCGCCGGATCGTCGCCGACGAGCGCACGATCCCGGCGGCGCCGGCCCGGACGCAGGCCGCGCCGACCCGCGTGGCCGGGCCCGCGACCGTCGCGGCCGGCGGTCGCGCGCGGATCGTGCTGAGCACGACCCAGATCACGGTGCGCGGCTGGACGCCGTCCTCGAACGACACCGTCCCGGTGACCGGCCGGCTGCTCCTGTCGGGCAAGCCCGTCGCCAACGCGCGGATCCGCGTCGACTCGTACGTCGTGCCCGCCGCGACGGCGGCCGACGGCAGCTTCTCCTACCCGGCCGACTACACGCTCGCGCGCCGCCACGTCGTCTCGGTCGCCAGCGCGAAGGCCGCGCGAGTCGGCGGCAGGCCGTTGACGGCAGGGCAGCGCGCGGCGGTCCAGCGCGCCGGCGCCGCGTTCACGGTCGCCTACGGCGTGTCGAACCTGAAGGCCCGCGCCGGGAAGGGCAACACGGTCGTCCTCACCGGCCACCTGGCGAACTCGACGGGCGTCGCTCCGCCGCCGGTCGTGCTCTACACCTACCAGCTCACCGGCCGCATCACCGACTCGGCGGGCAAGCCCGTCCAGAACGCGTTCGTCGTCACCCGCACCGCCGACCGGAACTTCTGGACGTTCTCGCAGCCGTCGAACGCGAACGGCGAGTACCGGTCCTTCTACACCGCGTCCGACCAGGGCGGCGAGGACCCGGTGCCGCTGAGCATGCAGGTGACGCTCGACAAGGTCGCGTACGGCGCGCCGCTCGGCGTCACCGTCAAGTTCAAGGCGCTCCGCAGCGCCCGCGTCGACTTCCAGCTCCCGGCGGCCGTCGGCAACCCGGTGCCGAGCACGCCGACGACGCGGCCGGGGGCGATCTACGAGGGCCTGCTCGTCGGCGTCCAGGGGCCGAAGGGCGTCATCGTCCCGGTCGGCGGCAACTGGCCGGACCGGAACGGCAACTTCCGGCTCGTCCTGCCCGCCTCGGCGCGGGGCAAGACGGTGCGGATCTTCGAGGACACGCGCCAGGTCTACGCGACGACGGCCGCGCCCGGCGCGCCGGTCGTCCCGGGCGCCTGGCCGCACGGCCTGCTGCCGAGCGTGCCGCAGGGCGTCGCGACGATCCACCTGCCCGGCTGACGGCGGCTCGCGGCCGGGCCGCCGTCGCCAGAATGACGGCATGACGGACGCGGACGTCACGGAACAGCGGCTCACCGGGCGCACCGCGTGGGGGCGCCACCTCGACACGCCGCTCCGCGACTTCCTGAGCACGGAGACGGGCAGCGCGGCCATCCTGCTGGCCGCGACGGTCGCGGCGCTCGTCTGGGTCAACGTCGACGCCGGGTCGTACGACCGGGTCTGGGACGCGACGATCGCCGTGACGGTCTCCGGCCACGGCGTCGTCCAGGACGCGCGGCACTGGATCAACGACGGCCTGATGACCTTCTTCTTCTTCGTCATCGGGCTCGAGGCGCGCCGCGAGTTCGACATGGGCGAGCTGCGCGAGCGCCGGCGCGTCGCCCTCCCGCTGCTGGCGGGGATCGGCGGGATGCTCGTGCCGGTCGCGATCTACGCGGCGTTCAACGCGTCGAAGCCGTCCGCCCACGGGTGGGGGATCGCCATGTCGACCGACACCGCGTTCGCGCTGGGACTGCTCGCGCTGGTCGGCCCGCGGTTCCCCGACCGCCTGCGCGCCTTCATGCTCACGGTGGTCGTCGTGGACGACGTCGTGGCGCTGCTGGTGATCGCGGCGTTCTACACCGGTGCCGTCTCGTGGTGGTCGCTGCTCGTCGCGCTCGGCGTCCTCGCCGTGGTGCTCGTCGTGCGCGCTGCGGGCGTCCGCGTCGGGCTCGTGTACATGGCGCTCGGCGCCGCCGGCTGGGAGGCGCTCTACAAGTCGGGCGTCGACCCCGTCGTCGCCGGCCTCGTCCTCGGCCTGCTCACGTACGCCTACCCGGCGGCACGCGGCGATCTCGAGCGCGCCAGCGACCTGTTCCGCCTCTTCCGCGAGCAGCCGACGCCGGAGCTGGCGCGCGAGGCGCGCGTCGGGCTCGAGTCGGCGCTCTCGCCGAACGAGATCCTCCAGCAGCTCTACCACCCCTGGACGAGCTACGTGATCGTGCCGCTGTTCGCGCTCGCGAACGGCGGCATCGCGATCGACGGCGGGTTCCTCGCCCACGCCTACACGACGCCGATCACGCTCGGCATCGCCGTCGGCTACGTCGTGGGCAAGCCGGTCGGCGTCTCGGCGACGGCGTGGCTCGTGACCCGCGCCACGCGCGGCCGGCTGCGGCCTCCGGTCGGGTGGGGCGCCGTCGCGGGCGCGGGCGCCGTCGCGGGCATCGGGTTCACCGTCGCGCTGCTGATCGCAACCCTCGCGTTCCACGGCGCGAGCCTCGAGGAGGCGAAGCTCGGGATCCTCACGGCCGCGCTCGTGGCGTCGACCGCGAGCTGGGGCCTGTTCCGGCTGCTCGTCCGCCTGCCGCGGCGGCTGCGGACCGTGGCGCTGCTTGGGACGGCCGACCCCATCATCGACCTGGCCGTTCCCGTCGACCCCGAGCGCGACCACATCCGCGGGCCCGCGGAGGCGCCGGTGACCATCGTCGAGTACGGCGACTTCGAGTGCCCGTACTGCGGACGGGCCGAGAGCGTGCTCCGCGAGCTGCTCGCCGAGCACGGCGACATCCGCTACGTCTGGCGGCACCTGCCGCTGACGGACGTGCACCCGCACGCCCAGCTCGCCGCCGAGGCGGCGGAGGCGGCCGCCGACCAGGGCGCGTTCTGGGAGTACCACGACCTGCTCTTCGACCACCAGGACCGCCTGACGGCGCGCGACCTCCTCGGCTACGCGCGCGAGCTCGGCCTGGACGTCGACCAGGTCCAGGAGGCCCTCCGCAAGCACTCGGGCACGGCGCACGTCTCGGGGGACGTCGACTCGGCCGACCTGAGCGGCGTCTCCGGGACGCCCACGTTCTTCATCAACGGCCGGCGCCACCACGGCGCCTACGACATCGAGGGGCTCTCCGCCGCGGTGAAGGTCGCCAAGGCGCGCACCACGATCGCCGCGCCGGCCTAGCAGCCGCCGGCGAGTGGGCGCGACCCGGCCCGCAGACCTCGTGTCGAGTCGACACAAGGTCTGGTCCTGCGGCTCGCCGTGCAGGTTTTACAGCTCGTTCCGAGGAAGGGGCGGTATCGTCCTGCAATGGAGCCAGCGCGGATCAAGCCGCGTCTACGTGGCGTCTTCCACGAGGTCGGCTTCTACGTCGCCCTCGGCCTCGCGGTGCCGCTGACGCTGACGGCCGAGCCGGGTCGCGCCCGGACCTCGGCGATCGTCTTCTCGTGCTGCCTGGCCGGTTGCTTCGGCGCGAGCGCGCTCTACCACCGCCCGACGTGGCGGCCGCGCGTCCGCACGTGGCTCGCCCGGCTCGACCACGCGGGCATCTACCTGCTGATCGCCGGGACCTACACGCCGGTGGCGCTGTGCGTCTTCTCGCGCGGCTGGGCGATTCCCGTGCTCGCCGTGGTGTGGAGCGGGGTGGTGGTGGCGATCCTCCTCAAGCTGATCTGGGTGGGGGTGCCCAAGCGGATCTCGGCGCTGATCGGCATCGCGCTCGGCTGGGTCGCCGCCGTCGCGTTCTCGCAGCTGCTCAAGCTGCCCTGGCCGGGCCTGCTGCTCCTCCTGCTCGGCGGGGTCGCCTACACGGTCGGCGCGGTCACGTACGCGCGGAGGCGGCCCGACCCCGCGCCGCGCGTCTTCGGCTACCACGAGGTCTTCCACGCGCTGACGCTCGTCGCCGCAGGCTGCCAGTACGCGGCGATCGCGTTCTACGTCCTGCCGCGCGCCTAGGAGAAGGCCTCGGCGACGAGCTCGTACGACCGCACCCGGGCGGCGTGGTCGTACGCGATCGTCACGACCATCACCTCGTCGGCCCCGTACTCGGCGGCCACCGCCTCGAGGCCGGCGCGCACCGTCTCGGGCGCGCCGACGACGGTGCGCCGGCCGGTCGCGTGGAACGCGTCCGGCTCCTCGGCGAGGAACGCGAGGGCCGTCTCCGGCGAGGGGATCGGCCCGGGCCGGCCGCGCCGGAGCTGCACGAAGGCCATGCGTCCGCTCGCTGCGATCCGCTCGGCCTCCTCGTCCGTCTCGGCGCAGATCGCCGACACGGCGACCGCGACGTACGGCGCCGCCCCGCGCGGCGTCGGCTGGAACCGCGAGCGGTAGAGCGCCGCGATCTCGGCGCCGGCCGGGTTGATGAAGTCGGCGAACGAGTACGGCAGCCCGAGCTCCGCCGCCCACAGCGCGCTCTGCGGCGACGAGCCGAGCAGCCACGGAGACGGCCGGGCGGGCAGCCCCGGCAGGGCCGCGAGCCGCGCGAACGGGTGCCCGGGCGGGAACGAGTCCTCCAGGTAGGCGAGGAGCTCGGCGAGCTGCTCCGGGAAGTCGTCGGGGCCCCGCTGCCGGCGGTCGCGCTGGAGCGCGAACATCGTCTCGGGGTCGGTGCCGGGCGCGCGGCCGATCCCGAGGTCGACCCGGTCGCCGAGCAGGCCGGCGAGCATGCTGAACACCTCGGCCACCTTGAGCGGGCTGTAGTGCGGGAGCATCACGCCGCCGCTCCCGACCCGCAGCGTGCTCGTCGCCGCGCCGATGGCGCCGATCAGCACCTCGGGGGCCGGGCTCGCGAGCATCGAGGTGGCGTGGTGCTCGGCCACCCAGTAGCGCGCGTAGCCCAGCGCCTCGGCGTGCCGCGCGAGGTCGACGCTGTTCGCGAGGGCCTCCGGGCCGGTCGAGCCCTGCGCGATCGGTGACTGGTCGAGGACGGCGAGACGCACGGCACCAGTCTCGCAAGCCGGCGAGACCTACCGATTCGGGGGATGGCGACGTGCCGGGTAGAGGGGATGGCTGCGGCTCCCCGGCTACGTCAATCTGAGGCTGTGTCACTGTCTCGCTCGACGGCGGCGGCCGAGCTGGCGGCTGTGCTGCGGCATGTCCCGACCATCGTCTGGACCACCGACCGGGATCTCCGGTTCACGTCCGCGCGCGGTTCGCTCTTCGAGCGGCTCGGCGCCGACGTCGTGGGGCAGCGTCTCGACGAGATCGAGGGAGCGCCGGCCGAGGCCGTCGCCGCGCACCGCGTGGCCCTCGACGGGGAGGTCGTCGAGTACTCCTACGAGTTCGCCGGCAACACCTGGACGGTGACGGTCGAGCCGCTGCCCGACGCGGACGGCGCGATCGTCGGCTGTCTCGCGGTGGCGCTCGACACGACCGCGCCCCGCCGGCGCGAGCACGACCTGCGCGCGGCCCAGGAGCGCCTCAGCGCGCTGGCCGAGAACGTCCCGCTCACCGTCTACACCGCGACGCTCGACCGCAACCCGCGCCCCCGCTACATCAGCGGCCGCGTCGAGGAGCTCCTCGGCGTCCCGGCGCACGCGTTCACGTTCGACCACCTGCGCGCAGCCGTGCACCCGGACGACCGGGAGCGCGTCATCGCCGCGATGGACCGGGCCGACCGCGAGGGGCTGCCGCTGAAGATCGAGTACCGCATCGTCGACCGGCAGGGCCGCACCCGCTGGGTCGAGGACTCGTCGGAGATCGTCACCATCGCCGGCGAGCGGCTCGCGCAGGGCTACCTCCTCGACATCGGCGACCGCAAGGCGACCGAGGACGTGCTGCACCAGCGGGTGACGACCAGGCGCCGCGTCGCCGAGGTGGGCCGCCGTGCGCTGGAGGGCGCCTCGATCCACGCGCTCGTGCGCGAGGCGCTCTCGGTCCTCGACGGCGGTCTCGACGCTATCGCCGGCGCGTACTTCGAGCGCGACGGCGCCGAGCTCGTGATCCGCGAGTCGTACGGCTGGGCCGTGCGCGGGTCCGTCGCCTACGAGGGATCGCCGTCGGCGGTCGCCGCGGAGCGCGGCCGCACGTTCGTGGCCGCCGATCTCGACGACTACCTCGGCCCGCCGATCGTCCACGAGGGCGTCCTCATCCGCAGCTCGATCGCCGTCCCGGTCGTGGTCGGCAGCAGCGTTCACGGCGTCCTCGCGGTGCACGCGGGACGTGCGCACGCGTTCGGCAGCGACGACGTGAGCCTCGTCGAGCAGCTCGCCCACCTCCTCGCCGCCACGGTCGCGCGCGACCAGGCCGCCGAGGCCCAGCGCGAGGTCGAGCGCGAGCTCGTCCACTCGCAGCGGCTCGAGGCGGTGGGCCAGCTCGCCGCCGGCGTCGCCCACGACTTCAACAACCTGCTCACCGCGATCAGCGGCTACACCGAGCTCGCCCGCGCCGCGAGCGACGGGCGCGCGGCGGTCTACCTCGGCCAGGTGCTCGAGGCGAGCCAGCGTGCCGGGGAGCTCACCGCCCAGCTCCTCGCGTTCAGCCGGAAGCAGCTCCTCGCGCCGAAGCACATCGAGACGCGGGAGTTGGTGGAGGGCGTCCTCCCGATCCTGCGGCCGCTCCTGCGGGAGCGGATCGAGCTCGAGGTCGAGATCGCCCCGGACAGCCCCGCCGTGTTCGTCGACCCCGCCCGGCTCGAGAACGCCCTCCTGAACCTGGCGGTGAACGCCCGCGACGCGATGCCCGAGGGCGGTGCGCTGCGGATCGCCACCGGCAGGCTCGTGCTCGACGAGCGCGCGGCCGCCGAGCACGGCGTGCTCCCCGGCGAGTACGCGACCCTGCGCCTCTCCGATACCGGCACCGGCATGAGCCGCGACGTGCTGGAGAAGGTGTTCGAGCCGTTCTTCACGACCAAGAAGCTGGGCGAAGGGACCGGCCTCGGCCTGTCGAGCGTCTACGGCTCCGTGCGTCAGAGCGGCGGCTTCGTCACCGTGTCCAGCGAGCTCGGCAGAGGGAGCGAGTTCCTCGTCGCGCTGCCGGCGAGCGAGGGCAGCCCTCCGGCTGCGATCGAGGCTCCGGCGCCGCCGGCGGGCCCCGTCTCGGCGAGCGTCCTCGTGGTCGAGGACGACCCCGCGGTGCGCGACGTCGTGGTCAGCTGGCTGACCGAGATCGGCTACCGCACGAACGCGGCGTCGAGCGCCGAGCACGCGCTGGCCGAGTTGGCGAACGACCGGTACGACCTCGTCCTCTCCGATGCCGTCCTCGGCGGGCTCTCCGGCGTCGAGCTGACGTCGCGCGTGCGGCGCATCGCCCCCGACACGCGCTGCCTGCTGATGTCCGGCTACGCCCGCGACCTGGTGCTCGCGGACGCCGACGATCCGGAGGCGCCGCCCGTGCTCCAGAAGCCGTTCTCGCTCGCCGCGCTGGCCGCCGCCGTCGAGGAGCGGCTGACGGCCGCCCGCTCCGCCGCCGCGTAGTAGCGTCAGGTCCCCGGGCGCGACCGGGGAGGGAGGCCGAGATGGAGGACCAGACGGCGACCGCGACGAGCACGGGCCGGCGCACCAAGCCGCCGTTCCGGGCCGACCACGTCGGCAGCCTCCTCCGCCCACCCGAGCTGCTCCAGGCGCGCGCCGACCACGAGGCGGGGAGGATCGACGCCGACGAGCTCCGCGCCGTCGAGGACGAGGCGATCCGTGCCGCTGTGCGCAAGCAGGAGGAGGTCGGCCTCCAGTCGGCGACCGACGGCGAGTTCCGCCGCGCCTCCTGGCACATGGACTTCATCTACCAGCTCGACGGCATCGCCAAGGAGGCGGGCCACATCTCGGTCAAGTTCCACAACGCGAACGGCGACATCGAGTTCACGCCGGCCGCCATGCACGTGAACGGGAAGCTCGGCGTATCCAGGACGATCTTCGGCGACGCGTTCTCGTTCCTGCGCGACCAGGTGACGACCGCCGTGCCGAAGCTGACGATCCCGTCGCCGAGCATGGTCCACTACCGCTCCGGCAAGGCGGCCATCGACCCCGAGGTGTACGCCGACCTGGACGCGTTCTGGGCCGACCTCGTCGCGGCCTACGCGGAGGAGGTGCGCCGGCTCGGCGAGCTCGGCTGCACGTACCTCCAGTTCGACGACACGAGCCTCGCGTACCTCAACGATCCGCATCAGCAGGCGTACATGGCCTCCATCGGCGGCGACGCCGAGCGCCAGCACGTCGAGTACATCCACCACATCAACGAGGCGCTCGCGCGGCGGCCCGAGGGGATGAGCGTCACCACGCACATGTGCCGCGGCAACTTCCGCTCCTCGTGGGTCGCCGCCGGCGGCTACGACCACGTGGCGGAGGCGCTCTTCAACGAGCTCGAGGTGGACGGCTACTTCATGGAGTGGGACGACGAGCGCTCCGGCGGCTTCGAGCCGCTGCGCTTCCTGCCGAAGGGCGAGAAGCAGGTGGTGCTCGGCCT
>DASZWI010000193.1:0-26920 GCA_035546715.1 Gaiellaceae bacterium | reverse complement strand
CAGCAGCGCTGGCAGCGTCAACAGCACCGCCCACCAGCGCAGGTGCACGACCGGGAAGAGCGCCGCGGCGAGCGCGACGATCTCGACGAGCCGGAGGCCGCGGTCGCGGAGCACGCGGCGATTCTCCGCGCGGGTCGCACGCTCGTGGGGAGACGTCCGGTGTCGAGGGCGTGACGGTCCGGCCGCGCATCCGGTGAACGGCCGGTAGACGGATGGAGTCGATCTCCTGACCGGCCGCCCGGCGGGCGCTCCGCGGCCCTACGCTCGGGTCGTGCGCACCGAGCACCTCCTCGCCGGGCCCGCCGTCCTCGCCGGGCTCGCCGTCCTCGCCGGGCTCGCCGTCCTCGCCGGGCTCGTCCTCGTCGCGGTCGCCGTCGTCTACTGGGCCGAGCCGGCGAGGTCCCTCCCGTCGGTCTTCCCGGGACACGACGCGGGGTCGACGCACCACCATGCGAAGCACGGCATCGCGGCGTTCCTGGTGGGCCTCGCCTGCCTCGTGTTCGCCTGGTTCCGCAGCGGCCCGACGCGCGCCACGGCGACCCCCACGTGATCGTCGCCGCGCTGATCTCGTACCCGCGCGCCGTGGTGCTCGGGTTGCTCCAGGGCGTCTCGGAGCTGTTCCCGATCTCGAGCCTCGGGCACAGCGTCGTCCTCCCGAAGCTCCTCGGCTGGGACATCCACCAGAACGACACGTACTTCCTCACCTTCCTCGTCGCGACGCACCTGGCCACCGCGCTCGTGCTGCTCGCATTCTTCTGGCGCGACTGGGCCGCGATCCTCACCGGGATGGGCCGCTCGCTGCGCGACCGCGGGATCGCAGAGGACGACGTGCACGCGAAGCTCGGCTGGCTCCTGGTGGTCGGGACGATCCCGGCCGGGATCCTCGGGCTGACGCTCGAGAGCGTCCTGCGGAAGGCGTTCGCCTCCGCGACGCTCGCCGCGGTCTTCCTGACCCTGAACGGCGTGCTGCTCTACGGCGCCGAGCTGCTCCGGCGGCGCGCTCCCGTGGCCGCCGAGGAGGACGACGAGCGGATCGCCCGCACCGTCGGGTGGCGCGACGCGTTCCTGGTCGGCGCCGCGCAGGCGCTCGCGCTCGTCCCGGGGCTCTCGCGCTCGGGCGCGTCGATGGGCGGCGGTCTCCTCGTGGGGCTCTCGCACCGCGACGCCGCCCGCTTCGCCTTCCTGCTCGCCACGCCGATCATCGGCGCGGCGGCGGTGCTCAAGCTGCCCGAGCTCTTCGGGCCGGACGGCGACGGCGTCCGCGGCCAGGCGCTCGTCGCCGCGCTCTGCGCCGCCGCCACCGCCTGGCTCTCGGTGCGCTTCCTGATGCGGTTCCTCGAGACGAACACGCTCGTGCCGTTCGCCGTCTACTGCCTGCTGGCCGGCGCGGCGTGCACGGTGTACTTCGTCGGTACCTGAGTCGTTCTGGTAAACACGCGGCTCCATGCCGTTCCGGCTGAAGCCCGAGAAGCGCGAGTTCTTCGACCTCTTCACGAGGGCCGCGGAGAACGCGCAGGAGATCGCCCGCGTCCTCGTCGAGCTGATCGAGGACTGGCCGCGCAGCCGCGACCGGCTGCGCGACGTCCGCGAGCTCGAGCACGAGGGCGACCGGCTGACGAGCGAGGTGATCACGCTCCTCAACCGCACCTTCGTCACCCCGTTCGACCGGCAGGACATGTACCAGCTCGCGTCGGCGATCGACGACGTCTGCGACCACGTCGACGAGGCCGCCGACAACATCGACGCCTACGACGTGCAGGAGGTGCCGGCGAGCGCGCTCCAGCAGGCGGAGGTGATCCACCGCGCCGCGTCGCGGCTCTGCGAGGCGGTCGCGCAGCTCGAGGGCTTCCGGGACTCGCGCAAGCAGCTCGCCGCGCTGCGGCAGCTCGAGGACGAGGGCGACCGGCTCGAGCGCGAGGCGGTCGCCGAGCTGTTCCGGTCGGGCCGGGACCCGCTGACGGTGATCCGCTGGAAGGACATCCACGCGCAGCTCGAGGACGCGGTCGACGCCTGCGAGACGGCAGCGGACGTCCTCGAGGGGATCCTCGTCAAGAACCGGTGACGCTCCTCGTCGTCACGATCGTCGTCGCCCTCGCGTTCGACTTCACCAACGGCTTCCACGACACGGCGAACGCGGTCGCCACGTCGGTCTCGACGCGGGCGCTCTCGCCGCGCCTCGCCGTGCTGGTCGCGGCGGTCGCCAACCTCGGCGGCGCCTTCGTCACGACGACGGTCGCGAAGACCGTCGGCAAGGGGATCATCGACACCGGTCTCGCGAACGAGCGCACGGTGCTCGCCGCCGTGATCGGCGCGATCGCCTGGAACCTGATCACCTGGTGGCTGGGGCTGCCGTCGTCCTCGTCGCACGCGCTGATCGGCGGGCTGGTGGGCGCCGCCCTCGTCCAGTCGGGCGAGCACGGCGTCGAGTGGCACGGCATCGCGCACAAGGTCGTCATCCCGGCGATCTGGGCGCCGACGGTCGCGTTCGCCGCCGCGTTCGCCGTGCTCATCGCGATCTACTGGCTCTTCCAGTGGATGACGCCGGGGCTCGCCAACCGGTCGTTCCGGCTCGGCCAGCTCGTGTCGGGCACCTGGGTCGGGTTCACGCACGGCGCCAACGACGCGCAGAAGACGATGGGCGTGATCGCGCTGGCCCTCTACACGCACGGCTCGATCTCGTCCTTCTACATCCCCACCTGGGTCAAGATCGCGGCCGGGCTCGCGATCGGCCTCGGGACGTACGCCGGCGGCTGGCGGATCATGCGGACGATGGGCCAGCGGATCTTCCAGATGGACCCGCCGGCCGGGTTCGCGGCGCAGGCGACGTCGGGCGCGGTCATCTACATCTCCACGAGGTACGGCTACCCGCTCTCGACGACGCACGTCGTCTCGGGCGCCGTCATGGGGGCGGGCGCGACGAAGCGGCTGTCCGCCGTGCGGTGGGGCGTCGCCGGCAACATCCTGATCGCGTGGCTGCTCACGCTCCCGGCGGCCGCCCTCGTCGCCGCGGCGGTCTGGTTCCCGGTGCAGGCGATCTTCTGATGCGGTTCGGTCTGGGACCGAGCTCGGGCGAGGTGCACGACCTGCTCGGCAAGTCCGGCGAGAGCGTCCTCGCCGTCGCCCGGCTCGTCGAACAGCGGTTCCAGCGCTGGCCGAACGGGCCGACGCAGGACGAGGTGAAGGAGCTCGAGCACGAGGCCGACCGCGTCATCTCGGAGCTGCTGTCGAGCATCAACGCCCAGTTCGTGACGCCGTACGACCGCGACGACCTCGTGCAGCTCGCGTTCGCCGTCGACGACGTCGCGGACGCGGCCGAGAACGCGTCCGAGCTGCTCGGGCTGTACGGCGTGGAGCGGCCGACGAAGCAGTCGTTCGTGCTCTGCGAGCTCCTGGTGCGGGCGGTGGAGCAGCTCGCGCAGCTCCTCGCCCGGCTGCGCTCGGTGCAGGGGTCCGCCGAGGAGATCGTCGCCATCAAGACGATCGAGGACGAGGCCGACGACGTCGCCCGCGCGGCGCGCGCGAGCCTGTTCAAGGACGACCGGATCGACCCGATGATCGTCGTGCGCTGGAAGGACGTCTACGAGGCCCTCGAGGACGCCGTCGACGCCTGCGAGACGGCCGCCCACCGCATCGGCAACATCCTTGTGAAGAACGCGTAGCGGTTCCGTGTCGGCCGGGGGAAACGCCCGGAGCCTCTGGAACACTGGAGATGGACATGGCGAGCAAGTCGTCTCCACTGCTGTGCGAGCTCCACGCGCACTCGACGTGGAGCGACGGCGACCTGACCGTCCGCGAGCTGTGCGACCTGTACGGGCGCAGCGGCTTCGACGTGCTGGCCGTCACGGACCACACGACGCGCATCGGCACCGAGGTGACCGCCGCACGCTACGACGCGTACCTGGCGCAGGTCGAGCGCGAGGCGGCGCGCGCGTGGAGCCTCTACGGGCTGCTGGTGCTGCCCGGCCTCGAGCTGACCTACGACGATCCCGACCCCGTCCGGTCGGGGCACGCGGTCGCCGTCGGGCTGCGGCGCTTCGTCGATCTGTCGGACTGCACCTTCGAGTCTGCGCTCGCCTCCGCGCGGGCGCACGGGGCGGCGCTGGTCGCCGCCCACCCGTACGAGCCGGAGCGGCTCGACGAGACCACCCGCGGGACCGCCGCCTTCGCGGCGCGCCCGGACGAGCTCGTGCCCCTCGTCGACCGCTTCGAGCTGTTCAACCGCCACACGCTCTTCCCGTGGGTCGCGGACGCCGGCCTGCCGGCCGTGGCGAGCGGCGACTTCCACCGGCTCGAGCACCTGCGCACGTGGAAGACGCTGCTGCCGTGCGCGAAGGTGGAGGAGGCGGTGGTCGACTACCTGCGCTCGACCCGGCCCGCGTTCCTCGTGCCGCTCGACGTGCGGATGCCGCGCCTCGCGGCGGCGTAGCGCGCGACGAGAGCTCGCCGCGGCGGAGCGCCTCGTCGACGGAGCTGCGGGTACGGGAGTCTCGGCCTGCGCTAGACGGCAGGGTGCGAGGCGTCGCTGAACTCGCGGAACTCGCCGGTGACCAGGTAGGCCACCTGCTCGCCGATGTCGACCGCGTGGTCGCCGATCCGCTCGACGCAGCGCGAGACGACGAGCATGCGCAGGCCGTACTCGCGCTCGGCCTGCGAGTTCCCGAGCGAGAGGACGTCCTCGGTGGCGTTGCGGTTCGCGCGGTCGATCAGCTCGTCCAGCTCGACGAGCGTGCGCGCCTGCTCGGCGTCGCGGTTGGCGAAGGCGTCCAGCGAGACGCGGATCATCTGCTCGGCGCGCTGGCCCATGTCCTCGATGCTCTGGGTGATCGTGTCCGAGCTCACGTCGAGGCCGCCCATCAGCTTCGTCAGCTTCGCGACGGTGACGCAGTAGTCGGCCATGCGCTCGAGGTGCAGGTTGATGCGCAGGATCGCGAGCACGAGGCGCAGGTCGGTCGCGACCGGGGTCTGGCGGGCGAGCATCGACTGCACGCCCTCCTCGATCCGGAGGTAGCGGCGGTCGACCTCGTCGTCGAAGGCGATCACCTCGTCGGCGAGCTCCTCGTCGCCGCGGCCGAGCGCGTTCAGCGCCGAGCGCAGCGCGCGGAGGACGAGGTCGCCCTCCTCCTGCAGCGACGCCTCGAGCGCCGACAGCTCGTCCTGGAAGGTCGTCCTCAACCGAACCGGCCCGTGACGTAGCCCTCGGTGCGCTCGTCGGACGGCTGCGTGAAGATCTTCTCGGTGGTGTCGACCTCGACGAGGACGCCGTGCCGCGTGCCGTCGTCCTCGACCTGGAGGGAGAAGAACGCCGTGCGCTCGGCGACGCGGGCCGCCTGCTGCATGTTGTGCGTCACGATCACGAGCGTGTAGTCGCGCTTCAGCTCGTGCATCAGGTCCTCGATCGCGGAGGTCGAGATCGGATCGAGCGCCGAGGCCGGCTCGTCGAGAAGCACGACGTCGGGCTCCACCGCGATCGCGCGGGCGATGCAGAGGCGCTGCTGCTGGCCGCCCGAGAGGCCGAGGGCCGAGCGCTTGAGGCGGTCCTTGACCTCGTCCCACAGCGCGGCGCGCCGGAGCGCGCGCTCGACGCGCCCGTCGAGATCGTCCTTCATCCCCAGGATGCGCAGGCCGTACGCGACGTTGTCGTAGATCGACTTCGGGAACGGGTTCGGTCGCTGGAAGACCATGCCGATGCGGCGCCGCACCTCGATCGGGTCGACGTCGCGGCCGTAGAGGTCGACGCCGTGGTAGTGGATGCGGCCGCCCACGGCGACGTTCGGCACGAGGTCGTTCATGCGGTTCAGGCAGCGCAGGAACGTCGACTTGCCGCAGCCCGACGGGCCGATCAGCGCGGTGATCGAGTTGCTGTAGATCTGCAGCGAGACGCCGCTCAGCGCGAGGGTCTTGCCGTAGTGGACGCTCATGCCGGCGATGTCGAAGACCGTCTTCTGCGGGATCGACCGGGCCGACACCTGCGAGGAGGCGGCCGCCTCCACGGGCGGGATGGCGATCTGGGGGCGAGTCACGAAGCGAGTGTCACCGTGTCCGTCCCGGCGCGGGGTACACAGGATGTGAACGCCGTGTGACGGGGTGGTGACGGACCTCACGCGGCCCGGTTTGCGACGGCATGCTGGCGCTCGATGACCGCGCCCGCGACCCTGCCCCTGCCCGGAGAGGCCCTCGCCCCGACGCGCAACGTGCGCGACCGGATCGGCGACCGGCTGCTCGCCGGGCTCACGGCCGCCGCCGCCGGGGTCTCCGTCCTGATCATCGCGCTGATCGTCTGGCGTGTCGTCGACGGCGCCTGGCCGGCGATCAGGCTCTTCCACCTCGGGTTCCTCTGGCACAACGCCTGGAACCCCGTCACCTCGCAGTTCGGAGCGCGCGACTTCGTCATCGGGACGATCGTCACGTCGTTCGGCGCCGTGCTGATCGCCGGGCCGCTCTCGATCGCGATCGGCCTGTTCCTGAGCGAGCTCGCGCCGAGGTCGGTGCGCGGGCCGATCGGCACGCTCGTCGAGATGCTCGCGGCGGTGCCGAGCGTGGTCGTCGGGCTGTGGGGCATCTACGTGCTCGCGCCGTTCAGCGCCCACCACCTCCAGCCGTTCCTGTCGAGCTTCCTCGGCTGGATCCCGATCTTCGCCCACGGGGGCGACGAGGTCGAGTCCACCGTCTTCACGGCGATCCTCGTCCTCACGATCATGATCATCCCGATCACGGCGTCGATCTGCCGCGACCTCTTCCTGGGCGTGCCGACGGAGCTCGAGGAGGGCGCGATCGGGCTCGGCGCGACGCGCTGGGAGATGGTGCGGACGGTGGTCGTGCCGTCCGTGCGCGGCGGCGTCGTCGCGGCGGTCATCCTCGGGCTCGGCCGGGCGCTCGGCGAGGCGATCGCCGTCACCCAGGTGATCGGCAACTTCATCCCGCTCCAGCCCTCGATCTTCGAGCCCGGCGACACGATCGCCAGCCGGCTCGCCAATCAGTACGCGGGCGCGGTGTCGAACACCCAGGTCGCCTCGCTGATCTACCTCGCCCTGATCCTGCTCGTCATCACGTTCGTCACCAACCTCGCCGCGCAGCGGGTGGTCAAGCGGTTCGAGCTCCAGCGGACGGGGGGCGGCTCCTGATGAGCGCGCCCGCCTCGACGGTCGGGCTCCGGCTGAAGGCCACCGGGCGCAACCGGCGCCGCCTCGTCGTCAACACGATCGCCGAAGGCGTCGCGACCGCGGCCGCGTGCGCGGCGGTGCTCATCCTCGCGATCGTC
Source organism: Gaiellaceae bacterium (assembly GCA_035546715.1). Lineage (GTDB taxonomy): Bacteria > Actinomycetota > Thermoleophilia > Gaiellales > Gaiellaceae > PALSA-600. The sequence goes on along the minus strand of DASZWI010000193.1, from coordinate 19,662 downwards.
GTCTGGTCGGTCTTCAGCCGGGGCGTCCACGCCCTCACCTGGGATCTGTTCACGAAGGGGCCCGCCGTGTTCGGGCAGACGGGCGGCGGGATCGCGCCCGCGTTCGCCGGCTCGCTCCTCCTCGTCGCCCTCGCCACCCTGATGGCGCTGCCGTTCGGCGTCCTCGCGGCGATCTACGTCAGCGAGTTCGCGCCGAAGCCGGTCGCCGCGCAGGTGCGGCTCTGGCTCGACGTCCTCAACGGCTTCCCGTCGATCGTCATCGGGATCTTCGTGTTCGCGCTGATGATCAAGACGAAGCTCCCGGTCCTCGGCTGGGGGCACCACCAGAGCGCGCTCGCGGGCGCCTTCGGACTCGCCGTGATCATGCTGCCGCTCGTCAGCCGCGCGGCGATGGAGGTGCTCAACCTGGTGCCCGCGCACCAGCGCGAGGCGAGCTACGCGCTCGGCGTCTCCAAGTGGCAGACGGTGCTGCGCGTCGTGCTGCCCGCGTCGCTCGGCGGCATCCTGACGGGCACGACCCTCGCGATCGCCCGCGCCGCCGGCGAGACCGCCCCGCTGCTCTTCACCTGCGCCATCTCGGGGACGCTCGTCGACTGGAACCCGACGCACTCCGTCGCGTCGATCCCGCTGACGATCTTCACGTACTCCGAGGCGCCCGACCCGCAGTCGCACGCCCAGGCGTGGGCGGCGGCCTTCGTGCTGATCGCCTTCATCCTGCTCTCGAGCCTGACCGCGCGCTTCCTCTTCGAGCGCTCGCGCCGCAAGCTCGGGATGGCGGCGTAACCACTCCGTCACCGTTCGGTAACCGCGTCTCAGCCCACGCCGGTCCCGTGGCGCGGCACGGTGGGGGCGTTCGCACGCACCCCCCCAAAAGGACAGAGGAGAGAAACGATATGAAGAGAGGGCTCGCCCTCATCGCCGCCGTCGTGATCGGCCTGTGCGCCGTCGGCGCGGCAGGCGCCAAGAGCACCGATGAGACCATCACGGGCGCCGGCTCGAGCCTCGTGGCGCCGCTCGTCTCCCAGTGGGTGAACCCGGTCGGGCACGCCTTCGGCTACACGCTCCAGTACTCGGCCGTCGGCTCGGGCGCCGGCATCGCGGCGATCACCGCTCGCACCGTCGACTTCGGCGCCTCGGACGCGCCGCTCACGCCCGACCAGGCGAACGCCTGCAAGGGCTGCGTCCAGATCCCGTGGGCGCTGTCGGCGACGACGCTGTCGTACAACGTGCCGGGCGCGCCGAACGACCTGCACCTCGACGCCAACGCGATCGCCGGGATCTACCTCGGCACGATCACGAACTGGAACGACCAGGCGATCCAGAGCCTGAACCCGAAGGTCTCGCTGCCGAACCTGAAGATCACCCCGGTCTTCCGCTCCGACGGCTCGGGCGACACCTACGCGTTCACCGACTACCTCTCGAGCGTCAACGCGACGTGGAAGTCGAAGGTCGGCAACGCCACCGCCGTGCAGTTCCCGGCGGGCGTCGGCGGCAAGGGCAACGCGGGCGTCGCCGGTGTGATCGCCAACACGAAGGGCGCGATCGGCTACATCAGCGTCGCCTACACGCTGGCCAACCACCTGAAGGTGGCGGCGGTCAAGAACCAGAGCGGCGTCTACGCGACGCCGGGCCTTCGCGGCATCGCGGCCGCGGCGGCCTCGGTGAAGAGCGTCCCGGCGAACAACGAGATGCACATCGTCGACCCGCCCAAGGGCGACAAGCTGGCGTACCCGATCTCGACGTTCACCTACGTGATCGTCCCGCAGCAGACCGCGAAGGCGGCTCAGCTCCGGAAGCTGATCTTCTGGGCGCTGACCCAGGGCCAGGCGAAGAGCTTCACGTCGAAGCTGATCTTCGCCCAGCTCCCGAAGGTGGTCCTCGTGGCCGCCGAGAAGACCCTGAAGACGATCCACTCGTAGGACTCGTCGCCCCGCTCAGCGGGGGAAGGTGCAGCGGATGCGGAGGCCCCGACCGGGGCCTCCGTCCGCTTCCACCTCGCCGCCGGCCGCGACCACGAGGTGCTTCACGATCGAGAGGCCGAGGCCCGTCCCCCGCGAGGTGCGCGCCCCGTCGCCGCGGAAGAAGCGCTCGAAGAGCCGGGGAAGGGCGTCCGGGGCGACGCCCGAGCCGTCGTCCGCAGCGGTGAGCACGGCGAAGTCGCCGACCCGCTCGATCGTCAGGACGAAGCGCGCGCCGTGGCCCGCGTAGCGGAGCGCGTTCTCCGTGAGGTTCGCGACCAGCATCCGCAGCATCCGCGGCCGCAGCGGCACGTCGACGCCGCCGTCGCCCTCCGCCGCGATCTCGATGCCCGCGCGCGCCGCGGCCTCGGAGAAGTCGCGCACCACGCCCTCGAGCACCGGCAGCGCCGTCGTCCGGCCGAGCGACACGACCTCCTTGCCGCTCTCGAGCTCGGACAGGAAGAGGATCTCGTCGATCAGCGCGCCGGCGTTCTCGACCTCGGCGCGCGCCTGCTCGATGAGCGCCGGGACGTCCGCGTCGGGGAGATCGGCCGAGTCGAGGAGCGCGAGGATGCGGGCGAGCGGCGTGCGCAGCTCGTGGGAGACGGCTGCGGTGAAGCCGGTGCGCAGCTCGTCGAACGAGCGGTCGTAGACCAGCTCGCCTTCGTCGGGATCGCGCCAGGGCTGCGCGGGCATACCCGCATCTTCGCCGTCCACCGGCTCGTCTCTCCGGCGGAAGAAGGGTGTCACCAGATCGTCACCGGATCGAAACCCGGGGTGAACCGTCCACCGCTCTATCGTACGAGTGATGGCCAGGGTGCTCATCGTCGAGGACGACAATGTCATCGCGGACGGGATGGCGCGCCACCTCGTCGCCGCCGGGTTCGATCCGCTGGTCGTCGGACGCGGCGAGCTCGGGCTCGCCCGGCTGCGCTTCGAGAACCCGGACGTGTGCGTGCTCGACCTGATGCTGCCCGAGCTCGACGGCTGGAAGCTGATCGAGACCGCGCGCGCCGAAGGCATCGGCACGCCGATCGTCGTGGTCTCCGCGCGCGGCACGGAGCACGACCGCGTCCACGCGCTCGAGATCGGCGCGGACGACTACCTCGTCAAGCCGTTCTCGATGCGCGAGCTGGTCGCCCGCGTCGGGGCCGCCGCGCGCCGCGGCGTCCGCCCGGCCGAGGAGCGCCGCGGCGACGCGATCGAGATCGAGGAGCTCCGCATCGACCCGCGCGAGGTGCAGGCGTTCGTCGACGGGTCGAGCGCGGAGCTGACGCCCACCGAGTTCAAGCTGCTCTACACCCTCGCGCTCGACCGCGGGCGCGTCGTGACGCGCGACGAGCTGCTCCAGAAGGTGTGGGGCCGGCGCGAGACCCACCGCGACCGCACGGTCGACGTCTTCGTCCGCCGGCTGCGCCAGAAGATCGACCGCGTCGCCTCGCGGCACTCCTTCATCCAGACGCGCTTCGGCGTCGGCTACAAGCTCGAGGCCGAGCCCAAGTAGCGAACCCGTACTCCCGGACCTGGTACGTCGCTCGCGCTGCTTGCGACGTGCGAACCGGCTTCGGGCGATGTACCGGGTACGAGGGGTGAAGCGGCCCGCCCCGGCACTATCCTGCCGCAGTGGACTTCGACCTGACGCCGGAGCAGCGCGAGATCCGCGCGCTCGCCCGGGAGTTCGCCGAGGTGGAGATCGAGCCGCACGCGTCGGCCTGGGACCGCGAGCACCGCTTCCCGGTCGAGGTCTTCGCGAAGCTGGCCGAGCTCGGGCTGATGGGCGTCTGCGTGCCCGAGGAGCTCGGCGGCGCGGGCTCCGACTTCGTGTCGTACATCCTCGTGCTGGAGGAGCTGTCGCGCGCGGACGCCGGCGTGGGGGTGACCGTGGCCGTCCACACCTCGGCGGTGACGCTCCCGCTGATCGCCTTCGGCACGGAGGAGCAGCGCGCGCGGTACGTGCCGCCGCTCGCACGGGGCGAGACGATCGGGGCGTTCGCGCTCACCGAGCCGGGGGCGGGCTCGGACGCCGGCGCGCTCGCGACGCGCGGGGAGCCCGTCGACGGCGGGTGGCGCCTGACCGGCGCGAAGCAGTGGATCACGAACGGCTCGCACGCGGGGACGTTCCTCGTCTTCGCCCGCACCGACCCGTCGACGGCCAGCGCGCGGGGCGTCTCCGCGTTCGTGCTCGAGCGCGGCGAGGTCGAGGTCACGCGCGAGGAGGAGAAGCTCGGGCTGAACTCGTCGTCGACCGCCGACCTCGCCATCGACACGGTCGTCCCGGCCGACCGGCTGCTCGGCGAGGAGCAGCACGGGTTCCGGATCGCGATGGCGACCCTCGACGGCGGTCGCATCGGCATCGCCGCCCAGGCGGTCGGGATCGCCCAGGCCGCCTTCGACGTCGCGCTGCGCTACGCGCAGGAGCGGCAGACGTTCGGCAAGCGCATCGGCGAGCACCAGGCGATCCAGCACAAGCTCGCGAACATGGCGATGGAGATCGACGCCGCCCGGCTGCTCGTGCTGCGGGCCGCCTGGCTGAAGGAGCAGGGCCGGCCGGTCACGGACGCGGGCGCGAAGGCGAAGCTCTTCGCCTCCGAGATGGCGCGCCGTCAGACCGCCGAGGCGATCCAGGTGCTCGGCGGCTACGGCTACACGCGCGAGTTCCCGGTCGAGCGCTACTACCGCGACGCCAAGGTGACGGAGATCTACGAGGGCACGAGCGAGATCCAGCGGCTCGTGATCGCCCGCCAGCTCCTGAGCCGCCGCGAGGCCGTGGTCGGGTGACGCCTCGCGCCCCCGACGAGCCCGTCCGCCTGAACCGGATCTACACGCGGGGCGGCGACCGGGGCCAGACGTCCCTCGGCGACGGGTCGCGGGTCTCGAAGCTGGACGGGCTCGTGCGGGCGTACGGCGCCGTCGACGAGCTCGGCTCGCTCGTCGGCTGGGCGCAGGTCGAGGCCCGCGACCCGCGGCTGCTGCGGATCCAGAACGAGCTGTTCGACCTGGGCGCCGACCTGTCCGTCCCGTTCGCCGAGGGGGACGGGAAGCTGCGCATCGACCAGGCGGCGATCGACCGGCTCGAGCGCGACTGCGACGAGGCGAACGCGCCGCTGCCGGAGCTGCGGAGCTTCGTGCTGCCCGGCGGCAGCGAGGCGGCTGCGCGGCTGCACGTCGCGCGCGCCGCCTGCCGACGGACGGAGCGCGAGGTGCTGGCGGTCGCCGAGGAGCGGCCGGTGAACCCGCTCGCCGCCGTCTACCTGAACCGGCTCAGCGACCTCCTGTTCATCCTGGCGCGCGCCGCCAACAGCGGCGGCGACGAGCCCCTGTGGGTGCCGGGCGGCGCGCGCTAGCGAAGCCGCGCTCGAGCGACGCACGACCGGCACGCGGGCGGTGCCGCCCCCGGCCGAACGGTGCGGCGCGCCCGGCTCGTCCTAGGCGGCCGGCGGCCCGGGCTCGGGGTCCGGCGGTCCGGACGGCTCCGGCGGCGAGGCAGGCGGCGCCGCCGGGCCGAAGGGCGGCGAGGGCGGCGAGACCGTCTCCTCGGGCGGGGCGAGCTGGGCCAGCGCCCGGGCGAGCTGCGCGCGGATCGCGTCGATCTCGGTGAAGACGCGCTGGCGGTCGGTGGCCGCCTCGCGGACGAGGGCCTCGGCCTCGCTGCGGGCCCGCGCGAGCATCTGCTCGGCCTCCTCGGCCGCGCGCTGCTCGGTCGCCCGTGCGCTCTCCTCGGCGAGGGAGAGAGTCTGCGTCAGCGAGCGCTCGATCTCGCGGAAGCGGTCGATCTCGGCGAGCAGCCGCCCGCGCTCCGAGACGAGGGCGGCGTTCTGCCCCTCGGCCTCGACGACGCGCTGCTCGGCGCTCGCGAGCCGGCGCGTGAGCTCGTTGACGACGGCGTCGACCGACTCGCGCGAATACCCGCGCAGCGCACGCCTCAGCGGCAGCGAGATGGTCTCCGCCTCGACGCTCTGACCGGGCTCGTCCGTCACCTCGGCGAGGATAACGACCCGACCGGAGGGCGGCTGGCGTACGCTTCCGGCGTGGCGACGACCGGCGACCGCGTGTTCACGACGATGTCGGGGATCGAGAACGAGCCGCTGTACACGCCCGACAACGCCCCCGTCGACTACGAGCGCGACCTCGGCGCTCCCGGCGAGTTCCCGTACACGCGCGGCGTGTACCCGACGATGTATCGCGGCCGTTTGTGGACGATGCGGCAGTTTGCGGGCTTCGGGACGGCGGAGGAGACGAACGCGCGGTTCCGCTACCTGCTCGAGCACGGCCAGACCGGCCTGTCGACGGCCTTCGACATGCCGACGCTGATGGGCTACGACTCCGACCATCCGCGCGCGGAGGGCGAGGTCGGGCGGGAGGGCGTCGCGATCGACTCGCTCGCCGACATGGAGACGCTGTTCGCGGGGATTCCGCTGGGCGAGGTCTCGACGTCGATGACGATCAACTCGCCGGCGGCGATCCTGCTCGCGTTCTACCTCTGTGTGGGCGAGGAGCAGGGCGTCCCGCGCGAGCGGCTGCGCGGGACGATCCAGACGGACATCCTCAAGGAGTACATCGCGCAGAAGGAGTACATCTTCCCGCCGGAGCCGTCGATGCGGCTCGTGACGGACATGGTCGAGTTCTGCGCGCGGGAGATGCCGCTGTGGCATCCGATCTCGATCTCCGGCTACCACATCCGCGAGGCGGGCTCGACCGCGGCCCAGGAGCTCGCGTTCACGCTCGCTGACGGGTTCACCTACGTCGAGTGGGCGCTCGCACGCGGCCTCGACGTCGACTCGTTCGCCCCGCGCCTGTCGTTCTTCTTCAACGCCCACCTCGACTTCTTCGAGGAGATCGCCAAGTACCGGGCGGCGCGGCGGATCTGGGCGACCGTGATGCGCGACCGCTACGGGGCGCGCGACCCGCGCTCGCTGCTGATGCGGTTCCACACGCAGACCGCCGGGGTGTCGCTGACGGCGCAGCAGCCCGAGGTGAACATCGTGCGCACGGCGATCGAGGCGCTGGCCGCGGTGCTCGGCGGCACCCAGAGCCTGCACACGAACTCGTTCGACGAGGCGCTCGCGCTGCCGACCGAGGACGCCGTGCGCATCGCGCTGCGGACGCAGCAGGTGATCGCCCACGAGACCGGCGTCGTCAACACCGTCGACCCGCTCGGCGGCTCCTACTACGTGGAGCACCTGACCGGGGAGCTCGAGCGCCAGGCGTACGAGTACTTCGCCCGGATCGACGAGCTGGGCGGCGTCGTCGAGGCGATCAAGGAGAACTTCTTCCAGCGCGAGATCGCCGAGGCGTCGTTCCGCTACCAGGCCGAGGTGGAGGCCGGCGAGCGCGTCATCGTCGGCGTCAACCGCTACGAGCTCGAGGACGAGCCCGAGCTCGACATCCTCCGCATCGACCCCGCGCTCGAGCGCAAGCAGATCGACCGCCTCCGGGCGCTGCGCGCGACGCGCGACTCGGCCGCCGTCGAGCGGCAGCTCGCACGGCTGCGCGAGGACGCCGCCGTCCCCGATCGCAACCTGATGCCCGCCATCGTCGACGCCGCACGCGCCCACGTGACCATGGGGGAGATGTGCGACGCGTTCCGGCAGGTCTGGGGCGTCTGGCGCGAGACGCCGGTGTTCTGAGCGGGCCAACCAATTCCGGAAACGCTCGTCTAACCTGTCGCCGCGATGACGACCCCTGCCTCGAGCCGCGCGAGCGTCAGCCACAAGCCGATCTGGCGCCGGCAGCAGTTCTGGCGCGTCGCGCTGCCGACCATCGCGGTCGCGTGCGCCGTCGTGGCCGGCGTGCTCGTCTACAACGCGTTCGTCGGCACGAGCGACGTCCACCAGGCGGCGGGCGCGCGGACGACCTATCCCGAGCCGCCGAAGCAGAAGTCCGTGCCGTTCGACCCGGCCGCCCGCGAGGTCGCGCGGCGCTTCATCCTCACGGCGGTCGCGCGCAAGCACCTCGCCGAGGCGTACGCCTTCTCCGGCCCGCAGATCCGCGAGGGCATGACCCTGAAGCAGTGGAAGACCGGCAACATCGCCGTCGTCCCGTACAAGGTCAACGACGCGACCGTCGCCAACATCAAGATCGACGAGTCCCACAAGGCCGACGCCAAGCTCGAGATCCTGATGTCCACGCCCAAGGTCAAGGCGCAGATCTTCTTCATGGACCTGATCAAGCGGCACGGCAAGTGGTTCGTGAACGCCTGGGTGCCGCGGTCGCCGCCGCCCATCCCGGGCGTGCAGTAGACGCTCAGAGCTCGACGACCAGGCCGTCGGTCGCCACCTCGGCGCCCTCCGGTGCCGGCAGCTCGGCGGGGCGGTGCGTGAGGAGGACGCGGCGGGCGTTCGCGCGGCCGGCGTAGGCGAGCGCCTGCGCGCCGGACAGGTGGCCGTCGCCCGCGTCGGGGTCGTCGTCGGCGAGCGTCGCCTCGATCACGAGCAGGTCCGCGTCGCGCGCGAGGTCGACGACGGCGTCCGTCTCGCCGGTGTCCCCGGTGAAGGCGGCCGTCCTGCCGTCGCCGTGGATCCGCAGACCGAACGCGGCGACCGTGAAGTGGCGCAGCCTGACCGGCTCGACGCGCAGCCCGGCTGCCTCGAACGGCCCGCCGGCGGCGTACTCGTGGACGGCGAAGCCGCGCTCCAGCATCCCGGGGCCCGCGAGCCGCTCGAGGGCCTCGCGGGCGCCGGGCGGCAGCCAGAGCGCCGGCGGCTCCCCGCCCTGCGCCGGTCCCATCACCCGCCCCCAGAGCCACGGCACCAGGTCGCCGCAGTGGTCGAGGTGGGCGTGCGTGATCGCGATCGCGTCGACGGCAGGCCAGGGCTCGCGCTCGCGGAGGCGCGCGAGCACGCCGGGGCCGCAGTCGACGAGCAGCCGCCTGTCGCTCGCCTCGACCAGGTAGCCCGCGTGCGCGGAGCCCGGGTTCGGCCACGCGGGCGAGCTGCCGACGACCGTGACGCGCACCTTCCTATACTGACCGTTCGTGGCGGGGAAGATCAGGGTCGTGATCGCGAAGCCGGGCCTCGACGGGCACGACCGCGGAGCGAAGATCATCGCGCGGGCGCTGCGCGACGCCGGCATGGAGGTCATCTACACCGGCCTGCACCAGACGCCCGAGCAGATCGTCGAGACGGCGATCCAGGAGGACGCGGACGCGGTCGGCATCTCGATCCTCTCCGGCGCCCACATGACGCTCGTCCCGCGCATCCTCGACCTGCTGCGCGCGCAGGGCGCCGAGGACGTCCTGGTCGTCGTCGGCGGGACGATCCCCGCCGAGGACGTGCGCGAGCTCAAGGAGCGCGGCGTCGCCGAGGTGTTCACGCCGGGAGCGCCGACCTCGGAGATCGTCGAGTTCCTCCAGTCGCGCGTCGCCGCGTAGGCGGGACGACCGGCATTGACTCACGGTTCAACGATAGAGTCGCGCCGATGAAGATCGCGGTCTGCGTCAAGGCGGTGCCCGACGCGTCGGGCGGCCGCCGGATCGACCCCGGCACCAGGCGGCTCGACCGCTCCGGGGAGCCGGCGCTCTCCGACTACGACACGCACCCCGTCGAGGAGGCCCTGAAGCTGAAGGAGGCGGTCGGCGACGGCGAGGTCGTCGTCGTCTCGATGGGGCCGGCGCGCGCGCTCGACGCGCTGCGCAAGGCGCTCGCCATGGGCGCCGACCGGGCCGTGCTCGTCTCCGACGAGGCGCTCGAGGGTGCCGACCTGCTCGCCACGGCGAAGGCGATCGCCGGCGCGCTCGAGCGGGAGTCGGCCGACCTCGTGCTCTTCGGGCAGCAGTCGGCCGACGGCGACGGCGCCTGCCTCTGGGCTGCGGTCGCGGAGCGGCTGCGGCAGCCCGCGATCTCGCAGGTCAGCGAGCTGACGGTCGACGGCGGCTCGGTCACGGGCAAGCGCCAGACCGAGTTCGGCTACGACACGATCCGCGCGCCGCTGCCCGCGGTCGTCGCGGTCGCGGACTCGATCAACACGCCGCGCTACCCGTCGCTCAAGGGGATCATGGGTGCGAAGAAGAAGCCGCAGGAGACGCTGTCGGCCGCCGACGTCGGCGGCGCCGGCGAGTCGCGGACGTCCGTGCTGGCGCTCAACCCGCCGCCGGCGCGCGGCGAGGGGCGCCGCATCGAGGACGACGGCAGCGCCGCCGACCAGATCGTGGCGTTCCTCGCGGAGAGGCGGCTGATCTGATGGCGGGCAAGACCCTCGTCTTCCTCGAGCACCACGAAGGGGCGGTCCAGAAGGGCTCGCTCGGCGTGCTCGCGAAGGCGGCGCAGCTCGGCGGGGAGGTGCACGGGGTCGTCGCCGGGGCGGGCGTCCACGCGCTCGGCGAGGAGGCAGGCCGCTACGGCGCGTCGACGGTGTGGGTCGCCGACGACGAGCGCCTCGCGGCGCCGCTGCCGCAGCCGCGGGTCGACGTGCTCGCGTCGCTCGTGCGCGCCGAGGGCTTCGACACGGTGCTGTTCGCGCAGTCGGTGCTGGCCGCCGACGTGGCCGCGGGGCTGGCGGCCCGCCTCGACGCCGGCCTGAACTGGGATCTCGTCGATTTGGTCGAGGAGGGCGGCGCGCTCGTCGGCAAGCGGCCGGCCCTGGCCGACTCCGTCCTTGTCGACGCCGGCTGGACGTCCCAGCCGCGGCTGGCGCTGTTCCGCTCCGGCGCGTTCGACGCGGTCGAGACGGGCGGCGCCGCCGAGGTCAGGGACGCGGCCGTCGAGCTGGAGGACTTCTCGCTGCGCGCCGAGATGGTCGAGCAGGCGCACGCCGAGCAGCAGGGGCCGTCGATCGAGGACGCCGACGTGATCGTCGCCGGCGGCCGCGGGCTCGGCGAGCCGGCGGGCTTCAAGCTCTGCGAGGACCTCGCGCAGGCGCTGGGCGGCGCGGTCGCCGCGACGCGCGCGGTCGTCGACGCCGGCTGGTACCCGTACTCCGCGCAGGTCGGCCAGACGGGCAAGACGGTCTCGCCGAAGCTCTACGTCGCGGTCGGCATCTCGGGCGCGATCCAGCACAAGGTCGGCATGCAGGGCTCGGGGACGATCGTCGCCGTGAACAAGGACCCGAACGCGCCGATCTTCGAGTTCGCGGACCTCGGCGTCGTGGGCGATCTGCACCAGGTCCTGCCGAAGCTCACCGAGCTCGTCCGCGCGCGCCGGTCGTGAGCGAGGTCCGGCCCTCCGACTACCCGCCGCCGTTCGCGGCGTCGGAGGCGGTCGGCCCGCCGACGGACCCGCCCGACGAGCGGATCGAGGTCGGCTTCCTCGTCGTCGGCGCCGGGCCGGCGGGCCTTGCGGCGGCGATCCGGCTCGGGCAGCTCGCCGAGGAGGACCCGGCGACGGCCGAGCGGCTCGGCGACGTGCCGGTCGCCGTGCTCGAGAAGGGCAAGGCGCCGGGCTCGCACCTGCTCTCCGGCGCGGTCGTCAACCCGCGCGGGCTGCAGCGCCTGTTCAAGGGCCGCAAGACGCTGCGCGACTTCCCGTTCCTGTCGGAGGTGCACGCCGAGTCGGTGCTGTTCCTCACGCGCCGGCGCGCGTACCGGATCCCGACGCCGCCGACGATGATGAACCACCACAACCACGTCGCCTCGGTGTCGCAGCTCGGCCGCTGGCTCGCCGAGGAGGCGGAGGGGCTCGGCGTGACGATCCTGCCCGAGACGAGCGCCGAGCGGCTGCTCGTCGAGGACGGTCGCGTCGTCGGCGTGCGCACGGGCGATCGCGGGCGCGGGCGGGGCGGCGAGCAGCTCGGCAACTTCGAGCCGGGCTCGGACATCACGGCGCGCGTGACGATCCTCGCCGAGGGGACGCAGGGGCACCTCACCGGTGCGGCGCTCGAGCGCTTCGGTCTCTCGGGGGCGCAGCCGCAGGTGTGGGCGCTCGGCGTCAAGGAGGTGTGGAACGTCGCGAAGCCCCTCGACCGGGTCATCCACACGATGGGGTGGCCCCTGCGGCCGGGCAAGCGGTACCGCGAGTTCGGCGGCTCGTTCGTCTACCCGATGGGCGAGGACATGGTCACGCTCGGGATGGTCGTCGGGCTCGACTACCGCGACACGGAGCTGTCGGTGCACGACCTGCTCCAGGAGCTCAAGACGCATCCGCGGATCCGGCGCATCCTCGAGGGCGGCGAGCGGGTGCAGTGGGGCGCGAAGACGATCCCCGAGGGCGGGTTCGTCGCGCTGCCGAAGCGGTTCCACGCGCCCGGGCTGCTGCTCTGCGGCGACGGCGTCGGGCTGGTCAACGTGCCGGCGCTGAAGGGCATCCACTACGCGATCGAGTCGGGGCGGCTGGCCGCGGAGGCCGCGTGGCGGACGCTGGCCCGCGGCGCGCGGGTCGAGACGGCGCTCGCGAGCTACGACCGGTCGCTGCGCGACTCGTTCGTGTGGAGCGACCTGCGCGAGGTGCGCAACATGCGGCAGGCCTTCGGGCGCGGGTTCTACGTCGGCGGCGCGCTCGCCGGGGCGATGACCGCCTCGAAGGGCCGGTTCCCCCGCGCCGACCTGGCGACCGAGCGCGACGCGGAGCAGTCGCTCCTGACGACGTCGCGGTCGGCGTCCTATCCGGCTGCGGACGGGAAACTGACGTTCGACAAGCTGTCGAGCGTGTTCGCGTCGGGCAACCGCACGCGGGACGACCAGCCGAACCACATCCGGATCGCGGAGCGCGTCCCGCGCGAGGTCGCGGAGCTGTGGGCGCACATGTGCCCGGCGCAGGTGTACGAGGTGGGGGAGGCCGACGGCGACGGGACCGTGCGCGTCCACCTCGCCCCGTCGAACTGCGTCCAGTGCGGAGCGATCACCGCCAAGGGCGGTCGCCTCACCCCGCCGGAAGGCGGCAGCGGCCCCGAGTACACGCTTACGTAGGGCGCGACACACCCGTGTGCGCCTTTCGTCACGCTCCCGTTACGGAGGCTGCCACCTCTCGGGGTCTTCGTCGTCGTCGTCGGGGTCGTCCCCCTCGCAGAGCTCGCGGAAGAGCTCGATCGCGCGCTGCGGATCGGGTGCGAACATCGCGAGCAGCTCGTCCTTCGCCAGCCGGACGCGGCTCAGGGCGAGGCCGAGGGTCGCGGCATAGCTCGTCCACGTATGCGACTCGAGCGGCCCGGGCATGCCGGCGCGGCGCGGGTTCTGGATCACGTAACGCAGCGCGGCCTTGAAGCGACGGTCCGTCGTCAGCCGTTCGCTCCAGTAGCGCTTGCCGAAGAGGTGGTTGATCCGGTCGTTTTCCTGGTTGAACCAGGTCGCATACGCCGTGTTGAGGCGACACATGCCGTCCCCGAGACCGCGATCGCTGATGCGCATGATCAGATGGAAGTGATTGGTCATGAGCGCGTACGCGTAGACGGCCCAGCCCTCGTCCAGGGCGATCCGGTCAAGCTCGCCGAGGAAGTGCGCCCGGTCGTTCTCGTCCCGAAACACGAGGCGCTTGTTGTTGCCGCGGGTGGAGACGTGGTGGAGGCCGGGCGACTGGTCGCGGGGCTTGTAGGTCACGAAGCCACCGTAGGCTCGGCTCGGCCGGCGGAACGGCCCGCGACGGGAATCGGCGCAAAGTCGACACACTCCCGTGACGGAGGCTGCCTCCAGACACGGCTGACGGAGACAGGTGCGGGTCGGGAGGCGCAGGGCTAAGGTCGGGCGCGGTGATCACCTCTGTCGACAACCCGCGCGTGAAGGAGGTGCTGCGGCTGCGGCGGTCTCGCGAGCGGCGGGTCTCCGGGCTGCTCGTGGCGGAGGGTCGGCGGGAGGTCGAGCGCGCGCTCGAGGCCGGGCTGGCGCTGCGCTCGGCGTACGTCGCGCCCGAGCTGATCGACGACTGGCCGCACCCGGCCGAGCCGGTCAGCGCGCGCGTCCTCGCGAAGATGAGCTACCGCCAGGAGCCCGAGGGGGTGCTCGCGATCTTCGAGGCGCCCCGGCGGGAGCTTCCCCCCGACGCCAGCCTCGTGCTCGTCGCCGTCGGGATCGAGAAGCCGGGGAACCTCGGCGCGATGGCTCGCACCGCGGACGCCGCCGGCGCGGACGCGCTGCTCGTCGCGGGCGCGCCTTCCGACCCCTGGAATCCGAACGCCATCCGGAGCTCGACCGGCGCCGTCTTCACCCTGCCGATCGTCGACGTCACGCTGGACGACGTCCTGGCCCTGCCGCTGCGCCGAGTCGCGGCGGTCGTCGGAGCCTCCACGCCCTACAGCGCCGCGGACCTGACCGTGCCGACGGCGCTCGTCGTCGGCGCCGAGGACACCGGCCTGGACGCGCAGTGGCGGTCGGCGGCGGACGAGCGCGTCGCGCTGCCGATGCTCGGCCGCACCGCCGACAGCCTCAACGCCGCGACCGCCGCCGCCGTCCTTCTCTACGAGGCGGTGCGCCAACGCGGCCGCTGATGCTCCGGCGTCGGAGACGCTTGTGCGAGAGTGACCGGCCGTGACCGACGCGCCCGCAGCGACGACACTGCCGAGCCGCGACGACGTCGAGCGCGCCCGCGCGACGATCGGCGACCGGCTCCCGCAGACGCCCCTGCTCTCGAGCCGGACGCTGAACGCCCGGCTGAAGGCCGAGCTCTTCCAGCGCACCGGTTCGTTCAAGGTTCGCGGAGCCCTGAACAAGCTGTCGACCCTCACCGCCGAGGAAAAGGCGCGTGGCGTGATCGCGATCAGCGCCGGCAACCACGCCCAGGCGGTCGCGTTCGCCGCCGCGGCGGAAGGGGTCGACGCCCTCGTGGTCATGTGGGACGGGGCGTCCGCGCAGAAGATCGCCGCCACCCGCGGCTACGGCGCCGTCGTCGACACGGAGGCAGCCAATCCGAACGACGCGTTCGAGCGGCTGCACGAGCTGCAGGCGCAGACCGGGCGGACGCTGATCCACCCGTTCGACGACCCCTTGGTCATCGCGGGAGCCGGCACGGTCGGACTGGAGATCGCCGAGCAGGCGCCCGACGCCGACGCGGTGATCGTCGCGGTGGGCGGCGGCGGTCTCGCCTCGGGCCTCCAGACGGCGATCGGCGATCGCACGCGAATCGTGGTCGTCGAGCCCGAGACGAGCACCGCCCTGCACACCGGGCTCGAGCACGGTGCTCCGACACCCGTGACGCCGACCAGCATCGCCGACGGTCTCAACGCGCCGTTCGCAGGAGCGCTGCCGCTCGAGATCCTCGCTCGCGTCGAGCGGACGCTCGTCTCCGAGGCGGAGATCGAGCACGCCTTCCGGTTCCTCTACGAGCGGACGAAGCTGGCCTGCGAGCCTGCCGGCGCTGCGGCCGCGGCCGCCTGGCTGAGCGGAAAGGTCGACGCCGAGAACCCGGTGATTGTCGTCAGTGGAGGCAACGTTTCGGCCCAGACCGCCTCTGCTATCCTGGCGCGGCCATGAAGGCCGAGATCCATCCCGAGTACCAGCTCGCGACCGTGCACTGCGGTTGCGGGAACACGTTCGTGACGCGCTCCACCAAGTCGGAGCTCCACGTCGAGATCTGCTCTGCGTGCCACCCGTTCTACACCGGCAAGCAGAAGCTCCTCGACACGGGCGGCCGCGTCGAGCGCTTCCAGCGGCGGCTCGAGAAGGCCGGCCGGGCCCGCTCCTGAGTCGATGTCCGCGGCCGTCGGAGGCCAAGCCGTCCTCGAGGGCGTGATGATGCGGGGGCCGCGGAACTGGGCGGTCGCCGTGCGCACCCCGGACGGCGAGATCGCGCACGTCGCCCGTGTCATCGATCCGCTCGCCGCCCGGCACGCGCTGCTGCGGCTGCCGATCGTGCGCGGCGTCGTGGCGCTCGGCGAGAGCCTCGCGATCGGCTTCCGCGCGCTCAGCGTCTCCGCGCAGTACGCGGCGACCGAGGCCGCCGAAGGCGAGGAGGGCGGCGAGGAGCCGGTGGAGATCGGCGCCTGGGCGCTGTTCTTCGCCTTCGCAGTCGCGATCGGCTTCGCGCTGCTGATCTTCAAGGTCGGCCCGGCTCTCCTCGCCGACTCGCTCCCGATCTCGAACGGCTTCTGGTTCGTCCTGGTCGAAGGATTGATCCGGGTGACGGTCTTCGTCCTCTACCTGACGCTGCTCAGCTTCATCCCGTCGCTGAAGCGCGTGTTCCAGTACCACGCGGCCGAGCACAAGGCGATCAACGCGTACGAGGCCGGCGAGGAGCTGACGCCCGAGATCACCCAGCGCTACTCGCTGATCCATCCGCGCTGCGGCACCGCGTTCCTGTTGTGGGTGATGGTGATCGGCGTGTTCGTCTACGCGCTCTTCGGCAGGCTGCCCTGGTACTGGCTGATCGTCAGCCGCGTCGGCCTCCTGCTGCCGATCGCGGGGATCGCGTACGAGCTGATCCGCTATGCCGGACGGCACGCCCAGAACCGCGTCCTGATGACGCTGCTCGCGCCGGGGCTCTGGCTGCAGCGGCTCACCACGCGCGAGCCCACGCTCGACCAGCTCGAGGTGTCGATCCGCGCCCTGCGCGAGGTCCTCGAGCGCGAAGGACGTTCGACCCCGGCAGACCGACGAGTGGAGGTGATGGCGTAGTGGCGACCGACCGGAAGGCTCACGTCGTGTGGCAGGGCGACCTCATGAACGGCAGCGGCACGATCGACGAGGTGACGAGCGGCGCCCTGGGCTCCCTCGACGTCTCGTGGGCGTCCCGCTCGGAGGAGCCGAACGGGAAGACGAGCCCGGAGGAGCTGATCGCCGCGGCGTGGGCGTCGTGCTTCTCGATGGCGCTCTCGGCCGGGCTCGCGAAGGCGGGCAACCCGCCTGAGCGGCTCGAGACCTCGGTCGTCGTGACGCTGCAGCCCGGCACCGGCATCACGAAGGGCGCCATCACGGTGCGCGGCACGGTCCCGGGCCTCGACGCCGCCGGCTTCCAGTCGGCCGCCGAGGGCGCGAAGGCCGGCTGCCCGGTGTCGCAGGCGCTCGCGGGGATCCCCGAGGTGACGCTCGACGCGTCCCTCGCCGGGTAGCGCTCGAACAGCGTCAGCCCGATCTGGACGTCACCGGCGTGCCCGTGCCAGGCGCGGGCCGCAGCGGACACCGAGCCGTCAGACGGCTCCGCGGGGACGTCGAGCGCGCACGGCGACTACCCTAGATCGTGCTATGGCCGCTCTGGACGATCTCGTCAACGAGCTCGAGCGCTCCTACGCCGAGACGCAGGAGCGGATGTCGGACCCCGCCGTCTACAACGACCCCCGCGAGGCGGCGGACGTCGGCCGGCGGCTGAAGAGCCTCGAGACGCCCTACAAGCTCGCGATGGACTGGCGGCAGGCGCGCGAGGATCTCGACGCGGCCCGCGGCGACGCCGAGCTCGCTGACATGGTCCCCGACTACGAGACGCAGGTCGCCGAGCTGGAGGAGGAGTTGAAGCTCGCGCTCGCCGAGCGCGACCCGGCCGACGAGAAGGACGTGATCGTCGAGATCCGCGGCGGCGAGGGCGGCGAGGAGGGCAAGCTCTGGGCCGCCGACCTCGCGCGGCTGCTGCAGCGGTACGCGGAGAAGCGCGGGTTCCGCTGGGAGGAGCTCGAGGTCTCGCCGAGCGACGCCGGAGGTCTGAAGGAGGGCACCTTCGCGATCAAGGGCGAGGGCGCCTACTCGGTCTTCAAGTTCGAGGGCGGCACGCACCGCGTGCAGCGCGTGCCCGAGACCGAGTCGCAGGGGCGGATCCACACGTCGACCGCGACCGTCGCGGTGATGCCCGAGGCGGAAGAGGTCGACGTCGAGATCGACGAGGGGGACCTGAAGATCGACGTCTACCGCTCGTCGGGACCGGGCGGCCAGTCGGTCAACACGACCGACTCGGCCGTGCGGATCACGCACGTGCCGACCGGGATCGTCGTCGCGATGCAGGACGAGCGGTCGCAGCTCCAGAACCGCGAGAAGGCGATGCGCGTGCTGCGTGCGCGTCTCTTCGAGGCCGAGCGCGAGCGTCAGGCGGCCGAGCAGGCGGCGGCGCGGAGCGCGCAGGTCGGGACCGGCGCCCGGGCCGAGAAGATCCGCACCTACAACTATCCCGACAGCCGGGTGACCGATCACCGCGTCGGCGTGAAGATCCCGCTCGAGCAGGTGCTCGCGGGGAACCTCGACGAGTTCACCGACGCCCTGACCGCCGACGAGCGCCGCCGCGCGCTCGAGACGGCCACGGTGTGACGCTGGGGGAAGTCCTCCGCGCCGCGGCGGACTACCTCGCGCGCAAGGGCGTGGAGCAGCCGCGACTCGACGCGGAGCGGCTGCTCGCTCGGGCCCTCGGCCTGACGCGGATCCAGCTCTACACGGAACACGACCGGCCGCTCACCGACGCGGAACGGGCCGGTGCACGTGCGCTGGTCGAGCGGCGCGGCCGCAGAGAGCCACTCGCCTACGTCCTCGGGGACTGGGATTTCCGCAGGCTGACGCTGCGGACGGACGGGCGCGCACTGGTGCCGCGGCCCGAGACGGAGCTCGTCGTCGAGCGCTGCCTGACGCTCCTCGACGGCGTGACGGAGCCGCGCGTCGTCGATGTCGGCACCGGGACCGGTGCGATCGCCCTCTCGCTCAAGCACGAGCTCGACGGCGCCGACGTGACCGCCACGGACGTCTCGACCGACGCCCTCGCGCTCGCCCGCGAGAACGCCGCTGCGAACGGCCTCGACGTGACGTTCGTCGAGACGGATCTGCTCGACGGCGTCGACGGGACGTTCGACCTCGTCGTCTCCAACCCGCCGTACGTGCTCGCCGGCGAGGTCGACGAGCTCCAGCGGGAGGTGCGCGACTGGGAGCCGCGGCTCGCCTTGGTCGACGACGGCCAGACGGAGCGGCTCGCCCGGGACGCACGACGCGTCCTCGACGGCGCGCTTGTCCTCGAAGTACACGAGGACAACGCCGACCGGGTCCGCGAGCTCCTCGACGATCTCGGGTACACGGACACGGCCGTCCAGGTCGACTTGGCCGGAAAGCCGCGCATCGTGGAGGGACGATGGCGGCCGACGTAGACGACACGATCGAGACCTTGCGCGCGGGCCGGCCGGCGCTGCTGCCGACGGACACCGTGTACGGACTGTGCTGCTCGCCCTTCGCGCCCGAGCCGGTTGCCCTCATGTACCGGTTGAAAGGCAGGGACAGCCTGCAGCCGACCGCGCTCGTCGCCGCGAGCGTCGATGCCTTGCTCGCGTGCGTTCCCGAGCTGGCCGGCTGGCCGGCCGCGGTGTCCCGGGCGCTTCTTCCCGGGCCGTTCACGCTCGTGCTCCCGAATCCGGCTGGACGCTTCCCGTGGCTGACCGGCGGCGGCCCCGGGCCGATCGGCGTGCGCGTGCCGGACCTCCCGGAGCCGTCCGTTCGCGTCGTCGACGCGGTCGGCGCGGTGGCCGCGACGAGCGCCAACGACCCCGGGGGACCCGACCCGGCGGTTCTGGACGATGTCCCGGAGCGGATCCGCGCCGCGTGTGCGGCGGTCGACGCCGGCCGTCTTCCCGGGGCCGCCTCGACCGTGCTCGACCTGACCGGGAGCGAGCCGAAGGTGCTGCGAGAGGGCGCGGTGTCCGCGACGGACGCGCTCGGGCGGGTCCGGGCCGCGCTGACCGGCTGAGAGCCATGTCTCGAAGGGGCGCTTGGATAGGGATATCCATGGAGCTGGGCCTGGTGCTCCATGGTGCTTGGACATGGATATCCATGGATGTCCAGGCCTCGCGAGAGCCCGGATCGCGGGTCGCCTCGCCTGTCCAGAGCCCCGAGTAGGATGACCGGGACATGGCGGTTGCCGAGCAGACCTTCGAGCACCTGAAGACGGCGGGC
>DASZWI010000192.1:0-7344 GCA_035546715.1 Gaiellaceae bacterium | reverse complement strand
GATCGGGAACCCCGTCTATGGTCTCGCCGTGGACCGCAAGTGGTGGACGCTCGTCGCCGTCTGCACGGCGACGTTCATGCTCCTGCTCGACATCACGATCGTGAACGTGGCGCTGCCGTCGATCGAGACGTCGCTGGGCGCGTCGTTCTCCGACCTGCAGTGGGTGGTCGACGCGTATGCGCTCGCGCTCGCGACCTGCGTCCTCACGGCCGGCTCGCTCGCCGACCTCTTCGGCCGCAAGCGGCTCTTCCTGCTCGGCATCCTGCTCTTCACGATCGCGTCGGCGATCTGCGGCGCCGCGCAAGAACCGCTCTGGCTGATCCTCGCGCGCGGCGTGCAGGGGATCGGCGGGTCGATGATGTTCGCGACCGCGCTGGCGCTGCTCTCGCAGGAGTTCCACGGGAAGGAGCGCGGCACCGCGTTCGGGGTCTGGGGCGCGACGGTCGGCGCCGCCGTCGCGGTCGGGCCGCTCGCCGGCGGAATGCTCACGTCGTGGCTCTCGTGGCGCTGGATCTTCTTCGTCAACATCCCGATCGGCGCCGCGGCGATCGTGCTCGCGTTCGCGCAGCTCCACGAGTCGAAGGACCCGGAGCACAGCCGCCTCGACCCGGTCGGGCTCGTCACCCTGACCGGCGGCCTCTTCTGCCTGATCCTCGCGCTGATCGAGGGCAACCGGCACGGCTGGTCGAGCACGCTGATCGTCGCGCTCTTCGCAGCCGCGGCGGTCGTGCTCACCCTGTTCGTCGCATCCCAGACGCGTGCTGGCACCACGATGATCGACCTGAGCCTGTTCGCACGCCCGGCCTTCGCAGGCGCTCAGATCACCGCGTTCACGATCTCCGCGTCGATGTTCGCGATGTTCCTCTACCTGACGCTCTACCTCCAGGACATCCTCGGCCTCTCGCCCGTCGCGACGGGCGTCCGGTTCCTGCCGATCAGCCTCCTGTCGTTCGTCGCCGCGCCGATCGCCGGCCGCCTCTCCGCGCGCGCCCCCATCCGGCTGCTGCTCGGGGTCGGCCTCGCGCTCAACGCGATCGCCCTCTGGCTCTGGAGCGGGATCTCGGTCGATTCGGGCTGGACGACCCTGCTGCCCGGGTTCGTCGTCGGCGGGATCGGGATCGGCATGGTCAACGCGCCGCTCGCGTCGACCGCCGTCTCCACCGTCCGCCAGGAGCGCGCGGGCATGGCGTCGGGGATCAACAACACGTTCCGCCAGCTCGGGATCGCGACGGGCATCGCGGCGCTGGGCGCGATCTTCCAGAGCCGGGTGGACGCGAAGGTCGCCTCCTCGCTCCACGGCCTGAAGAACGCGAAGCAGATCGCGCAGGCGGTGACGAGCGGCCAGGCGAACGAGGCGATCGCCTCCGTCCCGGGGCCGATGCGCGCGCACGTCGCCCTCGTCGCGAAGGCCTCCTTCATCTCCGGGCTGAACGACATCCTCGTCGTCGGCGCGATCGTCGCCGCCGTCGGCGCAGTACTCGCGGCCGCGCTCGTGCGCCGCAAGGACTTCGTCGCGAGCGGCCGGCCGGCCGAGGCCGAGCCGGCGGGAGCCTAGAGCCGCCCGGCGAACGCGTCGACGGCGGCGGCGATCCGGCCGAGGTTCGCGAGCAGCGACCGCACGCCGTCCGGGCCGCCGAAGCCGTGGTCGGCACCGGGCAGCTCGAGCACGTCGTCGGACAGCTCGCGCGCGAGCGCGCCGTCCCAGGCCGGATCGGCCGTCCCGCCGACGAGCAGCGCCGGGGCCGTCCGCGCGCGGAGCCAGGCCACGGAGACCGGATCGTGCAGCAGCGGCGTCAGCCAGACCGCCGGCAGCGAGCGCTCGCCTGCGATCCCCGCGGCGCGCGTCGACATCGACTTCGCGACCAGGAGAGCGGCTCGGTCGCCGGCGACCGCGAGCGCGGCCTCGACCCGCTCGCGCACCCAGCCGCTCTCGTCGATCTCGGGATCGACCGCCTCGTCCCAGACCTGCACGGCGCCCCAGCCGCGGTCGAGCAGGGCGTAGATCGGGATCGACACGCTCGGCATGCCGGCCAGCAGCCGCCCGGGCAGGACGACGGCCAGCCGCTCGGCGTCCATCCGCCAGCCGTAGCCGCGACAGACGCCGAGGTCGAGCGGCTCGATCACGCGAGCTTTTCGCGCACCAACTGCCCGACCGCCGACCCGTCCGCGCGTCCGGCGACCTGCGGCATCACGTCGGCCATGACGCGTCCCATGTCGCGGAGCGACGTCGCGCCGTTCTCGGCGATCGCGTCGTCGACGATGCGCTCGAGCTCCTCCTCGGACAGCGGCTCGGGCATGAACTCCTGGAGGATCGCGAGCTCGTTCTCCTCCTTCTCGGCCTGGGCGGGCCGATCCCCCGCGCGGAACGCCTCGGCCGCCTCGACGCGCTTCTTCCGCTCGCGCTGGAGAACCTGGAGCTCCTCGTCGTCGGACAGCGGCCGCTGGAGCTCCTTCTCGGCGGAGCGGAGGCTCGAGAGGATCAGCCGGAGCGCGTCGCGGCGGTCGTCGGCCCGCGCGAGCATCGCGTCCCTGACCTCCTGCTCGAGCCGGGCGATGAGACTCACAGGATCCGCTCCCCGAGGGGCGTGCCGCCGAGGATGTGCCAGTGCAGGTGATAGATCGTCTGGCCGCCGCCCGGGCCGACGTTGACGATCACGCGGTAGTCGTCGAGCCCGACCTTCCGTGCGGTCTCCGCGACGAACTCGAGCATCCGCTTCGCCTCGTCCCCCTCGAACTCGCCGACGTCGCGGAACGTGTCGACGTGACGCTCGGGCAGGACGAGGACATGCGTCGGCGCCTGCGGGTTGATGTCGCGGATCGCGACGAACCCGTCGGCCGCATGGACGTGGTCGCCCTCGCGGACGAGCGTGCAGAAGAGGCAGTCCTCACGCGGCGACGGCAAGGATCCCCTCCTCGGTGACTGCTGTGGCACGCGCCTGGACGAGCTCGCCGACGGGCGCCTCGACGAGCCAGGGCGTGTAGTCGTCGCCATAGCCGCGTCCGGGGCGGTCGACGAGGACGCGGTCGACGCTGCCGAGCTTCTCGCGCCAGCGGCGCTCGGACAGCTCGCGCGAGAGCGCGCGCAGGCGAGCGCCGCGGTCCTTCTTGTCGGCCTGGGTGACCGGATCGTCGGCGGCCGTCACGGTGCCGGGCCGCGGCGAGTACGGGAACACGTGCACTTTCGTCAGGCCGGCGCGCTCCACGGTGCGGAGCGTCCGGCGGAACGCGGCCTCGTCCTCCGCGGGGAAGCCGACGATCACGTCGCTCGTGAGGTTGAACTCGCCGGCGAGCGGCTCCAGCCGGCGCAGGTACGTCGCGACGTCGTACCGGCGGCGCATCGCGCGCAGCACGCCGTCGTCGCCGGACTGGAGCGGCACGTGCAGGTGGTTCGCGACCGTCGGTGTGTCGCGCAGGGCGGCGACGAGGGCGTCGGAGACGTGGTTGATCTCGATCGAGCTGAGACGCAGCCGCGCGAGTCCTGGCGTCGCACCCGCTTCGCGGACGAGCCGCGGGAGGTCGTAGCCGGCGGCGCGGTCGCGGAAGCAGCCGAGGTTGATGCCGGTGAGGACGATCTCCCGGTGCCCCTGGGCGACGCGGCGCCGGATCTCCGCGAGGACCGCGTCCGCGCGGCGACTCCGGGAGGCGCCCCGCACGAGCGGGATGACGCAGAAGTTGCACGAGAACGAGCAGCCGTCCTGGATCTTCACGAAGGCGCGCACGCGGTCGAGGCGCGCGTCGGCCTGGACGCAGCCGATCGCACCGACGTCGCCCGCCACCGCGGCCGGCGTGTCCTCGGCGCGCTTCGCCACGACGGTCACGTTGTCCGGCAGGCGCGCGAAGGCGTCGCCCGCCAGGTTCGCCGCGCAGCCGGTGAGATAGACGCGCCGGTGGCTGCGCGCGGCGCGCGCCGCCGCCTTGCGGCTCTTCGCGACCGCCTCGCTCGTGACGCAGCAGGTCGAGATGACGGCGACGTCGGCGGACGGGTCGTCGACCTCCGTGTGCCCGTCCGCGAGCAGGCGGTCGCGCACGTCGTGCACGTCGACGTGCGACACCTTGCACCCGAGGAACTCGACGCGGAAGCTCGCCACCGCCGGGATCGTAAACGGGACGCACGCGACAGGCGACGGCACGCCCCGGCCATGTCCGTTCAGACCATGACGGCAGGGGCGCCCCAGGGGACCCCCGTGTCCCCTGGGAACACGCTAGCCCGCGCCGGCCGAGGTGTTCGTGCCGGCTTCGTGACGATTCGTCCACAGGGCCGAACCGGTTGCCGGCGGGCCGGCGGCAGCTCGGCCGCGGTGTGCACGTCGGCGCGGCCACCGGCGGGCGTCCCGCTCGAGCTCTCTCATGCGTCGTTCCCCGGTCGCCGCCGGTCCGCTCGGCGGCTCAGATCCGGCGGTGGACGTCGACGGCCCAGCCGTCGCGGAGGCGGCGGGCGACGCGTCGGTAGCCGGCGAGGTCGGGCGCCTCGGTCTCGAGATACCCGGAGGTGACGAGCACCGGCGCTGCGAGCCGCTCCGGCAGGCGGAGGACCGCATCGAGGGAGATGTTCGCGACCGCGACGTCGGCGAGCGGAAGCGGGTCGTCGGGCCCTACGCGCTGCGCCGCGACCTCGACGCGGTTGACCGCCGCGTTCTCGATCGTCGCGGCGATCGACGCCGCCTCGATGTCGACGCCGACGACCGGGGCGAAGCCGCTCAGGGCGGCCGCGATCGCCAGCACGCCCGAGCCGCAGCCCACGTCGAGCAACGAGCCTCGCTCGAGCTCGAGCAGCGCCTCGAGGCACAGCTGCGTCGTGGAGTGCGCGCCTGTCCCGAAGGCCCGGCCCGGATCGATGACGACGGCCACCGCGTCGGGGTCCGGCGTCTCCCACGGCGGCCCCACCCAGAGCGGCCCGAGGCGGATCGGCCGGTGGAAGTCGCGCCAGCGCACCTCCCACTCCGCGTCGACGTCGCTGACGTGGGCGCCGCCGAACACCCGCCAGAGCCGTTCCTCGCCGGCCGCGGTCGTGTACGCGGCCAGTTCGACGCCGTCGTCCCGCTCCACCTCCTCGAAGCCCTCGGGGAAGAGCTCGAGCATGGCGGCCCGCGCCTCCTCGGCACGCTCGGTGCGGACCTCCACCGCGACTCTGCGCAGACCGCTCAGCGGAACTGGCTTCTCAGCTTCTCGAAGAAGCTCTCGTCGTGACGGTAGGTGCTCTCGTCGCTCAGCCGCTCGAACTCCTGCAGCAGCCGGCGCTGCTCGTCGGTGAGCCGGCGCGGAACCGACACGTTCACGAGGACGCGATGGTCACCTCGGCCGAAACCCTGGAGCACGGGCATCCCTTTCCCACGCAGCACGCGAACCTCACCTGGCTGCGTCCCCGGCGCGAGCTCGAGCTGGACATCGCCGTCGAGCGTCTCGACCGTCGCGGTGGTGCCGAGCGCGGCCTCGACGATGGTCAGGTCGACCTGGGAGAAGATGTCGTTGCCCTCGCGCACGAAGCGCGGGTCGGGCTTGACCCGGACGAGGACGTAGGCGTCGCCGGCCCGGCCGCCGAGCGCGCCGGCATGACCGCGTCCCGTGACGCGGATGCGCTGGCCGTCGTGGATCCCGGGGGGCACGTCGACGTCGATGCTCGCCGTCTCGATGACCCGTCCTGCCCCGCGGCACTCGCTGCACGGGTGCTCGACGATCGACCCCCGCCCATTGCAGGCCGTACACGCCTGGGTGCGGATGAACTCGCC
This sequence comes from Gaiellaceae bacterium, assembly GCA_035546715.1. Classification (GTDB taxonomy): domain Bacteria; phylum Actinomycetota; class Thermoleophilia; order Gaiellales; family Gaiellaceae; genus PALSA-600. The sequence goes on along the minus strand of DASZWI010000192.1, from coordinate 1,618 downwards.
GAAGACGCTCCGCGAGACCTGCTGCAGCCGGCCCGAGCCGTTGCAGCGCGGGCACGTCGTCGGGATCGTCCCGGGCTCTGCGCCGTCGCCGCCGCACCGCGAGCAGGTGGCGGCGAGCTCGAACGGGACGGAGACCGTGATGCCGCGCGCGGCGTCGACCAGCTCGACCTCGACCTCGGCCGCGACGTCGGCGCCGCGCTGCGCGCCGCGGCCGCCGCGAGCGGTCCCGAACAGGTCGTCGCCGAAGAACGCCGAGAACAGGTCGCCGAGCCCGCCGATGTCGAAGTGCGACGGCGTGAACCCGCCCGAGCGCAGCCCTGCGTGGCCGTAGCGGTCGTAGAGCGCACGGGTCTCGGGGTTCGACAGCACCTCGTAGGCCTCCGACACCTCGCGGAAGCGCGACTCCGCGTCGGGGTCGTCGGAGACGTCGGGGTGCAGCTGACGGGCGAGGCGGCGGAACGCCTTCTTGATCTCGCCCTCGTCCGCGCCGCGCGAGACGCCCAGGAGCTCGTAGTAGTCGCGCTCGGTGGTCGACATCAGTCCTCCGCGTACACCTCGGCCACGAAGCGGGACAGCTCGTGCGCCGCCGCGCGCACCGAGCGCAGCGCCTTCTCGTAGTCCATGCGCAGCGGCCCGAGCAGGCTGACCGCGCCGAGCGTCTGGTGCGTGAGCCCGTAGGTCGCCCCGACGAGCGCCAGCTCGCTGAGGCCCGACTCCTCGAGCTCCTCGCCCACCCGCGCGAACGACCGTCGCGGGTCGAGGTGCTGCGCGACCAGGTCGAGGAGCGCCGCCCGCTTCTCCAGCGCCTCCAGCAGGCGGGTGTAGGCGCCCATCTCGTCCGCGCGCAGATCCTCGAGCAGCCCGGCCGCCCCGCCGACGAACAGGCGGCGCTCCTCGTCGGCAGCCTGCTCGAAGGCCCCGCGGATCGCCAGCAGGAACGCCAGCTCGCGCGGGGGGAGCGCCGGGTCGTCGAAGACCCGGCGCAGCGTGCGGGCCCCGAGCCGCGCGCCGTCCAGGCGCTCGTTCAGGTAGTCCGCCGCCCACTGGGCCAGGCCGGGATCGACCGGCTCGGCGAAGACGTAGCGCAGCTTCGTGACGCCGCCCGCGGAGGTGATCACCACCACCATGACGGCGTTCGGCTGGAGCAGCAGCACCTCGACGTGGCGGACGGTGGACGACTCGAGCGGCGGCGCGGACACGAGCGCCAGGAGCCGCGTCACCTGCCCCAGCATCTCGGTCGTCGCCTGGAGCGCCTCCTCGATCTGCGAGGGCGTGGCGCCGAGGGCGAGCGGGAACTCCGGCGGCCGCGAGTCCTGGCGGGCGAGGAGCTCGTCGACGTAGAAGCGGTAGCCGCCCTCGGTCGGGACGCGCCCGGCGGAGGTGTGCGGGTGCGTGAGCAGGCCGAGCCGCTCGAGCTCGGAGAGGTCGTTGCGCACGGTCGAGGACGACACGACCAGCCCGGCGCGCTGGACGAGGCTCTTCGAGCCCACCGGCAGGCCGGTGGCGACGAACTCCTCGACGACGAGCCGCAGGAGGTCGCGCTGACGGTCGGTGAGGGCGCTCGGCATCCGCTCCATGGTAGGCAGGGCGGGGGTCAGGCGAGCAGCCGGGCGGTGAC
>DASZWI010000191.1:0-6588 GCA_035546715.1 Gaiellaceae bacterium | reverse complement strand
GCGGCGAGCGGCTGAGGCGCCTGTAAGCATTTCGGAAGGGCAGGGGCCCAGGCCTCCGACGCGAAGCAGACGTCCGGCACGATAGGTGCCGCGTCGCCATGCAGAAGCTCCTTCTCGCCGTGCTCGGCGCACCGGCGCTCGTTGCCGCGCTCGCCCTGCCCGCGCCGGCCCGCGCCGGTGACGTCGCGATGCGCGTGCAGGACGTGGCGCTCGGCGCTCGCTCGCTCGCGGGCACCGCGCCCGCGATCAACTTCAACATGGTCGCCCTCCACTGGCGTGGAACCGGGACGGTCCTCTACCGCACGAAGCGGCTGCACGGCGGCTGGCGGCCGTGGACGGCCGCGGACGCCGATGTCGCCCCCGACGGCGGGACGGGTGGGTGGCACGACGGCGACCTCGACTGGGTCGGGGCCTCGTCGGCCATCCAGTACCGCACCCGGGGAGCGATCCGCGCGCTGCGCTCCTACGAGCTCTGGTCGCGAGTCACGACGGCGGCGACGCGCACGCTCTCGGAGGCGAGCTCGCCGAAGATCGTGTCGCGGTCGGGCTGGCACGCGAACGAGGAGATCGTGCGGGCCAGGCCCTCCTACGCGCCGCAGCTCAAGCTCGCGATCGTCCACCACACGGCCGGGACGAACAACTACACCGCGGCGCAGGCGGCCGCGATCGTGCGCGGCATCGAGGTCTACCACGTCGAGGGGAACGGCTGGAACGACATCGGCTACAACTTCCTCGTCGATCGCTTCGGCACGGTCTACGAGGGCCGAGCGGGCGGCCTGACGCGCAACGTCATCGGGGCGCATGCGGAGGGGTTCAACACCGGCAGCGTCGGCGTCGCGTTGATCGGCAACTTCCAGACCGCCCAGCCGACGGCCGCGCAGCAGGACGCGCTCGTGAAGCTCCTCGCGTGGCGGCTCGACCTCGCGCACGTCGACCCGCTCGCGACGGTCGCGCTCGCCTCGCGCGGCAACGCCAAGTACCGGGCGGGCAAGGTGGTCGTGCTCCGCACGATCTCCGGGCATCGCGACACCGGCCCGAGCGAGTGCCCGGGCAGGGACGCGTACGCGCTGCTCCCGGCGCTCGCGAAGCGCGTCGCCGCCACGGGACTGCCGAAGATCTACGCGCCGACCGCCGCCGGCGCGCTGGGCGGCCCGATCCGGTTCCAGGCGCGGCTGTCCGCGGCCGCAGCGTGGACCGTGACGGTCGCGAACGCCGCCGGCAAGACGGTCGCGTCCGGACACGGCACGGGCACGCTCGTCGACTGGACCTGGCACGCGCCGCGGGCCGGGAAGACGGGATATCGGTGGACCATCTCGACGGTGGGCGCGCGGCCGGCCACCGGGACGTTCGGCAAGGCGCCCGCCGGTGGCGGCGCAGCCGGCTCGCCCGCGCCGCCGCAGCTCTCCGGTGTCGGTCTGAGCACGGGCTTCGTCGCGCCCGCCGCGGACGCGTCGACCCCGGTCGTCCTGCACTTCACGCTCTCGACCTCGCTGGCGACGACCGTTCAGATCGTCGCCCCGGACGGCACCACGTCGACGCTCGAGAGCGGCACGCTGCCGGCCGGTCTCAACACCGTGCAGATCGACGCGGGATCGCTCGTCGACGGTGTCTACCGCGTGGTCGTCGCGCCGCACGGACTCCCGCCGGCGACCGAGACGCTGACCGTCGACAGGACGCTGAGCAGCCTGACGGCGTCGTCCGGCGGCGTCTCGCCGAACGGCGACGGCGTCGACGACACCGTCGCGTTCTCGTTCACGCTGAGCCAGCCGACCACGGTGCAGCTGACGATCGCCCAGAACGGCAAGCCGGTCGCGACGCCGTTCAACGGGGCGCTGCCCGCCGGGGCGTCGTCGATCGCCTGGGACGGCACGGGCGCCGACGGCGCGCGGCTGCCCGAAGGCTCCTACGTCGCGATGCTCACCTACTCGGACGCCCTCGGGACGTTCACGCAGTCCCTGCCGGTGACGGTCGACGTGACGCCCCCGGCGCTGAGCGTGGTCGACCCGAAGACGCTGACGTTCTCGCTGAGCGAGACCGCGACGGTGACGTTCGTCGTCGACGGCGGCGCGCCGATCGTCCAGGCCGAGCCCGCAGGCACGTTCAGCCTGCCCTTCTCCGGACCGGTGACCTCGTTCACGGCTCGCCCGCAGGACGGCGCGGGCAACGCCGGCGCGACCGTCAGCGGCTGAGCCACTCGTCGTAGCCGCGCTCGAGCCGCTCGAGCACGTCCACGAGCAGTTCCAGCCGGTCGCGCTCCACCATGGCGGCGCCGGCCCACGGCACGGCGCCGACGTTGATCCCGATCCCGAGGACCACCCGCTCGCCGGCCTCGGCGAGGATGCCCGCGACCTTGCGGCCGCCGACGAGCACGTCGTTGGGGTGCTTGATCGTCGCGTCCGGGCCGATCGCCTCCTGGACCGCCCGTGCGGCGACCAGCGTCAGCTCGGGCCACCGTGCGACCGGCGGGGGCGGACGGAGCAGGACGGAGAAGAGCAGCCCGCGGCCGGGCTCGTCGACCCAGGTGCGTCCGAGCCGTCCGCGGCCGGCGGTCTGGTGCTCGGCCAGCGCGACGGCGCCGTGCGGGGCGTCCGGCGCGAAGAGCCGCTGCGTCGTCTCGGTCTCGACCTCGTGCCGGTAGACGCGTCCGTACGAGCCCCGGAGCGCCGGGAGCACGATCTCCGGGGTGAGCATCCCGGTTACAGTAGGCGCCCGTGCAACCGCCGGCCCGCCGCTCCCGTCGAATCGTCAGCGAGGCGCGGCCCACCGGCCCCCTCGTCTACGAACGACTCTCTGACCCGATCCTCGTGCGGCGCGCCAAAGACGGAGACAAGCAGGCCCTCGACGCCCTGTGCGTGCGGCACGCGCCGCGGGTGGAGCGGATCTGCCTGCACGTGCTCCGGGACCCGGAGGATGCCCGCGACGCCGCGCAGGAGGCGCTCGCGAAGCTCGTGCAGCGGCTCGGCCAGTTCCGGGGTCAGTCGCAGTTCACGACCTGGCTCCACCGGCTCACGGTGAACACGTGCAAGGACGTCGCGCAGGCGCGCTTCCGCCTGCAGCGCCGCACGGAGCCGCTCCTCGAGGATCGGCGCGAGGCGGTCGACCACGACCCGGAGCGCGAGCTCGCCGCCTCGGAGACGCGGCGCGAGCTGGCGCGCAGCCTTGCCGAGCTGCCGCCCGCGCAGGCGCAGGTCGTGGCGCTCAAGGACGCCTTCGACCTCCCGTTCGAGGAGATCGCCGAGGTCACAGGGCTTCCGGTCGGCACGGCGAAGTGCTACGCACATCGCGGCCGCAACGGGCTGCGCGCCCGCCTCTCCGCATGACGTCGCTGCCCATGGACAAGGCCGCCATCGAGCGGGTTCTGCCGCACCGCGACCCCATGCTCCTGCTCGACGAGGTCGTCGAGTTGGTGCCGGGCGAGCGCGTCGTCGCGCGCAAGACCGTCACCGAGGCCGACTGCGAGGGCCACTTCCCCGGCAACCCGATCATGCCCGGGGTGAAGATGGTCGAGGCGCTCGCCCAGTGCGGCGCCGTCGCGGTGCTCTCCCAGCCGGAGAACGAGGGCAAGCTGGCGCTCTTCGCCGGCATCGACGACGTGCGGTTCAAGCGGATCGTGCGGCCCGGGGAGACGCTCACCCTCGAATGCCAGGTCGAGACCGTGCGCGGCCCGGTCGGGCGGGGCAAGGTGCGTGCGACGGTCGACGGCGCGCTCGCCGTCCGCGGGACGCTCACGTTCGCGGTCGGAGACGACGAGTGATCGGCCGCGCGAACGGGACGCCGGTCTCGATCACCGGGCTCGGCGTCCACGTTCCCGAGCGGGTGCTCACGAACGACGAGCTCGCGACCATGGTCGACACCAGCGACGAGTGGATCCGCGAGCGCACGGGCATCCGCGAGCGTCGCGTGGCGGCCGCCGACGAGGCGATGACCGACATCGCGCTTCCGGCGGCGCGGCGCGCCCTCGAGCAGGCCGGCGTCGCGGCCGCCGACGTCGACTACCTGGTCGTCGCGACCGTGACCCCGGACACGATGTTCCCGACCACGAGCGCCCTGCTCGCCGACCGGCTCGGCATGGCGCACGCGGCCGCGTACGACCTCCTCGCCGGCTGCACCGGCTTCATGTATGCGCTCGCCCAGGCGTACGCGGTGGTTGCAGGCGGCCTGTCCGAGAAGGCCCTCGTCGTCGGGGGCGACGTGCTGTCGAAGATCGTGAACTGGCACGACCGCTCCACCTGCGTCCTGTTCGGCGACGGCGCCGGAGCCGTCGTGCTGGAGCGGGTCGAGCGGGGCGGCTTCCTGGGCTTCGAGCTGGGCGCGGACGGCGGCGGCGGCAAGCACCTGGAGCTTCCGGCCGGCGGCTCGCGGCGGCCGGCGACCGCCGAGACGGTCGCGGAGGGCCGCCATTTCGTGACGATGAACGGTCGCGAGGTGTTCAAGTTCGCCACACGGGTGATGGTCAGCTCTGCGAATGCGATTCTCGACGAATGCGGCCGGTCGATCGGCGATGTGGACGTCTACGTCCCGCACCAGGCCAACGTCCGCATCATCGATCACGCTGCGAAGAAGCTGGAGGTGCCGGAGGAGAAGATCGTCGTCAACGTCGACCGCTACGGCAACACCTCATCGGGCTCCATCCCCCTCGCGCTCGCGGACGGCGCGGACGACGGGCGGATCGAGCCGGGCAAGCTCGTGCTGATGACGGGAATGGGCGCCGGCCTCACCTGGGGCTCGGCGTTGATCGAGTGGACCCACGACACGAACGGAGCGGCTGTATGAGCAAGATCGCGTTCATGTTCCCCGGACAGGGATCGTTCGAGGCAGGGATGGGACGTGACGTCGCCGAGGCCGTTCCCGCGGCGATGGCCGTCTACGAGGAGGGCAGCACCGCGTCGGGCATCGATCTGAAGAAGCTGTGCTTCGACACGCCCGTCGAGGGCCTCGTCGACACGGAGGTCCAGCAGCCCGCGCTCGTCGCGACCTCGCTCGCGATCGACGCCGCGCTGCGGTCGCACGGCATCAACCCGCACTTCGTCGTCGGCCACTCGGTCGGGGAGTTCTCGGCGCTCGGCTCCACGAAGGCGCTGTCGATCGCCTCCGCGCTCGCGCTCGTCCGCGAGCGCGGCCTGGCCATGGCCGAGGCCGCACGGGAGCGGCCCGGCTCGATGGCGGCCATCCTCGGGCTCGCCGACGAGGCGGTCGAGGGCCTGTGCCGCAAGATCGCGAACGTGTGGCCCGCCAACTACAACTGCCCGGGCCAGCTCGTCATCTCCGGCGAGACGCCGTCGGTCGACGAGGCGTGCGTCGAGGCCGAGCGGGAGGGCGCCCGCCGGGCCATCCGGCTCCGCGTCAGCGGTGCGTTCCACACGCCCCTCGTCGTGCGGGCCGCGGATCGCCTGCGGCCGGCGGTCGAGAAGGCGAACCTCAAGGCGGGCGGCGCCGCGTTCATGTCGACCGTCACCGCGAAGGTCGAGGACGCGAGCAAGTACGGCAGCCTGCTCGTCGAGCAGCTCACCGCCCCGGTCAGGTTCACGCAGGCGGCGGGCGAGCTCATCTCGCACGGCGTGACCACCTTCGTGGAGGTCGGGCCCGGCAACGTGCTCAGCGGTTTACTGAAGAGGATCGACCGCTCGGTGCGCGCGATCTCGGTCAACGACCTCGAGTCTCTCAACGAGGCCATCGAGTCCCTTGGCTGACGGAGACGCGTTCGCCCGCCTCGACGGGAAGCGCGCGCTGGTCACGGGGGCATCGCGCGGCATCGGCCGGGCGATCGCCGTCGAGCTGGCGCGCGCGGGCGCCGAGGTGGTGGTCGGCTACCGCTCGGGGCAGGCCGAGGCGGAGGAGCTCGCCGGCGAGATCGGCGGCGTCGCCGTCCAGGCCGACGTCGCGTCGCCGGAGGACGCCCGCCGCCTGGTCGAGGACGCAGGCGATCTCGACGTGCTCGTCAACAACGCGGGCCTGACGCGCGACGGCCTGCTGGCGCGCATGTCGGACGACGACTGGCGGACCGTGATCGACACGAACCTGAGCTCGGTCTTCTACACGTGCCGCGCCGTGACTCGGCCGATGATGAAGAAGCGCGGCGGCGCGATCGTCAACGTCAGCTCGATCGTCGGCTTGCACGGCAACCTCGGCCAGTCGAACTATGCGGCGTCGAAGGGCGGCATCATCGGTTTCACGAAGTCGCTCGCGAAGGAGCTCGGCTCCCGCGGCGTGCGCGCGAACGTCGTCGCGCCCGGCTACGTCCAGACCCGTCTCACCGAGGTGATCCCGCAGGAGATGAAAGACCTGATGCTCGCGAACACCGCGCTCGGCCGGTTCGGCGAACCGGAGGACATTGCCCGGGCGGTACGGTTCCTGTGCTCCGACGACGCCTCGTTCATCACGGGCGAGGTGCTGCTCGTCGACGGCGGACTGGGGATGTGATGAGCGCGAACGGCAACGGGCGGCGGCGGGTGGTGATCACCGGCGTCGGAATGGTCAGCCCACTCGCCAACGATGTCGACACGTCGTGGCGCAGCCTGCTTGCGGGCGAGTCGGGTGTCGGGGAGATCACGCTGTTCGACCACACCGAGTATCCGGTCCACTTCGCCT
>DASZWI010000190.1:0-10217 GCA_035546715.1 Gaiellaceae bacterium | reverse complement strand
GAAGAGGTGCAGCGGCCGGAAGAGCGGGCCGACGACCGTCCAGTGGAGCTGCTTCCCGAGCAGCGACAGGTCGAGCAGCTCGACCAGGGTGGCCTGGAGCTCGCGCGCGGTCTCCTCGCGCTCGTGCCGACCCAGTGCCGGAAGGTTGGTGGTTGTCGCGACCGATGTCATGGCGTCCCCCTCGAGTGGTGTGCTTCCCCTACCGAAGTGTCGCTGCTGGACCGCACCCGGCGCTCCTCTGCGCTCTCGGCGGGCAGCTCGTCTCGTCGCCGCCGAGGCGTCACCGAGGGCTCATCGACCCGATGCGCGTCACGTCGAGCGCAGCCCGGGGTCGACGACGGTCGGCGACTGAGCGTTCCGGAGCAGCAGCCGTGGACGGCCGCCGCCGTCCGCATCGACGACCCAGACCGCGCCCTGCCAGCCGTACGCGAGCTTCGATCCGTCGAGCCAGGCGAGCTGGTCGTCGACGCTCTCGTGCTCGGCGAGCGGAGTCTCGGCGCCGGTCGAGAGGTCGAGCACGGTGAAGCGCCACGCGCCGGACGCGACACGCCGCTTGAACGCGATCCGCGCGCCGTCGGGCGACAGCGACGGGCACTCGACGTTCTCGTGCACCGTCCGCATCGTCCGCGTGCGCAGGTCGCCGCGAACGAGCCAGGTCGTGTTGCCGCTCGCCATCGTCGCGTAGAAGACGCTGTCGCTCGCGAACGTCACACCCCAGAAGTTGCGGTCGAGCGGGTCGAACGCGCGACCGCCGCGGAAGACGTGCAGGCGTTCGAGGTTGGCGACCACGGCACGCCCCGTATGCGTATCGAAGATCGAGGTCGTGGTGGAGAACTGACCGGCCTGGAGGTACGAGTCGCCCTGCGTGAAGCTCGTCACCGCGGCGAGACGCCCGGACGGGGACAGGCGGGTGCGGCTCGGGATGCCCGTGCCGCCCCCGTGCGCGACCTCGTGGAACGCCGAGTCGAAGAACGTGACGGTGTAGGTGACGCCGATGCCCACGTTGTGCTCGACGCAGGAGCCCATGGCGTCGTTCATCGCGACGCGGTCGCACCGCAGCCCGACCGCGAGCCGCCGCGACGGCCGGGCCAGGGACGCCACGTAGAGCTCGTCGTACGGTGCGACGTCCTTCGGCGACGTGAGGAACGCGACGTACGGCGACGCCGTCAGCTTGCGGAGCGACGCCGCGCTCGCGGCGCTCGGCGCGTCGCCGCCGCCTCCGCGAGCCATGGCCCACGCCACGTAGGCGCCTGCGCCGGCGACGCAGACGGCGAGGACGCCGGCGAAGGCGATGCGACCGTTCATGCCGCGTCCGGGCTCCGCCGGAGGACATGCGCGGCGAACGCGAGCGCGAGCAGCAACACCGCCGTGAAGACGCCGACCGCGGCATCCGCCCCGAGCGCGACCCAGACGCCGCCGAAGGCGAGCGACGCCGCGAAGCGGCCGAGGCTGGTGCACGATGCGAGCAGGGAGAGCCCGGTGCCGCGGGCGTACTCGGGCAAGGCCGCCGAGGCGGCCGCCGCGAGCACGCCGTCCGTCGCGGCGTAGTAGGCGCCGAACAGCGGCAGGATCAGGAGCAGGAGCTCGACGCTGGTCGCGGTCAGCAGCAGGACGTAGACCACCGCGAGGATCGCGTAGCCGCTCAGGAACACGGCGCGCTTCCCCACGCGGTCGGCAAGCGCGCCGAACGGCACCGCGAGCGCCATGTACGAGCACGCGCTGCCGACGAACAGGAGGGGCAGGTAGCGCGGGTCGAACGACAGCGACCGCTGCAGCCGCAGGTAGACGAACGCGTCGCTGATCGTCGCCAGGGCGAGGGCGGTCGCCACGAGCGACAGCCGGCGGAAGCTCGGCAGGCGCAGCAGCTCGGCCGCGCGCGCTAGCGTCAGCTCCGGCTGCTCGTGCGGCGCGGGCCGGCGGTCGGGCGGCACCAGCAGGACGATGATCCCGACGCCGATCACCGCCGAGGCGAAGCTGACGACGAACACGGCGTCGTACGCGTCCGGCGCGCTGCGGAGGATCGCGAACGCGACGAGCGGGCCGAGCATCGCGCCGGCGGTGTCGAGGGCGCGGTGGACGCCGAACGCCGAGCCGAGCCGCTCCTTCGGGACGCTGAGCGAGATCAGCGCGTCGCGCGGGGCGGTGCGAATTCCCTTGCCGAGGCGATCGACGAAGACGAGTCCGCCGATCAGCGCGAACGACCGGCCGACGACGAGGAAGAGCGGCCGCGTGAGGGCGGACAGACCGTAGCCGAGAGCCGCGACCTCCTTGTGCCGGCGGAGGCGGTCGCCGAGGCCCCCGCCGAGCACGCGGACGAGCCCTGCGGCGCCGTTGTTGATCCCGTCCAGCGCACCGAACTGGAGCGGCGACAGCCCGACGCTGTACACCAGGTACAGCGGCAGGATCGCGTTGACCGCCTCGGACGAGAGGTCGGTGAAGAGGCTCGTCAGCCCGAGCAGGACGACGGTGCGCCCGACGCGGATCCGCGGCCCGCTCCGCTCGCGGGCGGCGCCGCGCTTCAGGAGGATCTTGGCGCTCTCGACCTGGTACATGCGCTCGAGGGACGACACGCCGCCGGCGCCCGCTCCCTCAGGGGGAGGAGCGAGGGCCGGCGGCGCGCTCGCCTACTTCGCGGCCTTCGCCGTCCAGACGCTCGACAGGTCGTTGCCCTGCTTGTCGCGCTTGGAGAGCGCCGCGAGTCCGTAGCGGTGCTCGATGGTGCTGAGGATCGACACCGTGTCGTGCTCGGTGTGGTCGACCACGAAATGCGACGGCAGGTTCGGCGCCAGGATCAGCGCGGGGATCCGCGTCCCGGGACCCCACTGGTCGTACGGGCCCTTCGTCGGCGACGTCTTGCCGGGTGGCGGGACGTGGTCCCACTGTCCGCCGAACTCGTCGTAGGTGACGATCACCATCGTGTCCTTCGCGCACGCCGAGCCCTCGATCGTGCGCAGCAGCTCGACCAGGTGGTTCGAGCCCTGCGCCTCGCTGGCGTAGCCGGGATGCTCGTTCTCCTCGCCGATCGGCTTGACGAAGCTGACGGGCTTCAGCCGGCAGCTCCTCTCCGACGACTGCGCGGCCGAGAAGAACGCTGCCTCGTCCTGGAGGTGCTGCTTTCGGGCCGCGGTGCCGGGCGCCAGGTCGGCGTAGTAGTTGAACGCCTGGTGGTGGAACTGGAAGTCCACGTCCGGGCAGTTGGGATAGACCGCCGTCGGCAGCGCGTTCGGGTCCGAGCACTTGGGCCCGTTGCCGTTCGTCCAGCCCGGGGCGCCGACGTCTCCGTCGGCGTTCGACCAGCCGCCCGAGTACCAGGCCCAGTCGACGTTCTTCGCGGTCAGCAGATCGCCGATCGTCTTGTTCGTGAGCAGCGGAAGCCGCTTTGCGTCGGCGGTGCCGGGCGCGTACGGCTGGACCCACGGCTGCGTCGTGTTGACGGCGTAGTCGCCGCAGGTCGTGCCGGCCGGGGGCGCGGGCGTCCCGGGCGGCGGGCTGCACGAGACGGTCAACTGGCTGTCCTTCACCGCTGTTCCGAGCGGCGAGTGGTAGAGCGGGTAGTTGTTCGGCATCCCGTTCTGGTCGACGACCGAGTGCAGGTCGGTCGACCCGCCGTTGTTCGGCGCGTTTGCGAAGACGGGCGCCGTCGCTGCGACGAGCAGCTGGTGGTTGAGGAACGAGCCGCCGAACGCACCCTGGAAGAAGCGGTCGGCGATCGCGTAGCTCGGCGCGTGCTTGCCGTGCAGGTACTGGTAGATCGGGAGCGACCTCGTGTCGTAGTAGCCCATCACGAGGCCGGCGGCGTCGCTGCCCGTGACGTAGCGATCCTGCTTGCCACCGTCGAGCTGATACTGCTCCTGGTAGTAGCGGTGGACGATGTCCTCGGTGCAGCCGCCGGGAAGGCCGGTGCCGGCGAGGAAGCCGTGTGCGGCGAAGGCGCCGACCGGCTTGGGGCACGTCGTGGCGTCCAGCGGGATCTTGTCGGTGATCGCGAACGGCGCATTCGTGAACGCGCTCGTGAACGTGGTCCCGGTCGTCGAGTCGCTGCAGGTCCCGGGGAGCGCGGGCGGCGCGAGGTTGAGGTCGTTCTGCTCGAGGCAGGTGTACGCCGTGCCGGACTGGTTGACCTGGCGCGTATGCGCGGCGTCGGCGCTCGAGCGGCCGTCGACGCCCTCCCAGCCTCCGTAGAGGTTGTCGAAGCTGTGGTTCTCCTCGTAGATCACCACGAAGTGCTTGATCGAGGCGAGGCGCTGCTTCGCGGACTGCGCAGGCGTCGGGTGCTTCGCCGCCTGCCCCACCGAAACCGCGACCGCGCACGCAGCGAGCGCCACGAAGGTGCCCACCGCCCACCGGTATCTCCGCATCTGGTTCCCCCTCGTCGGTTGCCCGGCTGCCTGCCGGAACGCCGACTATCCCTGCGGCGCGCCGCCGCGTGGGTAACGGTCCCGTAACGGACGGGTGACGTGCTGTCGGCAGGGGCCACGGTGCCTCGAGCGGGCCTCGAGCGCCACGGCGGATACTTCGGTCGCTCCGTTCCGCCGCCCGAAAGGACGCTCCGTGTCCACGCTCACCCCCGTCAGGAGGAGGTCGCCCGCCTCATCCTCGCCGGCCTGACCAACGACGAGGTCGCCGTGCGCCTCCACATCTCGCCGCGCACCGCCCGCGCGCATGCCGACGCCCTCGAGGCGCGCCTCGGCGTGTCGCGCCGGCGGCACATCGCCGCCGCGTACATCGCGCTCCTCGGCCAGGTGCAGCTCTAGCTGCCCTCCGCCAGCTCGCCGGAGCCGTGCTGCGATGCGGCTCCGGCGGCGACGAGCGGATGCGCGTCGTCGCCCCACGGGCGGTGCTCGACCCCGGCGGCGGCGTAGGCGTCGTCCTCGTCGAGCGTCTCGTGCTCGAGCAGCGCGGCCGCGAGCGCGTCGAGCTGCACGCGGTGCTCGGTGAGGAGCTCGATCACCTCGCGATGGGCCTGCTCGACGAGCCGGCGCACCTCGCCGTCGACCGTCTCCTGGGTCTTCGGCGACGTCTCCGACGCCCCGGGGAGCAGGGGCCCGCGCGCCTCCGACGGGAGGACGGCGAGCGGCCCGATCGCGTCGGTCATGCCCCAGCGTCCGACCATCTGCCGGGCGATGCCGGTGAGCTGCTCGATGTCCGACTCGGCGCCCGTCGTGACGTCGCCGTAGACGACCTCCTCGGCAGCGCGACCGCCGAGCGAGACCTTGATCTTCGCGACCAGCTCCGAGCGGGAGTAGCTGAAGCGGTCGGTGTCCGGCGCCGAGAGCGTGACCCCGAGCGCGAGGCCGCGCGGGATGATCGAGATCTTGCGCACGGGGTCGGCGCCCGCCGTCAGCATCCCGACGAGCGCGTGGCCGCCCTCGTGGTACGCTGTCCGGCGGCGGTCGGCCGGGGTCATCATCACCTGCCGCTCGGCCCCGAGCACGATGCGCTCGAGCGCGTCCGTGAAGTCCGCTTCGAGCACGTCGTCGTGGCCGCGACGCGCGGCGAGCAGCGCCGCCTCGTTGACGAGATTCGCCAGGTCGGCGCCGACCATCCCGGGCGTGGTGGAGGCGATCCGCGCCAGGTCGACGTCCTCGCCGAGCGGCACCGAGCGCGTGTGCACCCGCAGGATCTGCTCGCGGCCGGCGCGGTCGGGCGGCTGCACGGCCACGCGCCGGTCGAAGCGGCCGGGCCGGAGCAGCGCCTGGTCGAGGACGTCGGGCCGGTTCGTCGCGGCGATCACGATCACGCTCGTCGACGGGTCGAAGCCGTCCATCTCCGTCAGGATCTGGTTGAGCGTCTGCTCGCGCTCGTCGTTGCCGCCGCTGAAGCCGGCGACGCCGGACGTGCGCGAGCGGCCGATCGCGTCGAGCTCGTCGATGAAGACGATCGAGGGGGCCGCCGCCTTCGCCTGTGCGAACAGGTCGCGGACGCGGGCGGCGCCGATGCCGACGATCGCCTCGACGAACTCCGACGCCGACAGCGAGAAGAACGGCACCCCCGCCTCGCCGGCGACGGCCCGTGCGAGCAGCGTCTTGCCAGTGCCCGGCGGGCCGCTGAGCAGGACGCCGTGCGGGATGCGCGCGCCCAGCTTGCGGTAGCGCTCCGGGTGCTTGAGGAAGTCAACCACCTCCGAGAGCTCCGACTTCGCCTCGTCGATGCCGGCCACGTCGGCGAACGTCACGGTGACCCCGGACGGCTGGTAGCGCCGGGCCCGCGAGCGGCCGAACGCGCCGAGCGCGCCCTGGACGTTCCCGGCGCGCCGCATCGCCCAGACCAGGAGGCCGATGAGGAGCAGCGTCGGCCCGACGCTGAAGAGGATGTTCTCCCACCAGGGGACGCTCGAGCTCAGCGGCTTCGCGTTCACGACGACGCGCTTCGACTCGAGCAGGCTCGAGAGCGCGTCCGTGTTCGCGAAGGCCGGCACCTCGGTCTCGAAGAGCTTCGCGGGCTTGCCGCCCGCGTAGCGCACCTCGCGGTCGAACGTCCCCTGGATCGCCGTCCCCTTCGACGTGATCGAGACGACGTGCCCCGCGCGCACCTGGGCGAGGAAGGTCGGGCTGTACGGGACGCGGATGCGGGCGGCGGGCTGCGTCGCCCGCTGGCTCGCCCAGACGTTGACCGCGAGCAGCGCGACGGTCACGGCCGCGAGCTTCCAGCTGAAGCGGAAGCGCGGCGCCGGAGACGGCGCGCCCGCGGGGCCACCGGCCGGGGCCGGGTGTCTCGACGGCTGCGGCCGCGCCGGCGACGTCACCCCGGGACAGTGCCTGAACACGGCGGGGTGCCGCAACGGAAGGCTGTTCGAACGTTGCAGCGCGCTGCCGATCCGTTGCGGCGCGCACGGCCGGGGGCGCGGCCCGTTCGCCGCCGCCCCGGGCCGCGAAGCGTCGCAAAGCGCCGACTGTCGCGTCTGAGTCACATTTCTTGCGTCTTTTCGTTCATCTCTTGCAAAAAGTCGTCGGATCTGCAATGGTCGCGCCCGTGACGTCGACGCCCGAGGCTCCGACGACCCTCGCCGCTCCGCAGCCCGCGGCCGCGCCGGCCGGCGACCGGGACGACCGCTGGTGGCGGAACGCGGTCGTCTACCAGGTCTACGTCCGCAGCTTCGCGGACGCGAACGGCGACGGGACAGGCGATCTCGCCGGCGTCCGCGAGCGTCTCCCCTACCTGCGCGAGCTCGGGGTCGACGCCCTCTGGTTCAACCCGTGGTACCCGTCACCGCTCGCCGACTCGGGCTACGACATCGCCGACTACCGCGCGATCGACCCGGCGTTCGGCACGCTCGAGGAGGCCGAGGAGCTGATCGCGGAGGCGCGGGCGCTCGGGCTGCGCACCATCGTCGACGTCGTCCCGAACCACTTCTCGGACCAGCACCCGTGGTTCCAGGCCGCGCTCGCGGCGGGACCCGGCTCGCCCGAGCGCGCCCGGTTCTGGTTCCGCCCCGGGCGGGGCGAGGACGGCGAGCTGCCGCCGAACGGCTGGCAGTCGATCTTCGGCGGGCCCGCCTGGACCCGCACGGTCGACGCCGACGGACGTCCCGGCGAGTGGTACCTGCACCTCTTCGCCCCCGAGCAGCCCGACCTGAACTGGGAGCACCCCGACGTCTGGGCGGAGCACGAGGACGTGCTGCGGTTCTGGTTCGACCGCGGCGTCGCCGGCGTGCGCATCGACTCGGCCGCGCTGCCGGTGAAGGATCCCGCCCTGCCCGAGGAGACCGGCTCCGAGGCGGGCGGCGAGCACCCGTTCACCGACCGCGAGCCGCTGCACGAGATCTACCGCCGCTGGCGCGCCGTTGCCGACTCGTACGACGAGCCGCGCGTGCTCGTCGGCGAGGTCTGGCTCCCCGACCCCGTGCGCCTCGCGCGGTACCTGCGGCCCGACGAGCTGCACACCGCGTTCAACTTCGACTTCCTCTCCCGCCCGTGGGACGCCGACGAGCTCCGCACCTCGATCGCCGAGGCGCTCGCGAGCCATGCGCCCGTCGACGCGCCGGCCACCTGGGTGCTCTCGAACCACGACGTCACCCGGCCCGCCACCCGGTACGGCCGCGCCGACACGTCCTTCGCCTTCGAGGCCAAGCGGGTCGGGACGCCCAGCGACCTCGCGCTCGGGACGCGGCGCGCCCGCGCCGCCGCGCTGCTCGCGATGGCGCTGCCGGGCTCGTTCTACGTCTACCAGGGCGAGGAGCTCGGCCTGCCGGAGGTCGAGGACATCCCCGACGACCGGCGCCAGGACCCGATGTGGCACCGCTCGGGCGGCCGGGACCCGGGCCGCGACGGCTGCCGCATCCCGATCCCGTGGAGCGGCGACCGCCCGCCGTACGGGTTCAGCGCGCCGGGCGCCGCGCGGCCGTGGCTCGACCCGCCGGAGGGCTGGGCCGGCCTGACGGTCGCGGCGCAGTCCGCCGAGCCCACGTCGATGCTCGCCCTCTACCGCAACGGCCTGCGGCTCCGCCGCTCCGCCCCCTGGGGGCCGGACGCCGCGCTGAGCTGGCTGCCCGCCGCGCAGTCGACCCTGGCCTTCGCGCGGGGCGAGCGCTTCTCCTGTCTCGTCAACTTCGGCCCCGAACCAGTCCCGCTGCCGGCGGACGCCCACGTCCTCATCGCCAGCGGCGAGCTCGAAGGAGGTGCAGTGCCCCAGGACACCACGGTCTGGCTCAGCCACGAGGCGAAGCGCCACGAGGCCACGAGCCACGAGGGGGATGAGCGCCGCGCTCCCGGAAGGGCGGCACGGTGAAGAGAGCAACGAGCGAAGAGGCAACATGGACTCGCACCGGGACCAGCGACCGGTGCACAGGAAAGGGAGTGACGATGAGGTCCACCCGTACGGCCGTCGCGGCCGCCGTCGCGCTGACGTGCCTGCTGGCTCTGTGCGCCAGCTCCGTCTCCAGTGCGGCATCCGCCAAGAGCAAGGTCACGATCAGCGTCGCGTCGCTGATCCCGGGCAGCACGCAGGCTGCCATCCAGCAGTTCAACCAGCAGGTCGCCGAGTTCGAGAAGGCGAACCCGGGCATCGTCGTGAAGCCGACCGAGTACCAGTGGACCGGCCCGACGTTCGCGGCCAAGCTCGCCGCCGGCACCCTGCCGACGGTGTTCGAGGTGCCCTTCACGGACGCCCGCGCGCTCGGCGACGCCGGCCAGCTCGCCGACATCACCGCCGAGGCGAAGGCGCTGCCCTACTTCTCGAAGTACAACAAGGCGGTCATCGCCGAGGGCACCGACTCGAAGGGCCGGATCGTCGCGCTGCCCAAGGGCGCGTACGCGCAGGCGCTCCACTACAACCGCCAGCTCTTCCAGCAGGCCGGGCTCGACCCGAACAAGCCGCCGACGACGTGGGCCCAGCTCCGCGCCGACGCGAAGCAGATCGCCCAGAAGACCGGCAAGGCCGGCTATGCCGAGATGGGCAAGGACGACAACACCGCCGGCTGGATCCTCACCACGCTGACCTACGCCCTCGGCGGCCGGATGGAGACCGGCATCGGCACCAAGGCCAAGGCGACGCTGAACAACCCGCAGACCGTCACCGCGCTCAACCTGCTCCACCAGATGCGGTGGGTCGACAACTCGATGGGCTCCAACTTCGACTACGGCTGGAGCGACATCAACCAGGCGTTCGCCGCCGGCCAGATCGGCATGTACATCAGCGGCTCGGACGTCTACACGAACCTTGTCCAGGCCTCGAACGTGAACCCGTCGATCTACGGCCTCGCGCCGATCCCGCTGGCCAAGAACAAGAACGCCGGCGTGCTCGGCGGCGGCACCCTCGCCGCCGTGAAGCCCACCGCGAGCGCGGCCGAGCGGGCCGCGGCGGTGAAGTGGATCGACTTCTACTACGAGTCGCCGCTCGTCTCGAAGTCGCAGGCGATCCGCAACGCGAAGACGCTCGTCGCCAACAAGCAGCCGGTCGGCGTGCCCGCGCTGCCCATCTTCAACAAGGCGCAGTACGATCTCGCGAACACCTGGATCAAGCCGTACATCAACGTGCCGCTCGGCCAGATGAAGGCGTTCACCACCGGCATCTTCAACCAGAAGGTCGTCCCCGAGCCGGAGGCGTCGACCCAGAGCGTCTACCACTCGCTCGACGCGGTGGTCGAGGCGGTCCTCACCGACAAGAACGCCGACATCGCCTCGCTCCTCAACCAGGCCAACAGCACCGCCCAGAGCTTGATCTCGCAGGGCAAGTAGAAACCCCGAAGCTGCTCCAGACCGGCGCGGGGGGGCCGGGCC
>DASZWI010000189.1:0-36074 GCA_035546715.1 Gaiellaceae bacterium | reverse complement strand
CCAGGTAGCCCGAGGTGAACGCGAACAGCGCCGTCACCGCGACGAGCACCGGCCAGGCGGCCACCGGCCAGAGGCGGCCGAACCGCCCCGCGAAGCCGACGACGAGCACGATCAGCGCCATCCCGTAGCCGGCCTCGCCGAGCAGCGTGCCCCACTGCGCCCCCAGCCAGGCGGCGACGTCGAACGGCCCGAGCCCCCAGTGGTGCTGCCACCAGAGCCCCAGGATGCTGAAGGGGAGCGAGGCCGCCCAGAGGGTCGAGAGCACCACCATCCCGACGATCACGGCCGTGCCGATCCGGCCGAGCCCGATCGTGCGGGCGCGCGGCGCCAGCACCTTGACCAGCACGGCGAGCGCGACGAGCTCGGTCACGAGACCGCCGACCCACATCCAGTCGAGGCCGCGCGAGAAGCTGCGGGCGCGCGCCAGGTCGTGCGCGGAGAAGAACTGCCGCTCGCTGAGGCCGTCCAGGTGTAGTGCGGGTACGCTCGTGCGGGCCAGAAGCCAGGCGCAGACCGCCCAGACGGCGGCGAGCGCCCCGACCGCGGCCGTTCTCCCGAGGCCACTTCCCACCGTGCGCGTCGCAGTCCTCTCCGACATCCACGCCAATCTTCACGCACTCGAGGCCGTCCTCGCAGCGGTCGCGGAGGAGGGCGTCGACGAGATCTGGTGCCTGGGCGACGTGGTCGGCTACGGGCCGCGGCCGAACGAGTGCTGCGACCTCGTCCGCGATCGGGCCGCGTTCTCCCTCTGCGGCAACCACGACCTCGCCGTGATCGAGCGGCTCCCGCTCGCCGACTTCAGCGGCGACGCGGGCGCGGCGGCGGTGTGGACGCAGGCGCAACTCGGCGACGCCCAGCGTGCCTGGCTCGGCACCCTCGCGCCGCTCGGCCAGCGAGCGGGCGTCCAGCTGTTCCACGCGAGCCCGCGCGACCCCGTGTGGGACTACGTGCTCAGCGAAGGCGCGGCGATCGCCTCGCTGCGCCTCACGACCGCGCGCACCGTCCTCGTCGGCCACAGCCACATCGCCCTCGCGCTCGCCTGGGACGGCAGCGCCCTCGTCGGCGGGCTCGCGCCGGCGGGAACCGCACCGGACCCGGGCGACCGGCGCTGGCTGTTCAACCCGGGGTCCGTCGGGCAGCCGCGGGACGGCGACCCGCGCGCGGCGTGGCTCCTGATTGACTCCGACACCGGACGGGCAGCCTTCCGGCGTGTGGCGTACGACGTGCAGCGGACGCAGGACGAGATCCGCGAGGCCGGCCTCCCGCCGGGCCTGGCCGCTCGCCTTGCTCGCGGCCAGTAGCGCGGTCGCGCTCGCCGGGTGCGGCGGTCACCGCACGCCTGCGCTCGACCGCACCGACGCGCACCGCCTGATCGCCCTCGCGAACCACGTGGCGGCCGCCAAGGGCGGCTGTGCGCAGCAGCGCGCCATCGACCGGGTGCAGAGCGAGGCGGCGCGGCTCGTGAACGCCCGGCGCGTGCCGCCCGAGCTCCAGGAGTCGCTCGTGAGCGCCGTCAACGCGCTCGTCGCCGACCAGCCGACCTGCCTGCCCGCCGTGCCCGCGTCGTCGACGACCAGCCCGGCTCGGCCTCCCGGCACGCCGCGGCCGCCGGGCCGGATCCACCCGCCGCACGTCTTCCACCACCACCCGCACCGTGGCCACGCCCACGACCATGGCCACCGCCCCGGCCGCCACGGATGAGCGCCTACCGGACGGAGGGCGAGCTCGGCCGCGGCGGCATGGCCGTCGTCTACGCGGGCCGCCAGGACGGGCTCGACCGTCCCGTCGCGATGAAGGTGCTCGCGGAGCACCTCGCCGGGGACACCGCCTTCCGCACCCGGTTCCTCCGCGAGGCGCGGATCGCGGCGCGGCTCCACCATCCGAATCTCGTCCGCGTCTTCGACATCACCGAGCTCGACGGCCGGCCGTGCATCGTGATGGAGCTCGTTCCCGGCGGAACGCTCGAGGGCGGGCGCCTGACGACCGCGGAGGCGGCCGGGGTCGCGGAGGGCCTGGCCGCCGCCCACGCGGAGGGCGTCGTCCACCGCGACCTGAAGCCGGCCAACCTGCTCCGCGCGACCGACGGGTCGGTGAAGATCGCCGACTTCGGCATCGCACGGGCCGCGGAGGAGACCCGGCTGACCGAGATCGGGACCGTGCTCGGCACGCTCCGCTACCTGGCGCCGGAGCAGGCTGCCGGGCGGGAGGTCGGCCCGCCCGCCGACGTCTACGCGCTCGCCGTCGTCCTCGACGAGCTGCTGACGGCGCAGTCGCCCGGCGTCCGCGTGCTGCTCGCCCGTGCGCGCGGCGACGACCCCGCCGAGCGCCCGACCGCGGCCGAGATCGCAGCCGCGCTGCACGCCGAGAGCGCGCGGGGCGAGACCGAGCCGGCGCCGACGCGACCGCTGCCGGCTCGCACGGGCGGCTCCCGGCGCCGGGCGCACGCCGCCGCCCTCGTGCTGGCGCTGCTCGCCGCCGGCGCCCTCGCCGCCGCGGTCGTCGTGGCGCTCACCGGACGGTCGTCCGCGCCGCCCGCACGCGTCGAGCCGGTTCCGCATTCGACCGACCCCGGCCAGGAGGCGCACAACCTCGCGGTGTGGCTCGAGCGGTACTCGCGCTAGCGGACGAGCGGGGGTCTAGGACGCCTGGGCGCCGGCCGAGGCCGTGCCCTCGGTGATGCCCTCGCGGGCGAGCGCGAGCTGGACGTCCTCGCGCGCCTTGAAGATCCGCCACTTCACCGTGGCGAGCGTCACCTCGAGCGTCTCGGCGATCTCGTTGTACGAGAGCCCGACCACGTCGCGGAGCAGCAGGGCCATCTTCAGGTCGACGTTCAGCGCGTCGATCGCGCGCCACAGCGCGTCGATCGTCTCCACGCGCTCCACCGGCTGGTCGACCACCTCGAGCGGCGGGACGTCGTCGAGGCACAGCGGCGCGAGCGGCCGCCGGTCGCGGGCGCGCAGCTCGTCGAGCACGCGGTTCTTCGTCACCTGGAACAGCCAGGTCGTGAACTTGCAGCGGGACGAGAAGCGCGGCAGCCCCTGGAACACGCGCAGGAAGACCTCCTGCACGAGATCCTCGGCGAGCGCACGGTCGCCGGTCAGACGCAGGATGTAGTTGTAGACCGGGGTCTCGTACGAGCGCACGATGATCGCGAATGCCCGCTCGTCACCCCTCTGCGCCTTGCGGAGAATCGCCGGATCGGGCTGGGGCAGCGGCAAGAGGGCGCGAGTATAGCGCCGGTTTACAGGCGTTTACGATCCGGAGCGCAAATCTTTACCTGCCATCTCGGCGGGCGGCTCGAACCCCAGCAAATGCAGGGCAGTCGGCGCCAGATCGGCCAGCTCGCCGCCGTCCCGCAGGGCGGCGCCGTGCTGCGTGAGGATGAGGGGCACGGGGTTCGTCGTGTGCGCGGTGTGCGGCCCGCCGTCCGCCGCGATCATCTGCTCCGCGTTCCCGTGGTCGGCCGTGACGAGGCAGACGCCGCCGAGCTCCGCGACCCGGTCGACGACGCGGCCCAGGCAGCCGTCGACGGTCTCCACCGCCCTCGTCACCGCGGGGATCGATCCGGTGTGACCGACCATGTCCGGGTTCGCGAAGTTGACGACCGCGAACCGGTAGCCGTCGCCGATCTCGGCGCAGAAGCGGTCGGTCACCTCGGCCGCGGACATCTCCGGCTTCTCGTCGTAGCCCGCGACGTCGCGCGGGCTTGGCACGAGCACGCGCGTCTCCCCCGTCCAGGCCTCCTCGCGCCCGCCGTTGAAGAAGTAGGTGACGTGGGCGTACTTCTCGGTCTCCGCGACGTGGAGCTGGCGCACCCCGCGCTCGGCGAGCGTCTCGGCGAGCGTGTCGTGGACGTCCTGCTCGGCGAACGCGACCGGGCAGTCGAGGTCGCTGCTGTAGCGCGTCATGGTCGTCAGGTCGAAGCCGCCGTCGAGCAGCAGCTTCGAGAGCTGACGCCCGCGGTCGGGCCGGAAGTTGAAGAAGACGGCCGCATCGCCTGGCTCGAGCCGCGGCGTGCCCTCGAGCACGACCGGCTCGACGAACTCGTCGGTGACCCCGGCGTCGTAGCTCGCCTGCACGGCGGCGACGGGGTCGGTGGCGCGGGTGCCGACGCCCGCGACGATCGCGTCGTAGGCGCGCTGCGTGCGGTCCCAGCGCTGGTCGCGGTCCATCGCCCAGTAGCGGCCGACGACCGTCGCGATCCGGTCCTTCGGCAGCGTCGCCAGGTCGTGCACGGCCGCGTGCGGCGACACGTCGCGCCCGTCGGTGAACGCGTGCACCCAGGTCTTCTCCGGGGCGATCTCGAGCAGCGCGCGCAGGTGATCGATGTGCGAGTGCACGCCGCCCTGCGAGACGAGCCCGAGCAGGTGGACGCGCCTCCCGCGCTCGAACGCGCCGGCGATCGCCGGGTTCGTGCGCAGCGAGCCGTCGGCGACGGCGCGGTTCACGCGCATCAGGTCCTGGTACAGCCGGCGCCCGGAGCCGATCGTCAGATGGCCGACCTCGGAGTTCCCCATCTGGCCGTCGGGCAGGCCGACCGCCTGCCCCGAGGCGGCGAGCGTCGTGTGTGGATACTCGGCCCACAGGCGGTCGAAGACGGGCGTCGCGGCGAGCGAGACGGCGTTCCCCGGCCCGGCGGGGGCGCAGCCCCAGCCGTCCAGGATGACGAGCGCTACGAGCTCGACGCTCGACAAATCGCAGCGAAGGAGTCGACATCGAGCGAGGCGCCGCCGACGAGCGCGCCGTCGACGGCCGGCTGGGCCATCAGCTCGGCCGCGTTGTCGGGCTTGACGGAGCCTCCGTAGAGCACGGGCACGTCGAGGAGCGACTTGATCAGCGCGTGGGCGTCCTGCGCGATCTGCGGCGTGGCGGTCTTGCCGGTGCCGATCGCCCAGACGGGCTCGTACGCGATCACGAGGCTCTCGTCGGCGTCGAGCACCGAGACCTGGCGGCGCAGGACGGCCTCGGTCTCCCCCGCCTCGCGCTCCGCCTCGGTCTCGCCGACGCAGGCGATCACGTGCAGCCCGGCGGCGAGCGCCGCCGCGGTCCGCTTCGCGACCGTCTCGTCCGTCTCGCCGAAGAGCTGCCGCCGCTCCGAGTGGCCCACGATCGTCCCGTAGACGCCGAGCTCGCGGAGCATGCCGGCGGACACCTCCCCGGTGAAGGCGCCCTCCTCGGCCCAGTGGCAGTTCTGCGCGAAGACGCCGATCTCGGTCCCGGCGAGCACCTGCACCGCCCCGGCCAGCGAGACGTACGGCGGGCAGACGACGACGTCGACGCCCTCGGGCAGGTCGGCGTCGCGGAGCGCCCGGCAGAAGTCGGCGGTCTCGGACGGGCCCTTGAACAGCTTCCAGTTGCCGGCGATCAGCATCGGCCCGATCCTAGGCTGCCGCCGGGATCGCCGCGACGCCAGGCAGCTCCTTGCCCTCGAGGAGCTCCAGCGAGGCGCCGCCGCCGGTGGAGATCCACGACACGCGGTCCGCGACGCCGGCCTCGTGCACGGCGCGCACCGAGTCGCCGCCGCCGACGACCGTGTAGCCCGGGCACCGCGCGACGGCCTGCGCGACCGCGAACGTGCCCTCGGCGAAGCGCGGCCACTCGAACACGCCCATCGGCCCGTTCCAGAAGACGGTCTTCGCCCCGGCGATCCGGCGCGCGAAGTCCTCGCGGGTCGCCGGGCCGACGTCGAGCCCGAGCCAGCCGGCCGGGACGTCGTCGTACCCGGTCACCCGCGACTCGGCGTCGGCGTCGAACGAGGCGGCCGCGACGACGTCGGTCGGGAGGACGACCTCGAACGCGAACGGGTTCGCCGCCCGGACGTCCTCGGCCATCTTGCCGCCGATCAGCACCTCGTCGGCCCGCGAGCCGAGGTTCGAGAGCACGGCGACCTTGTCCTCGACCTTCGCGCCGCCGGAGACGATCACGAACGGGCGCTCGACCTCGCCGAGGAGACGGCCGAGGCTCTCGAGCTCGGCGAGCAGGAGCAGCCCGGCGTAGGCCGGCAGCAGGTGCGCGACGGCCTCGGTCGAGCTGTGCGCGCGGTGGGCCGAGCCGAACGCGTCGTTGACGTACAGGTCGCAGCCGTCGGCCAGCTCGCGTGCGTAGCCCTCGTCGTTCTTCGTCTCGCCCGCGTTGAAGCGCGTGTTCTCGAGCACCGTGACGCGCTCGTCGGGGACGAGCTCGGCGAGCCGCTCGCGCACCGGGGCCATCGAGTACCTCGCGCGGTCCTCCTCCGTCTTCGGCCGGCCGAGGTGCGAGCAGAGCCGCACCTCCGCCGCGCCGCGGTCGAGCAGCAGCCGCAGCGTCGCGACGGACGCCTGGATGCGCGTGTCGTCGGCCACCCGGCCGTCCTCGAGCGGCACGTTGAGGTCGGCGCGCAGCAGGACGACGCGGCCCTGCACCTCCGCGGTCTCGACCGAGCGGGGCAGCCGCACTAGACGATCTTCGAGACGAGGTCGACCAGACGACACGAGTAGCCCCACTCGTTGTCGTACCAGCCGAACACCTTGGCGGACGTACCCGTCGCCATCGTCAGCTCGCTGTCGAAGGTGCACGACGCCGGCGAGTGGACGATGTCGCTCGACACCAGCGGGTCGGTCGAGTACTTGAGGTACGGCGCGAGCGGCCCGTCGGCCGCGGCGGCCTTGAAGGCCTCGTTGATCGCCTCCACCGACGCGCCCTGGCGCAGCTCGACGACGAGGTCGGTGATCGAGCCGGTCGGGACCGGCGCGCGCATCGACATGCCGTCCAGCTTCCCCTTCAGGTGCGGGAGCACGAGCCCGATCGCCCGCGCAGCGCCGGTCGACGTCGGCACGAGGTTGATCGCGGCGGCGCGGGCGCGGCGCGGATCCTTGTGCGGGCCGTCCTGGAGGTTCTGGTCCTGGGTGTACGCGTGGATCGTCGTCATGAAGCCGCGCTCGATCCCGAACGCGTCGTCGAGCACCTTCGCCATCGGCGCGACGCAGTTCGTGGTGCAGGAGGCGTTCGAGATGATCGAGTGCCGCTCGGCGTCGTACTGGTCGTCGTTCACGCCGAGGACGAGGGTGATGTCGGGGTCGGTGGCCGGCGCCGAGATGATCACCTTCTTCGCGCCGGCGTCGAGGTGCTTCTGGGCGCCCTCGCGGCTCGTGAAGAAGCCGGTCGACTCGATGACGACGTCGACCTCGAGGTCGCGCCAGGGCATGTTCGCCGGGTCGCGCTCGGCGAGGCCCGTCAGCTCCTTGCCGCCGACCTTGAGGGAGCTGCCCGACACCTCCACGTCCTCCGGGAACGTCCCGAGGAGCGAGTCGTGCTTGAGCAGGTGGGCCATCGTGCCCACGTCGCCGAGGTCGTTGAACGCGACGATCTCGAAGTCGCCGCCGCGCTCCGCCGCGGCCCGAAAGAAGTTGCGGCCGATCCGGCCGAATCCGTTGATTCCCACGCGTGTCTTCGCCATGCGGAGGACTCTACTCACGCGGCCGAGCGGCTGCCCGGGTAACGCTTCACTTCTTGAAGTATTGGATCCGAAACGCCCCGCCGGCGCGCCCTTCCGGACTGTCCGCGCGGGCCGTGGCCGTCGCGGACGTCAGGGTCAGACCCGGGTCTGACCCTGCCGGCCGGCCCGCCGCCACCGCCCGGCCCGGAGGGAGCACGCTCCGGAGCAGGGGTTTCCCGGTTCGGACCGGCAAACCAGGGTCAGACCCGGGTCTGACCCTGCCGGTACGGTCGGCCCCTGGCGACGCGGCGCCGGGTCAGACGGCGATGCCGTACAGGTCGGCGATCTTGCCGCGCAGGTAGCGCACGTACGGCTCGGGGTCGATCTGCGACGTGCCGGCGGCACGCTCCAGCGTCTCGGCCGGGGTGAACTTGCGGCCATGGCGGTGCAGGTGCTCGCGCAGCCAGTCGCGCAGCGGGCCGAACTCGCCCCGCGCGAAGCCGTCGGCCAGCCCGGGCAGGTCGGCGACGATCCGCTCCCAGATCTGCGCGGAGATGAGGTTGCCGAGGGCGTACGTCGGGAAGTAGCCGAAGCTGCCGATCGCCCAGTGCGTGTCCTGGAGCACGCCGCGCGTGTCGTCGGGCACCTCGATCCCGAGGTACTCCTCCATGCGCCCGTTCCACTCCTCCGGCAGCCGCTCGAGGTCGACCCGGCCCTCGAGCATCTCCTGCTCGAGCTCGAAGCGCAGGATGATGTGCAGGTTGTACGTCGCCTCGTCGGCCTCGACCCGGATCAGCGACGGCTGGACGGTGTTGACCTCGCGCCACCAGCTGTCCGCGTCGTAGCCGTCCATGGGCTCGGGGAAGCGCTCGGCGAGCAGCGGGAACGCGAACTCCCAGAACGCGCGCGACCGCCCGACGAGGTTCTCCCACATGCGGCTCTGCGACTCGTGCACGCCGAGCGAGACGCCGCGCGCGAGCGGCGTGCGCTCCAGGCCGGGGTCGACCTGGTGCTCGTAGAGGCCGTGGCCGAACTCGTGCATGGTCGCGAAGAGCCCGTCGAGGTTGTCGTCGAAGTAGCGGGTCGTCAGCCGGATGTCCCCGATGGCGATGTTGGACGCGAACGGGTGCACGGTCGGGTCGAGGCGCCAGGCCTCGTCCGTGTAGCCGAAACGCCGCAGGATCTCCAGCTCGAACTGCTGCTGCACGTCCCGCGGGAAGCTGCGGGCCGGCGGCGCCTCGGCGGCCGGCACCTGCTTGACGAGGGGCGCCTGGTGCTCCTTCAGGTAGTCGAAGATGCGCCGCACCTCGGCGGTGGTCATCCCCGGCTCATAGTCGTCGAGCAGCACGTCGTACGGCTCGTCCGTCGCATCGAAGCAGTCGACGTAGCGCTTGCGCAGCTCCAGGCTCTCCCTGAGCGCGGGCAGGAAGAGGGAGAAGTCGTTCGTGCGCCGCGCCTCGACCCACACCGGGGTGGCGAGGGCGGCGACGCGCGTCATCTCGGCGCGCAGCTCGGGCGGCACGCGCCGCGCCTTGTCCCAGTCGCGCCAGGTGGTGCGCACGAGGCTCGCCTCGAGGGAGTCGTAGTCGTGTCCCTCGGCCCAGTCGCGCAGGCCCTCGAGCAGGTGCCCGATCTCCGGGTCGATGAACTTCTCGTGCGCGATCCGCCCGATCGTCGCGCGCTGCTCCGCCCGCATCGCGGCGCCGGCCGGCGGCATCTTCACCTGCTGGTCCCACGACAGCAGGGCGAGCGCCTTGCCCAGGTCGGTGATCTCCGCCAGCCGCCCCCGCAGACGATCGAATCGCTCCCGGCTCACGGGACCGACCCTAACAACGAGCACTCGCTCCCGGCGGCCCGAAGATCGCGATCGCGGTACCGGAGAGGGAGCTCCGAGGACGACCTCCCCCTCCGGTCGAACTGTGTCCGAGAGCGCGGCGACGAACGGGGTCTGAATTCGCCACCGGACGGACGCAGACCCGCGGGATCAGTATGCAGAGTGGACAACCAGCTCCGCTAGATCATTTGCAAGTCATTCACGTCTGGTTTTCGGCGAGCGCGATAAGCGCCTGGAGACGTCGCTGTGCGGAGGCTTTCGTCAGGGGCGGCCTCGACTTCGCGGCGAGCTCGCGGATGGAGGCCGCGGGGTGGCGAAGCCGCAGCTCGGCCAGCTCGACGAGCTCGGGCGGCAGCGCGTCCAGGCCCAACGCGCGGATCGCCTCGAGCTGCCGGTGGGCCGCCCGGGCGGTGCGGACGAGGTTCGCCTCGTCGGCGTTCGCCAGGCGGTTGGCCTGCGCCCGCGTCGCGGCGACGACGGCGTGCTCCTCGAAGCGGAGCACCGTGTCGCCGGCGCCCGCGAGCGCCAGGATCTCGCCGACCGTCGCGCGCCCCTTCGCGTAGGCGACGGCGTGCTGGCCCCGCTCGACGGCCCCGAGCCGGATGCCTTCGCGCGCGGCGACATCGACCAGGAACCGGGCGCCGTCGAGGCTCGCCGCGCGGAGCTCGAGGTGCGGGTCGCGCGGCCCGCTCAGCGAGCCCGAGCCGAGCAGCGCGCCGCGGAGATAGGCGCCGCGGCAGCACGAGCGGCCGACGACGCGCTTGGGCGGCTGCTCGAGCGGGGCGCCGCTCGCCGAGAGGACGCCCGCCTCGCGCAGGAGCGCCAGGGCGCGAGCGTCGACCTCGACGTGGAGCTGGTAGCGCGTGGCCTTGTCGAACGCGGGGCGGCGGTACGTCCGGATCTCCGACCGGACGCCGAGGTCGCGCAGGAGCGCGAATGCGCGTCGCGCCGCGGCGGGCGCGGCGAGGTCGAGGTGGACGGCGACCGCGCCGCCCCGCAGGTGCCAGGCGCCCGACGCGTGGAAGAGCGCGGAGGCCTCGGCGAGACGGCAGCACCGGCGCGCCGGGGCGATCTGGGCAAGCTCGTCTCTGAGCTCGTCAGAGACGGACACCCTCGAGCTCCAGGAGACGGCGCTTGTACGAGATCCCCAGGTCGCCGTAGGAGCCGATCCCGCCCGCGGAGACGACCCGGTGGGTCGGCACGAACGGCGACAGGTCGCAGCGTCCGCAGAAGGTCCCCGCCGCCCGGGCGGCGCCGGGGCGGCCTGCGAGGGCGGCGAGCTCGCCGTACGTCACCACCTCGCCCCACGGGACGGCGCGCAGCGCGCGCACGCAGTCGCCGTAGAACCCGTCCGGATGGTCGAGCTCGACGTCGGCGAAGTCGTCGCGCCGGCCGCGGAAGAAGGCCGTCAGGCGCTCGGCGAGCGGATGGCGCCGGATCGTCCCCTCGACCGCGCGGGGTCGCGGCAGCTCGGCGTAGAACACGCGGCCGTCCTCGTCGAGCCAGACCTCGCCGACGCCGAAGCCGGGCGCGTCGTACAGCAGGGGCGTCGGGCGCATCGATCCATGTTGTAGCTTCGCGCCCGTGAATCGCACCCACATCGCCGCTCTCGGCTACGTCTACGTCGCGCTCGGGGTCACCGGGCTCGGCCTCCTCGACGGCGGCGACGACGCCCGCCGTGCGGCCGCCGCGCTGTTCTCGCTCGCCGCCGCCGCGTTCCTCTGGTTCCTCGGCTCGCTCCGCGCGCGCCTGATGCGCTACGACCCGGACGGGTTCTTCGCCGCGATCGTGCTGGTCGGCGGCGCCTCGTCGATCGCCGTCCAGGTGGTCGCCGTCGCGCTCGTCGCGCGAACGGGTCCCGACGACGTCCTCTCGTTCCTGTCGGCGCTCGGCGCGCCGTCGGCGGCCACGGTGGTGATCGCGTCGTCCGCGGCCGCGCTCCGCGCGCGCAAGGTGTCGAAGGCGTTCGGGCGGGCCGGCCTGCTGGGCGGCCTCGCCATCCTCGGCGTCGGGTTCACCGAGGCCGCCGACAAATGGACGCTCACCGACTCGTACAGCGCCTCGTGGCTCGGCTTCATGATCTGGGTCGCGGTGACGGCGACGTACCTGCTGCGCCGCTAGCCCGGACCTCGGCCGTAAGCTAGGCCCATGAGCACCCACGCCGTCTTCTCGCCTCCGCCGGCGCGCAACGAGCCGGTCCACGACTTCCTGCCGGGCAGCCCCGAGCGCGCGCGGCTCCAGCAGCGCCTCGACCAGATGAGCTCCGAGCGGATCGAGGTGCCGCTCGTCATCGGCGGCCGCGACGTCACGACCGGCGACCTCAAGCAGGCGGTCATGCCGCACGCGCGCGAGCACGTCCTCGCGGACGTCCACCAGGGCGGCGCCGAGCACGTGCAGCAGGCGATCGAGGCGGCGGGGAAGGCGTGGGAGGACTGGTCGCGCTGGCCGTGGGAGGACCGCGCGGCGGTGTTCCTCCGCGCCGCCGAGCTGCTCTCGGGCCCGTGGCGCGAGACGCTGCTCGCCGCGACGATGCTCGGCCAGTCGAAGACGGCGCACCAGGCCGAGATCGACGCGGCGGCGGAGTCGATCGACTTCCTGCGCTTCAACGTCGAGTTCATGCTCCGCGTCTACCGCGAGCAGCCGGTGTCGTCGCCCGGCATCTGGAACCGGATGGAGTACCGCCCGCTCGAGGGCTTCGTGTTCGCCGTCACGCCGTTCAACTTCACGGCGATCGCGGCCAACCTGACGAGCTCGCCGGCGCTCATGGGCAACGTGGTCGTCTGGAAGCCGGCGGGGACGGCGATGCTGAGCGCCTACTACGTGATGCGGCTCTTCCAGGAGGCCGGGCTGCCGGACGGCGTCATCAACCTCGTCTACGGGAGCGGCGCCACCATCGGCGACGCGGCGCTCGCCAGCGAGCACCTCGCCGGCATCCACTTCACGGGGTCGACGCCGGTGTTCAACGGCATGTGGCGGACGGTCGCGGCGAACATGGACCGCTACCGGAACTACCCGCGCATCGTCGGCGAGACGGGCGGCAAGGACTTCATCGTCGCCCACCCGTCCGCCGACGTCGACGCGCTCGCGACCGCGATCGTGCGCGGCTCGTTCGAGTACCAGGGGCAGAAGTGCTCGGCCTCGTCGCGCGTCTACGCGCCGTCGAACCTCTGGCCGAAGCTGCGCGAGCGGCTGCAGGAGGAGATCGCGACGATCAAGGTCGGCGACGTCTCCGACTTCCGCAACTTCATGGGCGCCGTGATCGACGGATCGTCCTACCGCACGCAGGTCGAGGCGATCGAGGAGGCGAAGTCGAACCCCGACTCGGACATCGTCGTCGGCGGGAGCTACGACGACTCGACGGGCTTCTTCGTCGACCCGACGGTCGTGGAGACCCGCGACCCGGCGTTCCGGCTGCTGCGCGAGGAGATCTTCGGGCCGGTCGTGACGACGTACGTCTACGACGAGGGCGACTGGGACGGGACGCTCGACCTGATCGACCGCACGGCGCCGTACGGGCTCACCGGCGCGGTGTTCTCGGAGGACCGCGCGGCGGCCGCGCACGCGCAGGACCGCCTCCGCTACGCGGCGGGGAACTTCTACGTCAACGACAAGCCGACGGGCGCGGTCGTCGGGCAGCAGCCGTTCGGCGGCGCCCGCGCGTCCGGGACGAACGACAAGGCCGGCTCGATGTGGAACCTGATCCGCTGGGTGTCGCCGCGGTCGATCAAGGAGACGTTCATCCCGCCGCGCGACTACCGCTACCCGTTCCTGGACACGAACCCGGACTCGGCCGGGACGTAGCCTCCGCCGGCTGAGCTAGCCGACGGTGAAGGTCCAGGCGACGGCCGTGCCGGCCGTCGCGGTGCGGGCGTAGGCGACCGCCACGTGCGTGCCCGGCTTCAGCGCCTGCTCGGGGGCGCCGTAGGCGGTCACGCGGGTCGGCGTCCCGCCGCCCTTCTCGAGCAGCTCGACGCCGTCGACCCAGAGGCCCTCCTCGACGAGGCGGGTCTTGCCGGTCATCTCCGCGGCCACCTGCGGGATGCGCGCCGCCTTGCCGTTCGGGGTCGGGCCGAGGATCTCGACCTGCACGAGCTTGCGGTCGTCGACCTGCCAGGCGCCGCCGACGTAGTGCACCGCGGCGGCCTTCGAGCCGAGCTGGACGACGGCCCAGCTTCCGCCCTGGTACAGCGCACGGCCGCCCGGCCCGAGCACGTCCGCCGGGCTCGGGGGGCGGGCGGTGGTGGTCGCGGGCGGCGCCGCGGCGTGCTTCGACCCGCCGCAGGCGGCGAGGAGAACGGCAACGGCGGTCAGTGCGAGGAGCGAAGCCAGACGGCGCATCGCGAGAGCGTACTCGCGCGCCGCCGAGACGCTTTCCACAATTGGCCTCGCGGGCCAGGTTCCGTGGTCAGTCCAGGGTGACAGAAGTGTCACGAACGATCCACAGCGACACCGTTTGGCTCAACCATGCGGCATCGTCGGTCCTTCGAGACGCGTCTCCGCGGGCCACCTTCCTGGTCAGACCAGGGTGTCGGAAGTGTGACGAACGCTCCACAGCGCGTTCGCGGACGTGTCCGGTCAGACGCGGCCGGTGCGGTGGAGCTGCTGGTAGATCCGGCGGGCGGTCTTCGGCGGGACGCCGGGGACGCCCTCCAGCTCCTCCTGCGTCGCCTCGGCGACCCGCTCGGCCGACCCGAAGTGGCGGAGGAGCGCGCGGCGGCGGGCCGGGCCGACGCCTTCGAGCTGGTCGAACATCGACTCGCGGGACGCGGCGTCGCGCCGCTGGCGGTGGAAGGTGATCGCGAAGCGATGTGCCTCGTCGCGGATCCGCTGCAGGAGCTGCAGCCCGGCCGAGTGCGGGGGCAGCAGGATCGGGTCGGGACGGCCGGGGACGAAGACCTCCTCGATCCGCTTCGCGAGCGAGATGACGGCGACCCGCGGCAGGTCGAGCTGCTGCATCGCGGCCAGGGCCGCGGAGAGCTGCCCCTTGCCGCCGTCGATGACGACGAGGTTCGGCGTCGCGGCGAACGACTCGTTCCACTCGGCCGACCCGACGTCGGCGGACAGACGCGAGAACCGCCGCGCGATCATCTCGCTCATCGACGCGAAGTCGTCCTGGCCCTCGACGTCGCGGATCGCGAACTTGCGGTAGTGGGCCTTCCTGGGCACGGCGTCCTCGAACACCACCATCGAGCCGACGACCTCCTGCCCCTGGATGTTCGAGATGTCGAAGCACTCGATGCGGATGGGCAGCGACTCGAGGTTGAGCGCCTCGCGGAGCTCCTCGAGCGCCTCGATCCGGCGCAGCCGCTTCGTCTCCGAGACGAACGTGTCCGACTGGAGGGCGAGCTCGGCGTTCTGCTGCGCCAGCTCCTGCAGCCGGCGCTTCTCGCCGCGCTCCGGCGCGCGCACCTCGACGCGCGAGCCGCGCCGCTCGGAGAGGAACGCCTCCAGCGCGCTCGTGTCCCCGGCGCCCCGCGGCACGAGGATCTGCGGCGGGATCGACGGCGACGCCCCGTAGTACTCGAGGCAGAACTGCTCCAGCACCTCGTCCAGCTCCTCGCCCGCAGCGTTCTCGAGGTGGAACGAGTAGCGGTCGACCATCCGCCCCTCGCGCAGCGGGAAGAGCTGCACGGCGGCGCGCTCGGGCGAGACGGCCACGCCGATCACGTCGATCGTGCCGATCGAGCGGCGCTCGACCGCCTGCCGCTCGCTGAGCCGCTCGATCGCGTGCAGGCGGTTGCGGTACCGGGCCGCGTCCTCGAACCGCTCCTCGGCCGCCGCCTCGCGCATCTGCGACTCGAGCCGCCGCCGGATCGGGCGGTCGTCGCCCGAGAGGAACTCGACCACCTGGTCGATGACCTCGCGGTAGTCCTCCTTCGAGATGTAGCCGACGCAGGGGGCGTGGCACCGCTCGATGTGGTAGTCGAGGCACGGGATGCCGCTGTGCCGGCCGGGCTGCGGTCCCTCGCAGGGCCGGTAGCGGAACACGCGGTTGAGGACGTCGAGCGTCTCGCGCACCTTCTTCGCGTTCGCGTACGGGCCGAAGTAGACGACCCCGCGGCGGTGCCGCTCACGCGTGAACATGACGCGCGGGTAGTCGTCCTCGACCGTGACCGCGATGTACGGGAACGACTTGTCGTCGCGCAGCCGGACGTTGTACGGCGGCCGGTGCCGCTTGACGAGGTTCTGCTCCAGGTGGAGCGCCTCGACCTCGGTGCCGGTGACGATCGTCTCGATCGCGTCGACCCGGGCCGCCATCTGCTTGATGCCCATCCGGTTGTCGCTCGAGCCCGCCTGGAAGTACGAGCGCACACGCGGGCGCAGCGCCTTCGCCTTGCCGACGTAGAGCACGTCCCCGCGTGCGTCGCGGAAGAGGTAGACGCCCGGCTTGGCCGGCACCCGCTTCAGCTGGGCCTCGATCTTGTCGTCGCGCGCGCTCGTGGCCATCCGACGAGCCAGGGTACTCTGGGGCTCTCGTGCGGGGGCTCGTGCTGGGGTCGGCACTGTTTCTCCTGCTCGCCGCGCCCGCGTGGGCCGGCGGGCCGCACCTGCTCGTCGGTGCGGCGGAGGACGCGGCGGAGCAGCCGAACATGGCCCTCGCCACCGCCGCCATGCAGCGCGCGCACGACGCCGGGCTGACGACGATCCGGATGACCGCGACGTGGGCGCGCGGCGAGCGGACGCTCCCGGCCGCCGACCGCACGAAGCTCCAGAACGCCGTCTCGGCCGCGCTCTTCAGCGACGTCCGCGTGATCCTCTCGATCTATCCGTACGGGTCGAGCCAGACGCCGACGACCGCCGACCAGCAGGCGGACTTCGCCGCGTTCGCGGTCGACGTCGCGAAGACGTTCCCGTCGGTGCACGACTTCGTCGTCGGCAACGAGCCGAACCTCAACCGCTTCTGGCTGCCGCAGTTCGGGCCGGCCGGCGAGGACGTCGCCGCGCAGTCGTACGAGTCGCTGCTCGCGACGACCTACGACGCGCTCAAGGCGGTGCGGCCCCACTCGACGATCTATGGCGGCGCCCTCGCGCCGCGCGGGATCGACAAGCCCGGGTCGCTGCGCGACACCCACTCCCCCACCGCGTTCATCTCGGACCTGGGCGCGACGTACCGCGCGAGCGGCCGGCAGGTGCCGATCATGGACGCGTTCGCGTTCCACCCGTACCCCGAGAACTCGACGATCGGCCCGGACTTCGCGCACCCGAGGTCGACGGCGATCGGCCTCGCCGACTACGACAAGCTCGTCGGCCTGCTCGGCCAGGCGTTCGACGGCACCGCCCAGCGCGGCTCGACGCTGCCGATCCTCTACGACGAGTTCGGGATCGAGACGACCGTCCCGGCGGGCAAGGCCTCGCTCTACACGGGCAAGGAGCCGGCGACGACGAAGCCGGTCGACGAGGCCACCCAGGCGAAGGAGTACGAGCAGGCGCTGTCGATGGTCTACTGCAACCGGAACGTGATCGGGCTCCTGCTCTTCCACGTCGAGGACGAGAAGGCCCTCGCGAGCTGGCAGTCCGGCCTCTACGACGTCGACGGCACGCCGAAGAGCTCGCTCGTCCCGGTGCGGAACGCGATCGGCGCCGTCCACCGGAACGCGATCGCCGACTGCCCCGGGCTGCAGCTGACGCCGAAGGCCACGCTGAAGGCGCTCACTCCCACCGCCACGTCGACGCGGCTCTCGCTCACCTGCGACATCGACTGCCGCTACACGGCCCAGCTCGGCGGCGGGAAGAAGCTCCGCGGCACGGCGACCGGCGGCGTCCCGACGACGCTGGTCTTCCCGTCGCGCCCGGCGGCCCGCACGCCGGCGCAGGCGTGGGTGCTCGCGACCCGCAACGTGGGCGCCGTCGGGCACACGCAGGTCACCGTGTCGCCGTGAGCACGGCGCGACTACCCTGTAAGCGTGGACACCGAGACCGGGCAGTACGTCGCGTACACGTTCTTCCGCGTCGACCGCGCGTGGCGCGGGCTCCCCGTCGAGGAGCGCAGCGCGGCCAAGGACGCGTTCGCGGAGGTGCTCGACGAGTTCGCCGGCCGCTTCGACACGCTGCGCTGCTACTCGACGACCGGCGTGCGACCGGAGACCGACTTCTTCCTCTGGAAGATCACCCAGCGCTACGACGACCTCGGCGAGCTCGGCGCGGCGCTGAACGCGACGCCGCTCGCCGCCTGGCTCGAGACGCCGTACTCGTACCTGGCCACGACCAAGGCGTCGCAGTACACATCGGCGCGCCGTGCGCGCAGGCTGACGCCGAAGGGCTCGCCCTACCTCGTCGTCTACCCGTTCGTGAAGGTGCGACCCTGGTACGCCCTGTCGCTCGAGGACCGCCAGCGGGCCATGGACGAGCACATCCACATCGGCCGGGAGTTCCCGTCGATCAAGAACCACACGAGCTACTCGTTCGGGATCGACGACCAGGAGTTCATGACCGCGTTCGAGTGCGACGAGCCCGCCGACTTCATGCATCTCATGCTCCGGCTGCGCGAGTCGGAGGCCTCCCGGTACACCGAGCGCGACACGCCGATCTTCGTCGGCCAGCTGATGCCCGTTCGCGAGGCGCTCGACCGCCTCGACGGCGTCGCCGCCCGCGTCTCGGCCTAGCGCGAGCCGAAACCCCGCTGGTCGCGCCAGGTGCGCACCATCGCGTAGACGCACCCTGCGAGCACGAGGAAGAACGCGAGCGCGTCGCGGCCGGTCGGGTCGCCGAAGAACCACCAGCCCAGGTCGACGACGAACAGCCCGAGCGCGCCGTAGAACACCCACTGGGCGCGCTCGGGCCAGAGGGAGATCTCGCGCCGGCCGAAGTCGCGCCAGAAGAAGTACGCGACGACGGCGATCGCGATGAAGAACGCGATCCGCAGCAGGAGCGCGGCGGTGACGAGCGCGGTCTCCTGGTTGAAGACCACGATCAGCGCGGCGATCACCGCCAGGACGAGCAGGTTGCGGACGAAGGGGCTGACGTTCCTCATGTGGCGGTCATGTACGCGCGCACGCCGAGCGCGGCGGCGACAAGGGTCGCGACGGCGAACCACGCCAGC
Organism: Gaiellaceae bacterium; assembly: GCA_035546715.1. Taxonomy (GTDB): domain Bacteria; phylum Actinomycetota; class Thermoleophilia; order Gaiellales; family Gaiellaceae; genus PALSA-600. The sequence continues at coordinate 17,786 of DASZWI010000189.1, read as the reverse complement.
CGGGCGCGCGGGTCGGCCGGAGCGTAGAGCCAGGGCGAGAGCACCGCAAGGAGCGCGAACGTACCGTAGGCGTAGTGGAGCCGGTCGGCGGCCCGCTCATGCCGCGAGAGCAGGAGGAGGCCGAGGGCGACCTGCGCGACGAGGAGCGTCTGCGCGAGCGCGAGCACCTGGGCGACGGTGGACCCGGCCCCGCCCCGCCACCGGGCGAGGAACGCGGCTCCGGAGGCGACGAGGCACACCCCGATGACCAGGAACGCGTTGACGTGGTGAACGGTGAGCATCGCTCGACCGAGCACCCTAGCGACGCCGCCCGCAGGTAGACGAGCAACGCACGCCGGGGACCCCGGAGCAGGACGCGCACGTCACCCGTTCGAAGGATCGTCCCGGACCGCGGCGCTGACGATACGGGTGGAACCGGGGGGTCAGAGCGATCCTCGGCCGACGGTGGCGAGCCGTATGCCAGTGCCGGCAGGTGGCTCTCGGCCCCTCGGCACCTCTCGTCAGTCCACGGCCGCGTAGGGCGGGGCGTCGCACTCGGCTTCGACGAAGGCTCGGTCCGCTTCCGGGTCGCCACAGCCGACGACGTAGGCGTGCGCGCCGTCGCGCAGCGCGGCGACGATGGCCTCGGCGTCCGTCGGGCGACGGGCGAACTCGACCGAGATGCCCGGTCGCGCGGCGCGAAGCAGCAGCAGCGCGAGGAGAGTCCAGCGCCCTCCGTGCGGATCGAGCACCACTCTGCGCCGCGAGACGCCGGGTGCGCGCGGGGTCTGGATCAGCGGACGGTCTTCGAACGGGTGCGCCAACGCGCAGGCCGGGTTGTCGGTCATCTCGGGCTCGTTTCGCGTGTCAGGGACGCGGATCGGGATCACCGGCCCGAGCTGCCGCAGCGACCGGTGACCTGGATGTCTCTGTTCACTCGATACGCGCCACCCCGTGCACGGGAATCCCCCGTCAGGGTGACCTTGACCCCAGTCAGGTCCGGACGTCCGCCGCCGGGTGTCGCGCGTCGCCGTCGCCCGCTACGCCGCTGCGACCGGCCGCAGGGAGAAGCGCTCGCGCGCGCCGTCGACCGCCAGCACGACGACGTCGACCTGCTGGCCGATCTCGAGCGTGGTTTCGCCGAGCTCGTCACGGTGCAGGAGTCCGTGCCGTCCGTCGATCTCGACGAACGCCCCGAATGGCACGATCGCGTGGACGCGGCCGCGACAGCGGTCACCGACGGTGAGCTCGAATGGCTGGTTCACGGAGTTCTCCTTCTCGGGTTGGAGTGGCGGCGCTGCCTCGCCCAGCTCCAGGCGCAGGGCGGTCATGCCGCGATGAACGTGCTGCGCCACCGTGCCGGGGCGGACGCCGAGCGCGCGTGCCACCTGCGCCTGGGACAGGTCGGCGAGGTGGCGCAGGGCCACGGCTTGGCGTTGGCGCTCGGGCAAGGCCCGTAGCGCCGCGATCAGCGCCAGCCGGGCGGCGACGGCGTCGGCCGGGTTGGTTGCGCCGTCCGACTCGATGCGCTCGGAGGGCGCCTCGCGCCGGCGAGTCGCGTCGATGGCCAAGTTGGTAGTGACCCGAACCGTCCACGCCACCCGCCGGGAGCGGACGTCGCCGATCCGATCCCAGTGGTCGTACGCGCGGGTCAGCGCCTCGGCGGCCACATCCTCGGCGGTCGTCCGCTCGCCGACGATCCGCAGGGCGACGCGCACGGCGTGCGCATACAGCTCGTCGAAGGCGGCGGTGAACTGCAGATCGCGGTCGGTCATCAGGAGTAAGACGGCCCGACAGGCCATCACGATGACACGAGGGAAGCGACGATGCCGGGCCGCAGCCGCCCGGGCGCGCCGTGCCGCCGGGCGTGCTGCCGCATCGAGGCATCGGCGGAACTCGGCTGTGATCTCGATCGTGCCGACGAGGCGAATGAGCTCGGCCGGTTCGTCGACACGGACCCGCGGCTCGTCGACGCCCCTGCCACGGCCGACGTTCCTCACATGCTCGAGCCGGCCTTCGGCCGCGGCCGGCTGCGCGCGCCCGGCCCTGCGTGCGACAATGGGCCCATGCTCGAGATCGGAACCGCAGCGCCCGACTTCGACCTCCCCGACCAGGACGGCCAGCGCGTTCGGCTCGCCGACCTGCGAGGCCGGAGCGTCGTGTTGTACTTCTATCCCAAGGACGACACGCCGGGATGCACGACGCAGGCGTGCGGGATCCGCGACGCCTGGGGCGAGTTCGAGCGCGCAGGGGCCGTCGTGCTCGGGGTGTCGCCGGACAGCGAGAAGTCGCACGTCAAGTTCAAGGAGAAGTTCGACCTCCCGTTCACCCTGCTCGCCGACACCGACCACGCGGTCGCCGAGGCGTACGGCGTCTGGACGCTGAAGAAGTACATGGGCCGCGAGTACATGGGCGTCGAGCGGACGACGTTCGTGATCGACGCGGACGGCATCGTCGCGAAGGTCTTCGAGAAGGTGAAGCCGGCGACGCACGCCGACGACGTGCTCGCCGCGCTGGCCGCCTAGACCCGCCCCGCGACGAGCGCCCGTCCCAGCGGCGTGCGCCGGTAGAGCACCTCGTGGCCGCGCCTCGTCGAGGCGAGCAGCCCGGCGTCGCGCAGGGCGACCACGTGCCGTGAGACGCCCGCCGGGCTGAGCTCGGTCAGGGCGGCGAGGGTCGTCGTCGACAGCGGCCGGTCGAGCGTGGCCAGGAGGAGCGCCCGGGTGGCGCCCAGCACCCGCGCGAGCGCCTCGGGCGGCGCCGACGGCCGCCGCCAGAGCTCCGCGACCCCACGGGCCGGATAGACGATCGCGGGCTGCCACGGCTCGTCGACGATGGGCGCGACGAACGGCGCGATGTACGCGCTCGGCATCAGGAGCAGGCCGCGCTCGTCGAGCTCAACGACGACGTCGTCGTCGACGCCGCAGACCTCCACCCCGCGCTCCGTCCAGCGGATCTTGGGGTGCAGCTCGTCGAACAGGCGCCCCAGCCCGTGCCGCGCGAGCAGCCGCGAGTGATGGTCGATGTCGCCGTCGAGCAGCGCGCGGACGCGCGGCCAGAACGGGGCGACGAGCTCGCGCCACGCGTCGTGCAGCCTGTCGGCGAGCACGGAGAGCGCCCGCTCGGGATCGGCGGCGAGGGCGTCGAGCTGCTCGAGGTCGAGCGGCGAGCGGGCGTCGCGGCGGCAGCGCAGCAGCTCCTCGCGGACGTGCGCCGGAGGCGTGGCGCGCAACGCGGCGAGCTGGTCGCGGAGCCTCGGCGCCGGCCCGCTCGGCGGCGGGGTGAGGAAGTCGGGCACGTACCCGCGGCGCGGCTGGGTCGCGAGGAGGGGCGCGAGGTCGACGCGCGCAAGCCGGTCGGCGACCGCCGCGTGCCACGGCGCGTGGTACTCGCCGGGCACGCCGTCCACGAACGTCCGGACGGCCGCGAGCGTCTCCCACAGCGGCGAGGTCGCGAAGCGGACGGCGAGCAGGTCCTCGGGACCCTCGACGGCGAACAGCGCCATGCCGGGAAGATACGCGCTGCAGCGAATCACTCGCGCCACGCAGCACGACCGTCGATCGTGTGTCCGTGCGCTCCCGCTACCGCGACGCCCTCGTCCACCGGCCCTTCCAGGCCCTCTTCGCCGCGCAGCTCGTCTCGGTCACGGGCACGACGGTCGCCGCGGTCGCCCTGACCGTCCTCGTCTACGAGCGCACCACGTCCCCGCTCCTCTCGTCGCTCACCTTCGCGCTCGGCTTCCTGCCGTACCTGTTCGGGGGGCTCCTGTCCGCCCTCGCCGACCGGGTGCCGCCCCGGCGGCTGGTCGTCACCTGCAACCTCCTCTCCGCGGGGGCCGCAACCGCCATGGCCTGGCCGGGCGCACCGATCCCGCTCCTCCTGGGGCTGCTCGTCGTGATCGGGATGCTGACGAGCCTCGCCGGCGGCTCGAGCGCGGCCCTCGTGCGCGCTGCGGTGCCGCACGACGCCTACGCACCGGCCCGGTCGCTGATGCGGATCGTCGCGCAGCTCGCGCAGATCGGCGGCAACGCCGCGGGCGGCGCGCTGCTGCTCCTGCTGTCGCCGAGCGGCGCGATCCTCGTGAACGCCGGGTCGTTCGTCGTCGCGGCGCTCCTCGTGCGTCTCGGCGTCGGCCGGCTGGTGCCAGCAGGCGACGCTCCCGAGGCGTCGCTCCTGCGCGACTCGCTGCACGGCATCCGCGACGTCTTCGCCGACCGGGAGCTGCGCCGCCTAGTCCTGCTCGGCTGGCTGGTCCCGACGTTCTCGGTCGCGCCCGAGGCGCTCGCAGCGCCGTACGTCGCCGGCGTGCACGGGTCGCGGGCCCTGGTCGGGATCTGGCTGATCGCCCTGCCGGTCGGCACGATCGCGGGCGACGTCTTCGGCGTCTGGCGGCTCGACTCCCGCCGCCAGCGGCTCGTCGTCGCACCGATGGCCGCGGCGTCGTTCGTGCCGTACCTCCTGTTCGCCCCGCACCCGCCGATCCCGGTGGCGCTGCTGCTGCTCGCCGTCTCGGGCTTCGGGTCGCTCTACGCGCTCGGCCTCGACCTGCGCGTGCGCGACGCCGCCCCGGAGCGGCTGTTCGCCCGGGTCATGACCATCAACTCGGCCGGGCTGATGACGCTCCAGGGCCTCGGCTTCGCCCTCGCGGGCGCCGAGGCGCAGCTGATCGGGTCACCGGCGACGATCGTGCTCGCCGGCGGCTGCGGCCTCGCCGCCGCAGCGGCGTTCGGCCCGTGGCGGAGCGCTCAGACGAGCGAGACGGTCGTCTCGTCGCGTGCGTCGGCGTAGCCGTCGCCGAGCTTCTCGCGGAGCGTCTTGGCGAGCTCGCCGCTCGCCTCGAGCTCCTCGACGATGTCCGCCCCGCCGACCAGCTCGCCCTTGACGAACACCTGCGGGATCGTCGGCCAGCCGGAGATCGCCGACAGGTCCTGGCGGATCTGCGGGTCGGGCAGGATGTCGACGGCCGTCACGGGCGCCCCCGCGCGCCGCAACGCCTGGAGCGCGCGGTCGGAGTTGCCGCACATCGCGAACTGTGGCGTGCCCTTCATGAACAGGGCGACGTCCGACCCCGAGATGACGTCCTGGATCTTCTCGCTGTAGCTCATGCCGTCCCCTTCGTCTTGATCCGCAGTTCGTGGATGGTGCCGTCCGCGAGCGGCGCGGAGAGCGCGTCGTACACGCGCCGGTGCTGCTCGACCAGCGAGAGGCCCTGCAGCGACGGCGCGGTGACGACGACCTGGAAGTGGTCGCCGCCGCCAGTGCGGTCGACGACGTCGAGCTCGGTGGCGTCCGGGAAGGCCCGCTCGAGCAGCTCGCGCAACGGTTGCGTGCTCACGCGTCGATGCTAGCCGCTGGCGGACGCCCGACCGCGCCCGCTACGTGCCGGGCCTCGAGGCGGAGGCTTTCCGCCGCCACATCGCGGCGGCCAGACCGACCGCGGCGACCCAGAGGATCACGATCGCGGCCTCCGAGCAGCCCAAGACGAACCAGACGACCGGGTGTGCGCTCCGGTGGCGGGCGACGCGGCCACCGATCGCCGGCTCGCGGGCGACTCCGACGCGGCGGATTCGACGGTGCTCACTCGCTACACTCACTCGGCCGCGCGGATGTGGCGGAATTGGTAGACGCGCACGGTTCAGGTCCGTGTGCCCGTAAGGGCGTGGAGGTTCAAGTCCTCTCATCCGCATTGACGACCAAGCTCCCACTCGCGCTCCTGGCAGCGGCGGTCGCCGCCGTCTGCCTCGCCGGTGACGGGCTGGGCGCGCACGACGCGGGACCGACGACCGAGGTGGTCGTGACGCTGAAGGCGCCGGCCCTGGCGAGCTTCGGTCGGTCGCTGCACTCGCCGGCCCACGCCGGCTACCTCCGCCGGCTCGACGCGGCGCAGGAGCAGGCGATCCGCAACGTGCGGCAGGCGCTGCCGCAGGCCCGGATCCGCTGGCGGTTCCACCTGGTCGCCGACGGCTTCGCCGTCGTCCTGCCGGCCTCGCAGCTCGACGAGCTGGCGCGCGTGCCCGGGGTCGCCGAGGTCTGGTCGAACGTCGCGTACCCGTCGGCGGCGGCCGTCGCCGACAACACCGGCGAGCAGGTGATCGGGGCCGACAAGCTCTGGGGCGCCAACTTCGAGACCGCGGGCAACGGGATGAAGATCGGGATCATCGACGACGGCCTGGACGCCTCCCACCCCTACTTCAACTCGGACGGCTTCCAGTACCCGCCCGGCTTCCCGAAGACCGACGCCGGCGACGCGAAGTACGCGACGCCGAAGGTGATCGTCCAGCGCACGTTCACGCCGCCCGGCGAGACCTGGAAGTACGCGAAGACGCCCTTCGACCCGGCCAACTCGTTCCACGCGACCCACGTCGCCGGCATCGCGGCGGGCGACCTGAACGGCGACGCCGCCGGACATCTCATCTCGGGCGTCGCGCCCAACGCCTATCTGGGCAACTACAAGGCGCTGACGGTGCCGACCCCGGGCTTCGGCCTCGACGGCAACAGCACCGAGATCGCCGCCGCGATCGAGGCTGCCGTGGCGGACGGGATGAACGTGATCAACCTCTCCCTCGGCGAGCCGGAGGTGCAGCCGCAGCGCGACATCGTCGTCGCGGCGATCGACGCCGCAGCGCAGGCGGGCGTCGTCCCGGTGGTCGCGGCGGGCAACGACTTCGACGACTTCGGCTACGGCTCGGTCGGCTCGCCCGGCAACGCTCCGGGGGCGATCACCGTCGCCGCGTCCACCCTGACCGGGCAGATCGCCGACTTCTCGTCGGCGGGCCCGACGCCCGTGTCGCTGCAGATGAAGCCGGACGTGACGGCTCCCGGCGCGTCGATCCTGTCGTCGCTGCCGGCGAGCGAGGGCACCTGGGGCCTGCTGAGCGGCACCAGCATGGCGACGCCCCACGTCGCGGGCGCCGCGGCGCTGCTCGAGGAGCGGCATCCGACGTGGACGGTCGACCAGATCAAGTCGGCGCTCGAGCAGACGGGCGACCCGGTGCACGACGCCGGCTCGCTCGAGGTGCCGACGACCCGCGAAGGCGGGGGCGTCATCGACCTCGCGCGGGCCGACAACCCGCTCGTCTTCGTCTCGCCGACGGGTCTCTCGTTCGGCGAGCTCGCCCCCGGCGCAACCGGCTCGCAGACGCTCACGCTCTCGGATGCAGGCGGCGGCGCCGGCGCGTGGTCGGCTACTGCCGTCGTCCAGGCCGGCCCCGGGAGCGTCTCCGTCCCCGCGGCGGCGACGGTGCCGGGCACGCTGCCGGTGTCGGTGACGGCCGGGTCGAAGCCGGGCGACGTGACGGGATTCGTCGTCCTGACGCGCGGCAGCGACGTGCGGCGCGTGCCGTTCTGGTTCGCCGTCGTCGCGCCGAAGCTCGGCACGGAGCCCGAGGTGGCGCTCACCCGTCCCGGCACGTACACGGGATCCACCGCCGGCGGGCCGTCCAAGGTGACGTCGTACCGCTATCCGACGAGCGCGCCCGTCGGCGGCACGACGTTCACCGGCCCCGAGCGGGTCTACAAGTTCACGCTCCGCTCGCCGGTCGCGAACGCCGGCGTCGTCGTGCTCTCGGGCTCGGCCGTGCCGCACGTCGTGCTGGGCGCGAGCGAGGACCACCTGGCGGGCTACACCGGCCTGCCGATGGACATCAACCCGTACCGCGAGCAGTACGGCACGCCGCGCCCGGTCGCCGGGCTCGTGCTGCCGACCGCCGGCACGTACCAGGTGGTGTTCGACACGCCGACGGGCAAGCGCCCCGGGCCGTTCACGTTCCGGTTCTGGGTCGGCGACACGAAGCCGCCGGCGCTGCGGGTCACGTCGACCGCGGGCGGCATCGTCCTCTCCGCGACCGACGCGGGCTCGGGCGTCGACCCGCAATCCGTGACGGCGACGGTCGACGGGCGCAAGGTCACGCCGGCCTGGAAGAGCGGTCGGATCCGCCTGACGGCGCCGCCGGGCAGGCACGCGATCGTCGTGACGGCCGCCGACTACCAGGAGACGAAGAACATGGAGGACGTCGGCCCCGTCCTCCCGAACACGGCGACGCTCCGGGCCACCGTCACCGTCCGGTAGGCCGCGGCTAGCGCTTCTTCACGTCGCGCTCGTCGATCGTCGGCAGCGACGCTAGGTCGCGCTCGACGGAGCGGGCGAAGTCGTCCGACTCGGAGCGGACGACGCGCAGCTGCGGCTTGCGCCGGCCGCGGCGCGCGCGCGGCGGCAGGCTCGCGTGCCCGCGCCGGGCGAGCCGGGGCCATTCCGTCGCCACGACGACGACGACGGCCGCCACGAGGAGCACGACGGCGACGACGCTCACGGTCCTAGGATAGTGCGAGTCGCGCCGCTCCGGGGGACGCCGGGGCAGAGCGGCCCGCGAATCCCCTCGACGAGGGCCGGACCAGGCCGACCGGCGCGCCCTCGGCCCGCTTTCCCCGAGAGGGGGCGGCGCGTCCCACTCCGAACGCTACCGGGGATCCGCCGGGGCGAACGTGCCGCCTTCGTGCCGCCTCCGTGCCGAGTTCGTGCCGGACCCCGCTCCCGGTCTCGGGCGGTTCGGGCGCCCGTTCGCGGCCCAGCCGTCGGATGCCGCTGGCACACTCGTCTGCGTGCGTGGACGGCTGCTCCTCCCGGCGCTGCTCGCCGCCGTCGCCCTCGTCGCGACCGCGTGCGGGTCGAAGACCACCTCGTCGACGACCTCGACGACCGCTCCGCCCACCACGACGCAGCCGGGCACGGAGACCATGCCGCTGACGATCTACAAGGTCGAGCACGGCCTGCTGACGCCCACCACCGTGCAGGTCCCCCAGACGAAGGCGGTCGCGACATCCGCCCTGGCGGCGCTCGGGCTGCCCGCGCGGGTCGGGCTCGTCGGCTCGACCGCAGTCGTCTCGCTCAACCACGCCACGCCGGCCCAGATCGCGGAGATCGTCTTCACCCTCACCCAGTTCCCGGCCGTCCACGCGGTCGACGTCGCCGGCAAGCACGACCTGACCCGTGCCGACTACGGGCGCTTCGCCCCGCTGATCCTCGTCGAGGCGCCGGCCGCGCACGCGGCGGTCGGGCCGCAGATCCAGGTCTACGGCACCGCCGAGGTGTTCGAGGGAACGCTCGTCGTCGAGCTGTGGCAGAAGGGCAAGAAGGTCGACGAGGAGACCGTGACGGCGAGCGCCGGCGCCCCGGAGCGCGGCCTGTTCGCGACCGACCTCGACGCGACCGAGGTCGGCCCGGGGACGATCGTCGCCTACTCGCCCTCGGCCGAGGACGGGTCGCATCAGCACGAGGTGCGGATCCCCGTCACCGTCGCGCCCTGAGCTCTGCGCTGCGCCCGGGCGACGGGCGGGTGGAAGCTCCCCGGGTTGGACTCGAACCAACAACCCTTCGGTTAACAGCCGAATGCTCTGCCAATTGAGCTACCGGGGATCGGCGGCGGACAGTGTACCGCGGGCCGGCGACCGCTAGCCCAGCGCTGCGAGGACCCTGCTGAGAGCCTCCTGCAGCTCTCGTGTTCGACCGAGCTCCGCATTCTTGAGCTCACGGCGCAGCTCGCGCTCGCGCAGCCGGAGCAGCAGCTCCTTGCCGGTGTCCTCGTCGATGCCGTCGGCCGCCGCCCGGGCGTCCAGCTCCGCCAGGGCGGCGATGCCCTCCTCGTCGAGCGGCGCGCCGTCCACGATGTGCGCGCGCAGCGCACGGTGCAGCGGCACGTAGAAGTGCTCGGGCGTCAGCTCGGCGAGCACCGGCTTCAGCGCCGGGTGGGCCACGACGCCCGCGAGGGCGCCGCCCTCGAGCTTCGCGCCGGCGTCGATCACCCGCCGCGAGGCCGGCGCGGCTGCACGCGAGCCGCCCGCGCCGCGGAGCTGCACGGTCATGTCGAGGAGGCTGTTCGCGCGCCGCCAGGCGTCCTGGCGCTCCGGCGACTCGGGCGCCGCGTCGAGCAGCTCCTTCACGCGCCGGAACCCCGACTCGCGATCCTCGGCCCGCTCGATCTCGACGCGCACCCGGTAGACGAGATAGGGCTCGGCGTTCCGGAGCCGCTCGGCGAACGCCTGCGGGTCGTCGGCGGGATCGACCCCGCTCGGGAGCGTCACGATCTTGACGTCGAAGCCCTCCGCGACCGCGAGCGCCATCCCGCGCAGGGTCGCCGACTCGCCGGCGGCGTCGCCGTCGAACGCGAGCCACAACCGCTTCGTCAGCCGGCCGAGCTCGGCCAGCTGCCGCTCCGTGAGCGCCGTGCCCTGGCACGCGACGACGACGTCGACTCCGGCCTGCTTCAGCGCGAGGACGTCCGCGTTGCCCTCGACGACGACCGCCCGGTCTTCCCGCGCGATCGCCGCGCGCGCTCGGTCGAGCCCGTAGACGACGGAGCCCTTGTGGAAGAGCTCCGACTCCGGCGTGTTGACGTACTTCCCCTGGAGCGGGTCGTCGTCGTACAGCTTGCGCGCCTGGAAGCCGAGCACGCGCCCGCGCGCGTCGGCGAGCGGGAACAGCAGGCGGCGCTGGAAGTAGTCCCCGCCGCGCTGCCGCGTCAGGCCCGCGGCCCGCAGCTCCTCGCGCGTGAATCCCCTCTCCAGCGCCTTGCGCTCGAGCCGGTTGCCCGCCAGCGACAGGCCGAGCCGGAACTCGCGGCACACCGCCTCCTCGAGGCCGCGGCCCTTCAGGTAGTCCCGCGCGAACGAGCCGGCCTCGGTGTCCCACAGCGTGCGCTCGTAGAACGCCGTCGCGGACTCGAGGAGCCGGAGCAGCCGCTCGCGCCGATCGCGCCGGGCCTGGGCCTCCGGCGAGACCTCCTCGTACTCGAGCGGGATCCGGAACCGCTCGGCCAGCCATTCGATCGCGCCGACGAAGTCGAGGCCCTGGATCTCCCGGACGAACGACACCATGTCGCCGCCCTTGTGGCAGCCGTAGCAGTAGAAGAGCTTGTCGACGGGGTTGACGGAGAAGCTCGGCGTGCGCTCCTCGTGGAACGGGCAGCGGCCGAGCAGGCGCGCGCCCGCCTTCCGGAGCTGCGTGCGCTCCTCCACGACCGCGACGAAGTCGGCGCCGGCCTTCACGGCCTCCACGGAGGTGTCCTTGATGCGTGCCATCAGGGAAGGCGCTCAGCGTACGACAGCGCGAACCGGTCGGTCATCCCCGCGACGAACTCGACGATCTCGTCCTCCTCGTCGCCCCGCGCCACCAGGTGGTCGAAGATCCGCCGGACGGTCGCGTGGGCGCGCTCGTGCTCCGGGCGCGTCTCGTCCCCGAGATACACGCGCTCGAACATGAAGCGGCGCAGCGACAGCATCGCGCCGCCCACCTCGTCGCCCTGGACGATGTCGCCCGCCTCCGCCGAGCGCTCGACGAGGTCGTGCACCAGCGTGTCGATCCGCTGCGCGCCGGTCGTGCCGAGCACCTCGATCTCCTCGCGCGGCAGATCGCGGTCGGAGAGGATCCCGTACCGGATTGCGTCGTCGATGTCGTGGTTGATGTACGCGACGCGATCGACGATCCGCACGATCTTGCCCTCCAGCGTCTCCGGCTCCCGGTCGCCCGTGTGGGTGAGGATGCCGTCGACCACCTCGTAGGTCAGGTTGAGGCGCCGCGCGATCCGGGCCGACTGCTCGTTGTGCCGGAACGCGCCGCCGGACGCCTCGCGCAGGGCGGCGTCGAGCGCCGCCTCGCCGGCGTGGCCGAACGGCGGGTGGCCCATGTCGTGCCCGAGCCCGATCGCCTCGGCCAGGTCCTCGTTGAGGCCCAGGGCGCGCGCGACGACGCGGGCGATGCCCGTCGTCTCCAGCGTGTGCGTCATCCGGGTCCGGTAGTGGTCGCCGGCCGGGTCGATGAAGACCTGCGTCTTGCCCTTGAGCCGCCGGAACGGCTTCGAGTGCAGGATGCGGTCGCGGTCGCGCTGGAAGGCCGTGCGGACGCGGCACTCCTCCTCGGGCCGCTCGCGGCCGCGGGTGTCGTAGGAGCGCACCGCGAGCGGCGAGAGCGCCCGCTCCTCCACCTCGCGCATGCGCTGCGCGAAGCCGTCCGCAACGCTCCCGGCGAGGTTGGGCATCCCCGGCCAGAGTAGCCGCGGGACCTGCCGGAACCCGGCTCCGCCGCCATCCGGTAGAAGGGCGGCGATGCTCGACGCCCTCGCCCGCGCGATCGCGAGACGGCCCCGCCGGATCCTCGCCGCGACGGCGATCGCGGCGGCCGTCTGCGGCGTGCTCGGCGCACCCGTCCCCGGGCTGCTCGTGGACTCGACGACGAGCTTCGAGGACCCGTCGTCCGCGGGCGTCCAGGCGAGGCACCTCTTCGAGCGCTCGAGCGGCCTGGACAGCGCGCCCGACGTCATCCTGCTCGTGCGCGACGCGACGCCCGCGCGGATCGCCCGCGCTCGTGCGCTGCTCGCCGCCGACCCGTCGGTCGCGGTCGTCTCGCCGGCCGTGCGCTCGGTCGACCGTCGCTCGGCGTTCGTCGCGGGGACGTTCGCCGCCGGCCGCGGCGACGCGGCGCGGCTCGCGGCCGCCGCGGAGCGGATCCCCGGTGTGATCCCGGGCGGCGGCGCGGTCGCCGCCGACCAGGTCGGCGACACCGTCCGGGCCGACCTGACCCGGGCGGAGCTCTACGCGTTCCCGATCCTGCTCGTCCTCTCCCTGCTCGTGTTCCGCGGTCTCGTCGCGGCGCTGCTCCCGCCGCTGGTGGGCGGCGCGACGATCGCCGGGACATTCGCGGCCATGCGGGCCGTGAACGCCGCGCTGCCGCTGTCCGTCTTCGCCGTCAACCTCGTGACGGGGCTCGGCCTGGGGCTGGCGATCGACTACAGCCTGTTCGTCCTCTCGCGCTACCGCGAGGAGCTCGCGCGCTCCGGCCCCGGCCCGGAGGCGCTGCGCCGCACGCTCACCACGGCCGGGCGCACCGTCCTGTTCAGCGGGCTCACGGTCTCGGCGGCGCTCGGCTCGCTCTGCCTGTTCCCGCTGCGCTTCCTCTACTCGATGGGCCTGAGCGGCGCGATCGGCGCGCTCGTCGCCGTCGTCGTCTCGCTGGTCGGGCTCGGCGCCCTCCTCGCCGTCCTCGGCCCGCGCGTCGACGCGCTCGCCCCGGGCTTCCTCCGGCGCGCGGCCGCGCGGACGGCCCTGCCCGCCGAGCGCGGCTTCTGGTACCGGCTGTCCCGCGGCGTGATGCGCCGCCCGCTGGCGGTGGCGCTCGCGAGCGCAGCCGTCCTCGTCGCCTGCGGCGTGCCCTTCCTGCACGTCCGGTTCACCGGCGTCGACGCGACCTCGCTGCCGGCGTCGGCGTCGTCGCGGCAGGTGCAGGAGGCGCTCCAGGGCGAGTTCCCGCCGACGCCGACCGCTCCGGTCTACGTCGTCCTGCGCGCGCCTGCGTCGGCCGGCGCGGCCCTTCGGAGCTACGCGGAGCGGCTGCGCGCGCTTCCGGGCGCAGCGGAGGTCGTCGGTCCGACCCGCGCGGGCCCCGGCGTCTGGCGCGTCGACGTCGTCGCCGAGGGCCGGGTCCTGTCGGCCTCCGCCAAGGACCTGGTCCGGGCGGTCCGGGCGGCGCCGGCGCCCTATCCCGCGCTCGTCGGCGGGGTCACGGCCGGCTTCCTCGACCAGCAGGCCAGCCTCGCGTCGCACCTGCCCGAGGCCGTCGGCGCCCTGGTCGCGACGACGCTCGTGCTCCTGTTCCTCGCCACGGGCTCCGTCCTGCTCCCCCTGAAGTCGCTCGTCATGAACCTCCTGTCCCTCGGCGCGGCGTTCGGCCTGCTCGTGCTCGTCTTCCAGGACGGGCGGCTGGAGAGCGTCTTCCGCTACTCGAGCCAGGGAGCGCTGGAGTCGACGCAGCCGGTGCTCCTGTTCGTGGTCGCGTTCGCCCTCGCGACCGACTACGGGCTCTTCCTGCTCACGCGCATCAAGGAGCACCACGACGCCGGGCTGCCGAACGGGCGCGCGGTGCCGCTCGGCCTCGAGCGGACCGGCCGCATCGTCACGTCGGCCGCGCTGCTCTTCTGCGTCGCCATCGGAGCGTTCTCGACGTCGCGGATCGTCTTCGTGAAGGAGCTCGGCGTCGGCACGGCGATCGCGGTGCTGGTCGACGCGACGATCGTCCGGGCGCTGCTCGTCCCGAGCCTGATGGCCCTGCTCGGCGAGTGGAACTGGTGGGCCCCGCGGCCGCTCCGGCGGCTGCAGCAGCGGCTCGCGCTCAGATGATGATCGGAACGGTGCCGCCGTCGGCGCTCCACGCGGCGCCGGTGACGTAGGCGGACCGCTCGGAGCAGAGGAAGACGATCACGGCGGCGATCTCCTCCGGCTCGGCCAGCCGGCCAAGCGGCCGTCCGGCCCCCACCTTCGCCAGGATCGCCTCGCGGTCGCCGCCCTGCTGGTCGGCCAGGCCGCCGTCGCCGAGCCACGCCTCGGTCGCGGTCGGCCCGGGGCAGACCGCGTTGCAGCGGATCCCGTCCTTCGCGTAGGTGTCCGCGGCGAGCCGCGAGAGCGACAGCACCGCCGCCTTCGTCACCGAGTAGTTCGGCATGCCGACGGACGGGCGCTTCCCGGAGGTCGACGAGACGTTGACGATGACCCCTCCGCCCGCCGCGCGCATGTGCGGCACCGCGGCGCGGATGGCCCGGACGTAGGACATGACGTTGAGCTGCCAGAGCTCGTCCCACTGGGCGTCGGTCAGGTCGTCGAGCTTCGCCTGGTAGGCGAGGCCGACGTTGTTCACGAGGACGTCGACGCGGCCGAAGCGCGCCACGGTCTCCGCCACGACCCGCTCGGCCTCGCCGGGCCGCGCCAGGTCGCCGGCGACGTGCAGGTCGCCGATGCCCTCGGCCCTCCGGCCCGACGTCACGACGAGGGCGCCCTCGGCGCGCAGCTGCTCGGCGGCGACGAGGCCGATGCCGCCGGTCGAGCCGGTGACGACGCACACCTTGTCGCGCAGGCCGAGGTCCACGGGTCGCTACGTTAGCTGCCGTGACGATCGTGATCCTCGCCAGGCACGGCGAGACCGACTGGAACCGCGAGAGCCGCTGGCAGGGCTGGGCCGACCCGCCGCTCAACGATCTCGGTCGCCGGCAGGCGGCGGAGCTCGCGGAGCGGCTCCGGGACGTCCCGTTCGACGCCGTGTACACCAGCGACCTGCGCCGCGCGCACGAGACGGCCGAGATCGTCGCCGCGCCGCACGGCGTGCCCGTCGTCACCGACCCGGGGCTGCGGGAGATCGACGTCGGCTCCTGGTCGGGCCTGACCAAGGCCGAGATCGACGAGCGGTTCGGCGGCGAGCGGCCCGACGGCGAGACGCACGAGCAGCACCGGGAGCGCGTGCGGGCGGCGGCCGCCCGGCTGGTGGCGGCGCACCCGGACGCGCGGATCCTCCTCGTGTGCCACGGCGGCACGATGCGCGCCCTCGCCGAAACGTTCGAGGGGCCGATCGAGAACTGCGCCGTCATCGAGCTGCGCTGGGCGGACGGCCGCCTCGTCGCTGCTTGAGCCGGTTCGGGTACGGTCCCGGGGCACAGCGGATGGAGGACTACACCAACAAGTACAAGGGCGAGCAGGTCGAGGTCGCGCTGTTCGGCGGCGAGTACCAGGATGGGGTGCTGACCGCCTACTGCTACATCGAGGACGTGGCGCACATCGAACTGAACAGCCACATCCTCATCCCGCTCCAGAACGTCGCCTCGCTCCACTGCTCGAGCCGCTGTGACGCCCCCGAGCCGGACTGGCCGCCCCGCGGCCTGGCCGAGGAGGACGGCGAGACCGGCGACGACGAGCCGTAGGCGGCGCCGTGGGCCGGCGCTTCCTCGTCGTCCGCAACCTGCTCAAGCTGTGGGCCTGCCTCGGCGTCGTCGCCTTCGGGCTCGGCCTCGCCGGCTGGGCGCTCGGCGGCTACCGCGTCGCGCTCCTCTTCCTCGGGTCGGCGGTGCTCCTCGCGGGGGCCGTCTACTGGTACGCCGACCGGATCGGGATGGGCATGGTCGGCGCCCGGGAGCTGCTGCCGGCGGAGGCGCCCGCCCTCCACTCGACCGTCGAGCGCCTCGCGTCGCGGGCCGCCGTGATCAAGCCGCGGCTCTACGTGCTGCCGGACGGCTACCCGCGCGCGCTCTCCGCCGGGCGCGGCGCCAGCGGCGGCTCCGCGCTCGCGCTCTCGGTCGGGCTGATGGGGGTCGCGTCGCCGGCCGAGCTGGAGGGCGTGATCGCCCACGAGCTCGCGCACCTGCGCAACCGCGACGTCTTCGTCCAGACGCTGGCGGTGGTCGTCGCGTCCGCGGTGGTCGAGGCCTCGCGCATCGGCGGCTTCCTGCAGCGGTCGCTGCTCTTCGTGCTCGGCCCGATCGCGGCGGCGTTCGTCCACCTCCTGCTCTCCCCGAAGCGCGAGTTCGACGCCGACCGGCTCGCCGCCGCGCTGTGCGACTCGCCCCACGGCCTCGCCGACGCGCTCGTGCGGCTCGAAGCGGCGATGGAGCTCGTCGGGTTCGAGGGGAACCCGGCCACCGAGCCGCTCCATACGACGAACCCGTTCGCCGAGGAGGGCCTCGCGGCGCTCTTCGTCACGCACCCGCCGGTCGCCGACCGGGTCGCCCGCCTGCGCGCGCTCGACCCGGACTGGAAAGAGCGGCTTCGCGCGGCGTGACCCTCGACGCCGTGCCGTTCCCGCTCGAGTGGCAGCTCCCGCCGGCCGGCGAGCCCGAGTCCGGCCCGGACTGGCTCGCCTTCGCCGCCGGTCCGCAGACGGACCTGTTCGCGGATCCGGGCGGCGCCCCGGCGCGCGTGGAGCCGCCGCTCCTGCTCGGCGTCCCGGCCGGGGACTACCAGCTCGGCGCGCGCGTCTCGGCCCGTCTCGAGGCGACCTACGACGCGGCGGCGCTCGTCGTCTGGTCGAGCGAGACGTCGTGGGCGAAGCTCGCGCTCGAGCGCTCGCCGCAGGGCGACCCGACGATCGTCACCGTGGTGACGCGGGGTCTCTCCGACGACGTCAACTCGTTCGCCGTCCCGGCCGGTGTGGCGTGGCTGCGGGTGGCGCGTCTCGGCGCGGCGTACGCGTTCCACGCGTCGCTCGACGGCACGTGGTGGTCGCTGATCCGCTACTTCACGCTGGACGGCGCGGAGACGGCGTCGGTCGGGTTCTCGGTGCAGTCGCCGACCGGGGACGGGACGCAGGGCCGGTTCGAGGCGATCGCCTGGCGGCCGGAGCGTCTCGCCGAGCTGCGGGACGGCTCCTAGCCGCTCGGGCCGCAGCACGACGAAGGCCCCCTTGCGGGGGCCTTCGAGAGAAAATGGGCGGCGTCCTACTCTCCCGGGGGATTGCTCCCCGAGTACCATCGGCGCTAACGGGCTTAACTTCTCTGTTCGGAATGGGAAGAGGTGTTTCCCCGTCGCTATGACCGCCCAATTGTCGAGGCGCAGCGGGCTCGCGTACGCTCGCAGGAGCGAGTCGCGACGCAGACCGCGCGTACCCTCAAAACTCCATAGCAGCGTCAGTGTGTTCTCAATCAAGACCTCGAGCAATTAGTACGGATCCGCTGAACACATTGCTGTGCTTGCACGTTCCGCCTATCGACGTGGTGGTCTTCCACGGCTCTTACTCTCTCTAGGAGATGGGAGGCCTCATCTCGAGGTGGGCTTCCCGCTTAGATGCTTTCAGCGGTTATCCCGTCCAGACGTGGCTAATCAGCAGCGCCGTTGGCACGACGACTGATACACCAGAGGTCTGTTCGTCTCGGTCCTCTCGTACTAGAGACGACTCCTCTCAAGCCTCCAACGCCCATGGTGGATAGGGACCGAACTGTCTCACGAC
Source organism: Gaiellaceae bacterium (assembly GCA_035546715.1). GTDB lineage: Bacteria > Actinomycetota > Thermoleophilia > Gaiellales > Gaiellaceae > PALSA-600. The sequence goes on along the minus strand of DASZWI010000189.1, from coordinate 58 downwards.
GTTCTGAACCCAGCTCGCGTACCGCTTTAATGGGCGAACAGCCCAACCCTTGGGACCT
>DASZWI010000188.1:0-1780 GCA_035546715.1 Gaiellaceae bacterium | reverse complement strand
CTGATACAAGGGCGCCGACGTGGAGCCGATCACGGTCATGGTCACGGCGTCCGGCGCGCCGGGCAGCGCGGCGCTCCTCCAGGCGCTGCGCCGCAACGGCGAGCGCGAGGTGCGCCTCGTCGGCACCGACATGTCGGAGCGGTCGGTCGGCCGGCACCTCTGCGACGCGTTCCACCTCGTCCCGGCCGGCTCCGACCCGGAGTTCCCCGACGCGATGCTCGAGGTCGCGACGCGGGAGAACGTCGACGCGATCCTGCCACAGTCGTCCTTCGACCTCGAGGGCCTCGCCGAGCACGTCGACCGCTTCCCGATGCCGGTGCTCGTCTCGGAGCCGGACGGCATCCGCCGCTCGAACGACAAGGCGGAGACCTACGCGCTCCTGCACCGCCTCGGCGTGCCCGCGCCGGAGTTCCGGCGCGTCAACGGCGCGGCGCAGGTGGAGGCGGCAGCGCGCGAGCTCGGCTACCCCGACCGGCCGGTGTGCTTCAAGCCGGTGTTCTCGTCCGGGTCGCGCGGCTTCCGGGTGCTCGACCCGACGGTCGACCGCGCGCGCCAGCTGCTCGACGAGCGGCCCGGCTCGGTGGCGATGCGCCTGGAGGAGGCGGTCGAGCTGCTCCCCGACGAGGGCGGCCCCGACCTGCTCGTGATGGAGCTGGCGACGGGGGGCGAGCGCACGATCGACGGGATCGGCAACGGCCGCGAGGTGGTGCTCGGGCACCCGAAGACGCGCGAGGCGATGCGCGCGGGGCTCGCGATGTACTTCGTCACGCTGGCCGACGACGAGCTGATGCGTCTCGCCGACCTGATCGTCGCGGAGCTGCGCATCGAGCACTTCTTCAACATCCAGCTCGTCGGCGACTACGTGATCGAGATCAACCCGCGGATCTCGACGATCGTCTACCAGGAGGACCTCAACCTTCCGTACCTGGGCGTGAAGCGGGCGCTGGGCGAGATCTCCGACGACGAGCTGCGGAGCTACGCCGACCGCGTCCGCCCGGGTCGCACCGCGCTCCGCTACTTCGACCAGCTCGAGTTCGACACGTCCCCTTGAGCCATGTCCGGGGGACAGTCCCTCGGACATGGCTGCGAAAGACACTGTGGCCCGAGACCGCACCGCTCCCAGGATCCCCGCGTCGCGCGAGCCTCCTCGCATCGTCGGTTCGGGACGTGTCCAGGGGACAGTCCCTGGGACATGACCCTTCGGGTCACGCACTGTCCGGTCAACGTGGCCGGCATCCCGTGGGAGAACGTCCAGGCGCTCCGGCGCAAGGGGGTCGACGCGCGTCTCGTCGTGTTCAACCGCGGCGCGCTCCACCCCGAGGCGGACTGGTCGCTCGAGCGGCGCGGCAACCTGGCCCGGCGGCTCGCGACGCAGCTCGCCGCCTTCGCGCGGCTGGCGCCGCAGACGGACGTCTTCCACTTCTACTTCGGGCTGACGCTGCTGCCGCAGAGGATCCAGTTCCCGCTCCTGCGCGCGCTGCGCAAGAAGAGCGTCTTCCACTACCTCGGCTCCGACATCCGCGGCAAGACGCCGGCGCAGCTCGCCTTCGGCAAGCGCGCCGACGCCGAGATCGTCGGCTCGTACGACGCGATCCGCTGGGTGCCCGAGGCGCACGTCGTGCCGCCAGGGCTCGACCTACGGCCGTTCACGCCCGTCCCGCCGAGCGACAACCCCCGCCCGCTCGTCGTCCACGCGCCGTCGAACCGCGAGAAGAAGGGCACGGCCTGGGTGATCGAGGCGTGCGCGCAGCTGCCCGTCGACCTCGACATCGTCGAGGGC
>DASZWI010000187.1:0-16740 GCA_035546715.1 Gaiellaceae bacterium | reverse complement strand
CCGCCCGCGGCGTCCAGCATGTAGCCGAGCCCGTAGCCGCCGCCGGGCCGCCGGGCGTGGGGGACGCGAAGCGCCGCCGCGGCCGGCTCCGCGAGCTGCCATTCCCCGAAGCGCAGCAGGTCCGAGACCGTCGAGACGAGCCCGCCGGACGGCCGCCGGGCGCGGGGGTAGGCGCCGTCCGTGTTCACGACGAGGCCGCCGCCGGCGAAGTCGACGTCGAAGCCGTCCAGGTCGGGCTCGGCGAACTCGGTCGCCTCCAGGCCCGCAGGGCGGCAGACGAGCTCGAGCAGCGCCGCCTCGTAGGTGGACCCGGCGCGCTGCGCGGCCAGGTGGCCGGCGACCCAGTAGCTCGCGTTCGAGTACGACCACACGACGCCGGGATCCGTCCAGCGGCGGACCTCCCCGAGCTCCGCGGCGAGCCGCGGCAGTGCGTCGTCGCCGACGCCGAACCGCCGCAGGTCGCCGAGCTCGCAGTCGTAGCCCGCCGTGTGGGAGAGCAGGTGCCGCGGCGTCACCCCCGGCCACGGGCCGGCAGGCGCGTCCAGGTCGAGGAGCGCCGCCGCGAGATTCGCGGTGAAGGGCTTCGTGACGCTGGCGACTCGGAACCGCGTGTCGGGCTCGCAGCCGAGACAGAGCGTCTCGTGGCCGCCGTCGACCGAGACGCCGACCGCCAGGGCGGGCACCTGCCAGCGCTCCATGGCCTCCTCGGCGAGCTGACGGAATGCGTGTTCCAGCACTGGATCCGCTACCCTACTGCCCGACCCGGCCTCGGCCGCAGGCGTTCTTCCTTCGCGGCGTGCGGGGGCCCGGGTGACATCCGTTCGAGAGGAGAGCTCTTGACCCTCACCAAGGAAGAGAAGCAGGCGCACATCGAGAAGTTTGGAAAGCACGCGACCGACACCGGCTCGGCCGAGGTCCAGATCGCGATGCTGACCCAGCGCATCCAGGAGCTCACCGAGCACCTGCGGACGCACAAGCACGACCATTACTCCCGCCGTGGGCTCCTCAAGCTCAACGGCCGGCGCCGGAGGTTCCTGAACTACCTCCAGCGGAAGGATCTGGAGGGCTACCGCGCCCTCATCAAGGAGCTCGGCCTCCGCCGCTAGCTCCCAAATGTCACGAAGGGTGGATAGTTCGAGCGAGCGCCGCGCTCCCTGCGGGAAGGCGCTGACTCGAGCTCTCCACCCTTCACCAATGCACAGTGGAGGAATAGGAGAGACATGAGCATCGTCCATGCCGAGCACCCCGCCGGGGTGCCGGTTTCCGTGACCGTCGAGATCGGCGGCAAGGAGATCTCGTTCGAGACGGGCAAGCTCGCGAAGCAGGCGGACGGCGCAGTCGTCGTCCGCGGCGGCGAGACCGTCGTGCTCGCGACGGCGCAGGGCCGGACGGAGGCGCGCGAAGGCGCGGACTTCTTCCCGCTCACGGTCGACGTCGAGGAGCGCATGTACGCCGCCGGGAAGATCCCCGGCGGTTTTTTCAAGCGCGAGGGGCGCCCGACGGAGCGGGCCATCCTCACCGCGCGCATGATCGACCGCCCAGTCCGGCCGCTCTGGCCCAAGGGCTACCGCAACGAGGTGCAGTGCGTGGGCACCGTGCTCTCGGCCGATCTGGTCGTGGCGCACGACATCCTCGCCATCAACGGCGTCTCGGCGGCCCTCACCATCTCGCCGCTGCCCTTCCTCGGCCCGATCGGGGCCGTCCGGATGGGCCTCGTCGACGGTGAGCTCGTCGTGAATCCGACCCTCGAGGAGACGGAGCACAGCTCCGACCTCGACCTGATCGTGGTCGGCACGAAGGACGGCCTGACCATGGTCGAGGCGGGCGCGAACCAGGTGCCGGAGGGCAAGCTCCTCGAGGCGCTCGAGATCGCGCACCGCGAGATCGTCAAGCTCTGCGACGCCCAGCTCGAGCTGCGCTCGAAGGCGGGCAAGGCGAAGTGGCTCGACCCGGCCGTCACGGAGCGGCTCGAGGCCACGTACGGCCACGACATCTGGGCGAAGATCCAGGAGGTGGGCCTGCGCGAGGCGGCCGCCGCCGTCGACGAGATCGTCGCGAAGGAGGCCGGCGCGCTGAGCATGCAGTCGACCGAGGACGACGTCATGCGCGAGCTCCAGACGCGCATGTCGCTCGCCCAGATCCTCGAGAAGCAGCGCTCGGTCGCCGTCGAGGGACCCGTCCGCGAGCAGTTCGAGGACGCCCTGCGGGGCCTGACCGACGCCGAGCAGGACTCGAAGGCGCTCAAGTCGGCCAAGCGGCACCTGCTGCTCGACCGGATCGTCGCCGAGGTCAAGCTGCCGTTCCCCTCCACGGAGGGCGAGGACGGGGTGCTCGACTCGTTCAGCCGCAGCTACGTCAAGAAGGCGGCCGACGCGATCTACAAGAGCCTCGTCCGGCAGAAGATCGCCGTCGACAAGCGGCGTCCGGACGGCCGGTCGGCGGAGGAGATCCGCCCGATCGAGGTGGAGGTCACCGTCAGCCCGCGCACGCACGGCTCGGCGCTCTTCACCCGCGGCCAGACGCAGATCATGACCCTGCTCACCCTCGGCACCGCCAAGGAGGGGCAGCGGATCGACGACCTGTCGCTCGAGACCGACCGCCGCTACATGCACCACTACAACTTCCCGCCCTACTCGGTCGGGGAGACGGGCCGCATGGGCTCGCCGAAGCGCCGCGACATCGGCCACGGCGCGCTCGCCCAGCGGGCCCTCGAGCCGGTCATCCCGCCCGCCGAGGAGTTCCCGTACACGATCCGCCTCGTCTCGGAGACGCTCGAGTCGAACGGCTCGTCGTCGATGGGCTCGGTCTGCGGGTCGACGCTGTCCCTGATGGACGCCGGTGTGCCGATCAAGGCGCCGGTCTCGGGCATCGCCATGGGCCTCGTCAAGGAGGGCGACTCCTACGAGATCCTCACCGACATCCAGGGCGCCGAGGATCACCTCGGTGACATGGACTTCAAGGTGGCGGGCACCCGCGACGGGATCACCGCGCTCCAGATGGACATCAAGATCACCGGCGTCAGCCGCGAGATCATGGAGCGCGCCCTCGAGCAGGCGAAGCGGGCCCGCAACGCGATCCTCGACCGGATGCTCGAGGCGATCCCGGAGCCGCGGACGGAGCTGTCCGAGAACGCGCCGCGGATCTCCACGATCCAGATCAACCCGGAGTACATCGGCATGGTGATCGGGAAGGGCGGCGAGACGATCCGCTCCCTCGAGGCCGAGTACGAGGTGCAGATCGACATCGAGGAGGACGGCACGATCCTCATCTACGCCACCTCGGGCACGCAGGCCGAGGCGGCGATGGCGGCGATCTCCGCCCTCACCAAGGAGCCGGAGGTCGGCGACACCTACACGGGTCGCGTCGTGAAGACGACGGACTTCGGCGCCTTCGTCGAGCTGAAGAAGGGCACGGACGGCCTGCTGCACGTCTCGAACGTCGGCCCGGGCCGGGTCAACCACATCGAGGACGTCATCCAGCGCGGCGACGTGCTCGACGTGGTCGTGCAGGAGGTCGACAAGGCCCGCGGCCGCATCGGCCTCAAGCTCGTCCAGAAGCACGAGAACGGTGGCTTCGTCTCGCCGGAGGAGCTCGTCGAGCGCGCGAAGAACGCCCCGCCGCGCGAGCCCCGCGAGGAGCGGCCGCGCCGCGACGGCGATCGCCGTGGCGGCCGCGGCGGGCGCGGCGGCCCCCGCCGCGAGCGCGAGGAGTCGCACGCGGAGTAGGTAGCCGGACGGAGAAGGCGGCCTTCGGGCCGCCTTCTCCGTTCTAGGATCGCGCCGTGCTCAGAGCCCCGGCGCAACCCTTGAGTGACGGCGTGGTGTGGCTGCGTCCGCTCGAGGACGGCGACCGGGACGCCGCGCTGAAGACGATGCGCGACCCGCTCGTGCGGCACTGGCTGAACATGCCGGCGAAGCCGCGCGCAGGGGACTTCGACGCCCTGCTGCGGACGGCGCGCCACGGGGCGTCGACGGGCGGCCGGTTCGACTTCGTGGTGTGCGACCGGATCGGCGGCGAGCCGGTGGGGTCGGTCGTGGCGTCGCGGCGGCACCGGGAGAACTGGGAGATCGCGTACATGGCGTACGACGCCGGCCGCCGGCGCGGCCTGATGACACGGGCCGTCCGGCTCGTCTGCGGCTGGCTGTTCGCGGAGGGCGTGGGGCGGATCGAGGTGCGCACGCATCCGGAGAACGCCGCCTCGCAGCGGCTCGCGGAGCGCGTCGGCTTCCGGCGCGAGGGGGTCGAGCGGAAGTCGATCTGGCTGCACGGCGAGCGCGCCGACGCCGTCGTGTGGTCGCTGCTGCCGGAGGACCCGCGCTGATCGCCGCGGGGGCGGTCCGGCGACAGTCGCTGCGCGGCCGGGCAATGCCGTACGTCCGGCGCCGGCGGCTGCACCCCGCCCCGACGGAATACCATGCCGCGGATGCAGAGCTGGCAGCTGACGGCCCTCGACTCCGGCGAGCGGATCATCTCCGAGCGGCTGGAGCACGTGCGCTCCGTGTCGGTGGGCTACTGGATCGGCGCCGGCTCGCGGGACGAGGCCGCCGGCCAGGCGGGCGTCACGCACTTCATCGAGCACCTCCTCTTCAAGGGGACCGACCGCTTCAGCGCCCTCGAGATCGCCGAGATCTTCGACGAGCTGGGCGGCGAGCTGAACGCCGCCACCTCCCGCGAGCACACCCTCGTCTACGCACGCGTCCCCGACCACCACCTCGCCACGGCGCTGGACGTGATGAGCGACATGGTCTTCGTGCCGGCGTTCGACGACCTCGACTCCGAGCGCGAGGTCGTCGTCGAGGAGATCGCGATGTACGAGGACACGCCGCAGGAGCTCGTCCACGACCTGATCGCGGAGGCGGTCTTCGGCGACCATCCGCTCGGCCGGCCGGTGATCGGGACGGCCGAGGTGATCTCCTCGATCTCGCGGGCGGAGATCGCCGGGTACCACGACGCCCTCTACGTGCCGGGGAACATCGTCGTGGCCGCCGCCGGGAACGTCGACCACGACCGGCTGGTCGAGCTCGTCGGCGGCGCGCTGGAGCGGCGCCGCGCCGTGGAGGCCGAGCACACGAACGTGCGGCCGCCGCTCGTGCAGGCGCCGCAGCCGTCGCTGCGCTTCCAGCGCAAGGACACCGAGCAGTACCACGTGTGCCTCGCGGCGCCCGGCATCGCGCGCTCCGACCGCCGCCGGTTCGCCGCGAGCATCCTCGATGCGATCCTCGGCGGCTCCGCCTCGTCGCGCCTGTTCCAGGAGATCCGGGAGAAGCGGGGCCTCGCGTACGCGGTCTACTCGTTCGTGTCGCAGTACACCGACACCGGCCAGCTCGGCGTCTACGTGGGGACGCGCGAGGACAACCTCGAGGAGGCGCTGGCGATCACGGCCGACCAGATCGCGGACATCGCGGGCGGCAACCTGAGCGCGCGCGAGCTCCGGCGCGCGAAGGAGAACCTCAAGGGGCGGATCCTGCTCTCGATGGAGTCCACCTCGACGCGGATGAACCGCCTGGGCAAGTCGCTGATCACCGACTCCGAGCTGCTGTCGCTCGACCGCCTCGTCGCCGAGATCGACGCCGTCGAGATCGCGTCGGTCTGCGAGCTCGCCGCCGCGCTGCTCGCGCCCGAGCGCCTCTCGGTGGCGGGGATCGGGCCGAGCGAGGAGCGGTTCCTCGCCGCGGTCGAACGGGTCACGCCGGCACTCGCCTCCGCGGCGTGAACGTCCTCCTGCACGGCCGGCGCGGGAAGGTCGGGACGGTGCTCGCGCCTGCGCTCGAGGAGGCGGGCCACGCCCTCGTCGACGACCTTGCGGAGGCGGACGCAGTCGTCGACTTCACGCGCCCGGACGCGGTCGTCCCGAACGTGCTCGCCGCGGTGGAGGCCGGGGTGGACGCGGTCGTCGGCACGTCCGGCTGGGACACGGCGGCGGTCGACGGGCCGGCTCGCGCGGCCGGCGTGCGGGTCTTCTTCGCACCGAACTTCGCGCTCGGCGCGGTGCTGATGATGCGCTTCGCGGTCGAGGCGGCGAAGCACCTCGACCGCGCCGAGATCGTCGAGCTGCACCACGCGACCAAGGTCGACGCTCCCTCCGGGACCGCCGCCGCCACCGCGGCCGCGCTCGGCGGGGACGTCCCGATCCACTCGGTGCGCCTGCCGGGGCTCGTCGCCCACCAGGAGGTCCTGCTCGGCGGGCTCGGCGAGCTCCTGACGATCCGCCACGACGCCACGTCGCGCGAGGCGTACGTCCCGGGCGTCCTCCTCGCGCTCGACCGGCTCGGCACGCTCGAGCCGGGCGTCACCGTGGGCCTGGACACCCTCCTCTGACGCAGCTCCGCGACCACGTCGTCCGTGTCGGCGAGCTCGAGCTGGCCCTGCTCCGGCCCGAGTCGCCGGAGGCGCTGATCGACGAGGAGGCCTTCGCGCGCGACGAGTTCCTGCCGTACTGGGCCGAGCTCTGGCCCGCCGCGCTCGCGCTCGCCGAGGCGCTGCCGCCGCGGCTCGACGGCGTCCGGGTCGTCGAGCTCGGCTGCGGGCTCGGGGTGCCGTCGCTCGTCGCCGCGGCGCGCGGCGCCGACGTGACCGCGACCGACTGGGCGGCGGACGCGATCGGGCTGCTCCGCCGCAACGCGCAGCGGAACGGGCTCGCGCTGCGCGCCGAGGTGCGCGACTGGCGGGAGCCGTGGGACGAGCGGTTCGACCTCGCCGTGGCCGCCGACGTCCTCTACGAGCACCGCAACGTCGAGCCGCTCCTGCGCCTGCTCCCGCGGCTCGCGCCGGAGACGCTCCTGGGGCTCGCCGGCCGCCCGCACGAGCGGGACGCGGTGGAGGCGTTGAACGCGGTCGAGGTCGCGCCACGCGTCGTCCGGGCCCGGCACGGCGCCCTGCCGGGCCCGGCGGAGACGCGGACGAAGTAGAATTCCGAGATGCTCGGCCGCCTTCTGACCGCGATCGTCACGCCCTTCCGCGAGGACGGGTCGGTCGACTTCGACGCGTTCCAGTCGCTGGCGCGGCATCTCGTGGCGAACGGCTCGGACGGCCTGGTCGTCGCCGGCACGACGGGCGAGTCGCCGACGCTGACCGACGCCGAGAAGCTCGACCTCTTCCGCGCCGCGCTCGAGGCGGTCGGCGACGAGGCGACGGTCGTCGCGGGAACGGGCACGTACTCGACCGCGCACTCGGTGCACCTCACCGAGCAGGCGCACGAGCTGGGCGTCGACGGCTTCCTCGTCGTCACGCCGTACTACAACAAGCCGCCGCAGCGGGGCATCGTCGCGCACTTCGAGGCGGTCGCACGGGCCAGCGACCGGCCGCTCATGGTCTACAACATCCCGAGCCGCGTGGTCGTGAACATCGAGCCGGAGACGATCTCGCGGCTCGCCGAGATCGAGACGGTGACCGCGGTGAAGCAGGCGAAGCCGGAGCGCGACGAGGCGCAGCACATCGTCGACGTCGGGCTCGACCTCTACGCCGGCGACGGCGACCTGTTCGCGCCGTTCCTCGAGCTCGGCGGGGTCGGCGGCGTGCTCGTGCACAGCCACGTGTGCGGGCCCCAGGCGGCGGAGCAGCTCCGCGCGGCGGACGCGGGCAACTGGGAGCGCGTGCGGGAGCTCGACCGCGACCTCCGGCCGGCGTACGACCTGCTCGGCATCGCGGTGAACCCGCTGCCGATCAAGGCGGCGCTCCGCCTGCTGGGGCACCCCGTCGGCGGCTACCGGCTGCCGCTCGTGGAGCCGACGGAAGACGAGCTCGAGCGCGTGCGCGACTGCCTCGAGCGCCTCGGGCTGCTGGTCGCCGCATAGGCTCCGCCACCGTGACGGACACCCTCCGCATCATCCCGCTCGGCGGCCTCGGCGAGGTCGGCAAGAACATGACGCTGTACGAGCTCGGCGACGACGTGATCGTCGTCGACGCCGGCATGGCCTTCCCGCGCGACGAGCACCTCGGCGTCGACCTGATCCTCCCGGACTTCGGGTACCTGCACGACCGCGAGGTGCGCGCCGTCGTCCTCACGCATGCGCACGAGGACCACGTCGGCGCGCTGCCGTACCTGATGCGGGAGGTGCGCGTGCGCGAGGTGTGGGCGACCCGGCTCACGCTCGGGCTCGTCAAGTCGAAGCTCGACGAGCACGGCCTCCTGCGCGCCGCGGAGCTGCGCGAGGCCGATCCGGACGCCGGCCCGGTCGAGCTCGGCCCGTTCCGGCTCGAGTTCGTCCGCATGGCCCACTCGATCCCCGACGCCGTCGGGATCGCGGTCGAGACGAGCGCGGGGCGCGTCTTCCACACCGGCGACTGGAAGCTCGACCACACGCCGGTGGACGGGCTGCGCACGGACGTCGGCAAGCTGGCCGACCTCGGGAACCGCGGCGTCGACCTGCTGCTCGGAGACTCGACCAACGCGGAGCGGCCCGGCTTCACGCGCTCGGAGCGCGTCGTCGGCGAGGCGTTCCGGCAGATCATCCCCACCCGCCGGGGCCGCGTGCTCGTCTCGAGCTTCGCCTCGAACATCCACCGGATGCAGCAGGCGATCGACGTCGCCGTGGACACGGGCCGCAAGGTGGCGGTCGTCGGCCGCTCGATGCGCCGCAACCTCAACGTCGCGCGCAACCTCGGCTACGTCGAGATGCCGGACGAGGTGCTCGTCAAGCCCGCCGACCTGGAGGAGATCCCGCCGCACGAGCAGCTCATCCTCTGCACCGGCTCCCAGGGAGAGCCGCTGTCGGCGCTCACGCGCATCGCCTACAACGACCACCCGGCGGTGCGAGTCGAGCGCGGCGACACGGTGATCATCTCCGCGCGCCCGGTGCCGGGGAACGAGCTGCGCGTCCACGACGCAATCAACCGCCTGACCCGGAACGGGGCCGAGGTGCTGCACGAGGAGAACGCGCCCGTCCACGTCTCCGGCCACGGCCGCTCCGAGGAGCTGCGGACCCTGCTCGGCCTCGTCAGGCCGAAGGCCGTCATGCCGATCCACGGCGAGTTCCGGATGCTGGCGGCGCACGGGCGGCTCGCACAGGAGGCGGGCGTTCCGGCGTCCTCGATCGTCATCTGCGAGAACGGCGACGTCGTCGAGCTCTCGCCTGCGGGCGTGCGCGTCGCGGACCGCATCGAGGCGGGCGTCACGTTCGTCGACGGCCTGGGCGTGGGGGACATCTCGGACGTGGCGCTGCGCGACCGGCGGCACATGTCCGAGGACGGCGTGCTGATCGTCGTCACGACGCTGTCCGACGGCAGCGTCTCGCAGCCCGAGCTGATCGCCCGCGGCTTCGCGGAGTCGGAGGAGCTGCTCTCGGAGCTCCGCCAGGAGGCGCACGAGATCGTCCGCGACCTGCTCTCCGACGACCGGCGGGAGATCAAGCTGCTGCAGGAGCACATCCACGACGGCATCGGCCAGCTCGTCTACGACCGGACGCGGCGGCGGCCGATGATCCTGCCCGTGGTGGTCGAGGTATGAGCAGCCTGAGGCCCGCTCGTCCCGAGTGGGCGGACGTGATCGAGGAGCACGCGGTCGACCGCGAGGTCGCCCGGCGGCTCATCTCCCAGCTCCTGGCCGCGCAGGTCGCCGCGCTCGCGTTCTGCCGCCTGCTCGAGCGCTGGGGGCGCGGCGACCCCGACCCGAGCACGCCCGGCCGGCGCCAGGCCGCCCTGCGCCGGGCCGCCGACCGCGTCGAGACCGCGCTGGCGGGCCTCGAGCAGCCGATCCAGCGCTACCTGCTCGAGCTGGAGGCCGACTCGGCCGAGGGCCGCTCGTGGTTCGGCGAGCCGAGCCGCGCCGAGCTCGTCGACTGGGCCCCGGTCCTCGACCGGGCGGGCGTCCACGTGGCGCCGCACCGCGTCGCCGCCGTGTACCTCGAGCTGGCGGTCATGATCCGCGCCCTGGAAGGCCTCTCGGCCACGGTGCGCTGGGAGTCGGACGTCGACCGCGGCTCCCTCTGGGCCGGCCTGTTCGACCTGCGAGAGAACCTCCTCGGCCGGGTCCACGAAGACCTGAGAGCCCTCGCCGCGTAGCCGGTAGCCTCGCGGGTCGTGGACCCCGTCTCCCTGACCGTCGTCGGGTCGATCAACCTCGACCTCGTGGCCCGCGTCTCGCGGCTGCCCCGGGCGGGGGAGACGCTCCTCGGGTCGAGCTTCGACCGCTTCCCGGGCGGCAAGGGGGCCAACCAGGCCGTCGCGGCCGCCCGTCTGGGCGCCGCCGTGCGGATGGTCGGCGCGGTGGGCGAGGACAGCCTCGCCGACGAGGCGCTCGCGGGGCTCCGGGGCGCCGGCGTCGAGCTCGACGTCGCGCGCACCGGCACGACGGGCGTCGCCTCGATCCTCGTCGCCGACGACGGCGAGACGCAGATCGTGGTCGTCGCCGGGGCGAACGACCGCGTCGAGCCGCGTGCGGTCGAAGGGCCGGTCCTCTGCCAGCTCGAGGTGCCCGACGCCGTCGTGGAGGCGGCCGCCGCGAGCGCGTCGTTCGTCGCGCTGAACGCGGCGCCGGCGCGGCCGATCGACCTCGAGCCCGACCTGCTGATCGTGAACCGGCTCGAACACGAGGTCGTCTCGCGCGGGAAGCTCGTCGCCGTCACCTACGGCGCCGAGGGCGCCGCGCTGTTCGAGGACGGCTGCGAGGTCGCGCGCGCGGCGCCGCCGCGCGTGACCGCCGTCGACGGCACCGCGGCCGGCGACTCGTTCGCCGCATGCCTCGTCGTGTCGCTGCTCGAGGGACGCCCGCGCGACGAAGCCCTTCGCCGCGCCTGCGCGGCCGGCGCGCTCGCCGCGTCGCGGCACGGCGCGCAGCCGTCGCTCCCCACCGCCGCCGAGGTAGACGGGATACTCGGGGCATGACTGCGACCCGGATCGTCCTCGACTGCGACCCCGGCCACGACGACGCGATCGCGCTGCTGCTCGCGCTCGCGTCCCCGGAGGTCGAGCTGCTCGGCGTCACCACCGTCTGCGGCAACCAGACCCTGGAGAAGACCACCGCCAACGCGCTGCGCCTGCTCGAGTTCGCAGGCCGCACCGAGATCCCCGTCTACGCCGGCGCCGACCGTCCGCTCGTGCGGGCCGTCCGCGTCGCCGCGCACGTCCACGGCGAGAGCGGCCTCGACGGGCCGGACCTGCCGCCGCCCGCCGGGAAGCCGGGCGACCGGCACGCCGTCGACTTCCTCGCCGACACGATCCGCGCCCACGACGGCAAGGTCACGCTCGTCCCGACCGGGCCGCTCACGAACATCGCGCTCCTGTTCGCGCTCCACCCGGACGCCGTTCCCGAGCGGGTCGTCCTCATGGGCGGCGCCATCGGCGAGGGGAACATCACCCCGGCCGCCGAGTTCAACATCTGGGCCGATCCCGAGGCCGCCAAGCGCGTGTTCGCCGCCGGGCTCGACACGACCATGGTCGGCCTCGACGTGACGCACAAGGCGCTGATCACGCGCGCCCACACCGAGCAGCTTCGCCGCTCCGGCCGCGTGGGCGAGATGGTCGCCCAGCTCCTCGACTTCTACCTCCGGTTCCACGACACGATGTACCCGGAGCTCGACGGCGCGCCGATGCACGACCCGGTCGCGCTCGCCGGCGTCGTCCGCCCCGAGCTCCTCGAGACCCGGCCGGCGGAGATCGACGTCGACTGCGGCTGGGAGCAGGGACGCGGCCGTACGAACGTCGACTGGCGCGGGCGCGAGGACGCGTCGTTCAACGCGAAGGCGGCCGTCGACGTCGACAGCCGGGGCTTCGTCGACCTGCTGCTCGAGCGGATCGCGAGCCTGGGGTGAGAGACGCGGCATGATCGTGTTCGGCGCGATCGCACCGCACGGCGGGCCGATCTTCGACGAGCCCGAGTCGCCGACGCGCAAGGGCATGGAGGAGCTGGGACGCCGGTTCGCCGCCGCCGATCCGGAGGCGGTGATCGTCCTGACCCCGCACGGGTTCCAGGTCGACGGCCACGTCGCCGTCGTGCGATCTGGGCGGATCAAGGGCGACGCCCGGCCCTGGACCGAGGCGGACACCGAGATCGACCTGCCCGGCGACCCCGAGCTCGCGGACGCGTGCGTCGAGGCGCTGCATGCCGCCGGCCTGCCCGCCGTCGGCGTGCTGTTCGGCACCGCCGTCGTCCAGGGCTGGCCGATGCCGCTCGACTGGGGCACCGTCATCCCGCTCTGGTTCATGCGCGCGCCGGCGGTGGTCGTGACGCCGACCCACGCGCTCTCGAACGAGGACCAGGTCCGCGCCGGGGCGGCGCTGGCCGCGGCGACCGGCGACCGGCGGGTCGCCCTGATCGCGAGCGCCGATCACGGCCACGGCCACACGCTCGACGCGCCGTACGGCCATTCCGAGGCGTCGAAGCCGTACGACGACGGGATCGTCGACCTCGTGCGCGGCAACCGGCTGGGCGAGCTCGTCGGCTGGGACGTCCAGTTCGCCCGGGACGCGAAGGCGGACAGCTTCTGGCAGCTCCTGATGCTGCACGGCGCCCTCGCGGACGGGTTCGACTCCGACCTGATCAGCTACGACGTGCCCAGCTACTTCGGGATGCTGACGGCCTCCTTCACGCCGCGGTAGGGAAGAGGAGCCGCCCGCACGGCGTCGAAGGGGCCGGGGATGGCGACCCGGACTCGGAAGAAGCCGGCCCGCAAGCCGGCCCGGCGCAAGCCGGCCCCGCGCAAGCCGGCGCGGGTCCGCAAGAAGCGGGCGGCCGGGCGCGCCCAGGCGCACCGGATCCAGGCGCACCACCGCCCCGAGCTGGCGGGGCTGGCGATCGCGGGCCTCGGCGTGCTGCTCGCAGCCGTGCTCTGGTTCGGCCTCAACGGCGGCCCGGTCGCGCACGGCGCGAAGGCGGCCGTCGGCGCGGCCGCGTACCTCGCGCCGCTCGTGTTCGTCCCGCTGGGCGCCCTGATCGTCACGCGCAGCGCGCTCGTCGACGTCCGCCCGTTCCGGCTCGGCCTCGGCGTGGCCGTCGCGGGCCTCCTGCTCACGCTGGGCACGGGGCACGGCGGCGCGCTCGGCGACGTGCTCGAGTCGCTCGTCGCGGTCGCGCTCGGCACGACCGGGGCCACGATCCTCGGTGTCCTCCTGACGATCGCGGGCAGCCTGTTCCTGACGGGCGCCAGCCTCGGCGCGATCCTGCGCCGCTCCGGCCGCGTCGTGCGCGCCGCGCACACGCGCGTCCGCCGCGAGCGCCCCGCGTACGACGGGCCCGCCCTCCCGGAGCCGGTCTCCGAGAGCGTCTCCGTGCCCGGCGTGGAGACACGGCCCCTGCCGCCGGTGGACGTGAAGCACGACTACCCCGACCTCGTGTCGGAGACGACGAACGACGTCGCCGCCGCGCCGCCGCTCCTCTTCCAGCCTGAGCAGGACACCGAGGAGAACGCGGGGGAGACGCAGGAGACGCTGTTCGAGGCGGCCGCCCCGGTCGGCGACTACACGCTGCCCGAGCGCACGCTCCTGAAGAAGTCGAAGCCCGGCGGCGGGCCGAGCGGCGAGGCGAGCCAGCGCACCGCCGAGGCCCTCGTCACGTGCCTCGCGCACTTCGGCGTCGAGGCGACCGTCGTCGGCCAGATCGCCGGCCCGCGGGTCACCCGCTACGAGCTCCAGCTCGCCCCCGGGACGAAGGTGGGCAAGGTCGCCAACCTCAAGGACGACCTCAGCTACGCGCTGGCGACGACCGAGATCCGGATCCTGGCGCCGATCCCCGGCAAGCAGGCGGTCGGCGTCGAGGTCCCGAACCTGAGCCCGAACCTCGTCACGCTCGGCGACATCTACGACGACCTGCCGCAGACGGCGAGCCCGCTCTCGGTGTGGCTCGGCAAGGACATCTCCGGCGCCGCGGTCTGGACCGACCTGGCGCGGATGCCGCACATCCTCATCGCGGGCACCACCGGCTCGGGCAAGTCGGGCTGCATCAACGCGATCCTCACGTCGATCCTGCTGCGCGCGACCCCGGACGAGGCCCGGCTGATCCTGATCGACCCGAAGCGGATCGAGCTGAACCACTACGAGTCGATCCCGCACCTCCTGACGCCCGTCGTCTCGAGCCCGAAGGAGGCGTCGGCCGTCCTGCTCAACGTCGTCACCGAGATGGAGCGCCGCTACGAGCGGCTCGCGCAGGTGCGCGCCCGCAACCTCGCCGAGGCCAACCGCGCGTTCCGCAAGCGCGGCGAGGACGAGCTGCCGTACCTGCTCGTCGTGATCGACGAGCTCGCCGACCTGATGATGGTCAGCCCGCAGGAGGTCGAGGACTCGATCATCCGCCTGGCCCAGAAGTCGCGCGCCGTCGGCATCCACCTCGTGCTCGCGACCCAGCGGCCCTCGGTCGACGTCATCACCGGCATGATCAAGGCGAACGTCCCGTCGCGGATCGCCTTCGCCGTGTCGAGCCAGACCGACTCGCGCGTCATCCTCGACTCGAACGGCGCCGAGAGCCTGCTCGGGCAGGGCGACATGCTCTTCAAGCCGCTCGGCACGTCCCGCCTCCAGCGCGTCCAGGGCGCCTTCGTGACGGAGGAGGAGATCGCGATGATCGTCGAGCAGACCCGCGCCCAGCGCGAGCAGGAGGTCGACGAGAGCTTCCTCGAGCTGCCGCAGGTGTTCGCCTCCGGCGAGGACGACGAGGGGGACGGCGGGTTCGACCCCGACGAGGACCCGCTGCTCGACCGCGCGATCGAGGTCGTCGTCACGGCGCAGTCGGCCAGCGTCTCGCTGCTCCAGCGGCGCCTGCGCGTCGGGTACACGCGCGCCGGCCGCCTGATCGACATGCTCGAGCGGCGCGGGATCATCTCGCCGTACGAGGGCTCGAAGCCGCGGCGCGTGCTCATCTCCGAGCACGACCTCGAGCGCGTGCCCGCAGCCCCGATCGAGTAGCGCGCTGTGGAAGGCGGCCCTAACCGCCGCCCCTGTTCAGCGTCCTATCAACGGGTTACGATCACCCGTCACCCCCCACAGGACCCCTTTCGAGGAGGAACACACTTGAGGAAGCGTTGGATCACGCTTGCGGCTGTTGCTGTGATTGTCGGCTCGCTCGCGCTCGTGGCCGCCATGGTGCGCGGCGGCGGCGCTTCGGCGGCGCCGCGGGCCACCTTCACGGCTTCGCTGGTCAGCGACATCGGCAAGTTCAACGACAAGGGCTTCAACCAGAACCAGCTCGCCGGTCTGAACCTGGCGAAGAAGAAGCTCGGCATCACCGCGATTCCGCTCCAGTCGAACTCGACGAGCGACTACGCGCCGAACTTCAACACCGCGATCCGCAAGGGCGCCAAGCTGGTCATCGCGGCCGGCTTCCTGCTCGCCCCGACGGAGGCCACGTACGCGAAGAAGTTCCCGGACGTCGACTTCGCGATCACCGACTACACGGTGCACACGTCGCCGTTCGCGGACAAGAAGGGGAACGTCCTCCCGCAGTTCAAGAACGTCGAGGGTCTGACGTACAACTCGCAGGAGGCCGGCTGCCTCGTCGGCGTGCTCGCCGCGAAGCAGGCCAAGAGCATGGGCGGCAACACGGTCTCGGCCGTCGGCGGCATCAAGATCCCGCCGGTCGACTCGTACATCGCCGGCTACAAGTACTGCGTCGACAAGGTCGCGCCGGGGATGAAGGTCCTCGTGCAGTACTCGAACGACTTCGTCGCCACGGACAAGTGCCAGACGGTGGCCCAGAACGAGATCTCGCAGGGCTCGAAGGTCGTCTTCCAGGTGGCCGGCGGCTGCGGCCTCGGCGCCCTGAAGGCCGCGGGTGACGCGGGCGACTGGGGCATCGGCGTGGACGTCGACCAGTACGGCCTCGCGAAGAACGTCCTCACGAGCGCCGTCAAGCGCGTGGACACGGGCGTCTTCGACGCGATCCAGCAGGCCAAGGCCGGGAAGTTCAACGGCGGCAACGACCTCGTGTTCGACCTGAAGAACAACGGCGTCGGCGTCGGCAAGATCAGCCCGAAGGTGCCGAAGTCGTGGGTCACGCTGATGAACTCGTACAAGGCGAAGATCATCAGCGGCAAGCTGAAGGTCCCGGCCTCCCTCTAGGGGCCGGCAGGAACGACCGCAGTCGAGGGGGCGGGCCGCGAGGCTCGCCCCCTTCCCTTTCCGTCCACGAGGCTAGGATCGCCCCCGAGTGAATCGCGCAGCGGCAGACGGGCTCGCGCTCGAGATGCGAGGCATCCGCAAGGTCTTCCCGGGCATCGTCGCGAACGACGACGTTGACCTGGACATCCGCGTGGGCGAGGTGCACGCGCTCCTCGGCGAGAACGGCGCCGGCAAGTCGACGCTCTCGCACATCATGAGCGGCCTCTACCGTCCCGACGCCGGCGAGATCCTCTTGCACGGAACGCCGGTGACGTTCCATTCGCCCGCCGATGCGATCGAGGCGGGCGTGTGCATGGTGCACCAGCACTTCCGGCTCGTCGACCGCTTCACCGTCGCCGAGAACCTGATCCTCGGCGACCGGCGCGGCGCCGGTCGCTCGTTCCGGATCGACCCCGGCGCGGTCGTCGATCAGGTGCGCCGGCTCGGAGAGCGGTACCGGCTGCCGGTCGATCCGCGTGCGCGCATCTGGCAGCTGTCCGTCGGTGAGCGTCAGCGCGTGGAGATCCTGAAGGCGCTCTACGAGGAGGCGAAGGTGCTGATCCTCGACGAGCCGACGGCGGTGCTCACGCCCGACGAGGCGGACACGCTCTTCGAGACGCTGCGCGAGATCGTGCAGGAAGGCCGCACGGTGATCTTCATCTCGCACAAGCTGCACGAGGTGAAAGCGGTGTCGGACCGCGTCACCGTGCTGCGCGG
>DASZWI010000186.1:0-10727 GCA_035546715.1 Gaiellaceae bacterium | reverse complement strand
GCTGATCAGTCGCGCGTGATCTGGGCGAAGACGCGGAACGTGGGCTCGCCGACCGGGAGCTCCTCGAACTCCGGGTTGAGGCACCCGACGTCCTCGCCGCGCGACTCGTACGTCCGCTCGACCTCGGCCATGCACATCGGCAGCGGATGGCGCACGGCCCGGATCGCGCCGAAGCCCGGCTTGCGCGCCTCGGCGGCCCGCAGCATGTCGAGGTCGATCTCGACCTCGTACACCTTCTGCATGCAGCCGACGTAGGTGTGACCCCACGCCTCGTAGCTGTAGACGAACGGGCAGCCGCGGGCGAGACACGCTCCCGGGTAGACGACCTTGTCGCAGTGGACGCCGCAGCGCCGGCACTCCATCTCGTCCTGCGGCCGCAGCGGGAGGGCCGGTGCGGTCGACTGCTCAGGCGTCATGAAGGCATTGTCCGAGCGGTTTGCGGGGACCGCAAGACTTGACTTTCAACGCTTATGGAGCTAGTCGCCGAACAGCATTCAGCACGTCCATGGGCGTGAACGCGAGGTAGTCCGGCTCGACGCCGGCCGGCGTGTCGTCTGCGTCGAACCACAGGGCCTGAGCGGTCGTCATGCCCAGCGCGGCAGCTCCCGCGACGTCCTCCTCGAGGCGGTCGCCGACGTGCAGCACCGCCGTGGCGTCGACGCCGAGCTCCGCCAGCGCGCGCTCGAAGATGGCCGGGTCCGGCTTGCGCGCGCCGACCTCGCCGGCGAGCACGACCGCGTCCACGCGGGCCGCGACGCCGAGGCGCTCGATCTCGTCCCGCACGATCCACGCCGGCTCGGGCCAGTGGTTCGCGACCACGCCGAGCCTCACCCCGCGCGCGCGGAGCGCCTCGAGCAGCGCGTGGGCCGAGCCGAGCAGCGCGATGTTCGGCTCCCAGACCCGGTGCTCGGCCGCGAGGTAGGCCCGCAGCGCGCCGTCGTCGAGCCCGAGCTCGTCGCGGAGCAGCGCCTCGTAGTCGGCGCCGCGGACGAACCCGGGCAGCAGCTCGTCGCGGAAGCGCCGCGTGAACGCGTCTGCCTCCGCGCCCCGGCCGAGCGCCTCCAGCCCGGCCCGGTGGCCGGCCGCGAGGAGCCCGTCGTCCCACTCGAACTGCACGAGCGTCTGGCCCCAGTCGAAGGTGACCGCCTCGATCATCGTCCGACTACGCTACTCGCGTGGCGCGAAAGATCCCCTGGGCGTCGCTCGTGCTGGTGCCCGTTGCGATCGTCGCCCGCTACGGACTGCACGCCGACGCCACGGCCCTGTTCCTGCTCTCGGCGGTGGCGCTCGTCCCGCTGGCGTGGCTGATCGGCGAGTCGACCGAGCACGCCGCCGAGCACACCGGCCCGGGCATCGGCGGCTTCCTGAACGCGAGCTTCGGAAACGCGCCGGAGCTGATCATCGCGCTGCTCGCCGTCGACAACGGCCTGCCCGGCGTCGTCCGCGGCTCGCTCACCGGCTCGGTCGTGTCGAACCTCCTGCTCGTGCTCGGCGCGGCGCTGATCGCCGGCGACAGCGGTCGTGTCGACCGCCGCTCGCTGTGGCTCCAGATCGCAGCCGTGGGCGCCGCCGTCCTGCTGCTGCTCGTGCCGTCGATCCCGGGGTGGCACGGGTCGCCGGAGCGGCACTCGCTGTACGTCGTGACGATCCCGCTCGCGATCGTCCTGCTGGGCGGATACCTGTGGCTGACGGTGCACAACCTGCGCGTCCACCGCGAGACGGAGCACGGCGAGGCCGCCGAGGGCGCCTGGTCGTTCGCGACCGCGCTCGGCGTGCTCGGAGCGGCCACCGTCGCCACCGCGATCGTCTCGGAGATCATGGTGCACTCGCTCGAGGCGTTCGGGCACGCGGTCGGTCTGAGCGAGTTCTTCATCGCGATCGTGATCGTCGCCATCGTCGGCAACGCCGCCGAGCACGGTGGCGCGATCGTGATCGCCGCGAAGGGGAACCTGAAGCTCGCGACCGAGATCGCGATCACCTCGTCGCTGCAGGTCCTCGTGTTCGTGACGCCCGCGATCGCGCTGCTCTCCGTCGCGGTCGGCGCCGGGCTGCCGCTCGCGTTCCGCCCGATCGAGATGGCGACGCTCGCGATCGCGACGGTGGCCGCGGCGCTCGTGGTGGCCGACAGCCGCGGGACACGCACCGAGGGGATCGGGCTCGTCGCGCTCTACGGCGCGATCGTCGCCGGCTACCTCGTGTTCGGCTGATCCGCGCCGGGCGGCGCCGCGCCGGCCTCGCCCGCGACCTCGGCCTCGATCAGCTCGAGCTCGTGCTCGAGCTCGGCGAGCTCCCGCCCGCCGGCCATCCGCCGGATGAGCTCCTGCTGGTCGATCTCCCCCTTGCCGTAGCTGCCCAGCATGCGGCCCCGGTTGAGGATCACGAAGCGGTCGCCGACCGGGTAGGCGTGGTGCGGGTTGTGGGTGATGAAGACGACGCCCACCCCGCGGGCGCGCGCCTGGAGGACGTAGCGCAGCACGACGCCGGCCTGCTTCACGCCGAGCGCCGAGGTCGGCTCGTCGAGGATCAGCACGCGGGCGCCGAAGTGCACGGCCCGGGCGATCGCCACCGACTGCCGCTCGCCGCCCGAGAGCGTGCCGACGGGCTGGTCGGGATCGCGGACGTCGATGCCCATCGCGTGCAGCTCGCGCCGCACCGTCTCGCGCGCCCGCTCCACGTCGAACCAGCGCAGCGGCCCGAACCCCTTCGTCGGCTCGGCGCCGAGAAAGAAGTTTCGCCAGATCGACATCAGCGGGATCATCGCCAGGTCCTGGTAGACGGTCGCGATCCCGAGCGCCCGCGCGTCCCGCGGCGACGCGAGCTCCACCTCCTGCCCGTCCACGCGGAGCCGGCCCGCGTCGGGGCGCTGCGCCCCGGAGAGGATCTTGATGAACGTCGACTTGCCGGCGCCGTTGTCGCCGAGCACGCACGTCACCTCGCCCGCGCCGACGTGCGTCGAGACGTCGCTCAGCGCGACGACGTTGCCGTAGTGCTTCGTCAGGCCGTCGGCCTCGAGGAGCCAGGGCGCGTGCGTCATCGCACCCTCGCCCGCGCCGCCCGCGCGCGGAACGCCGCGTTCATCAACACGGCGAGGACGAGGATCGTCCCCAGGAACGTGAACGTCCAGTTCGAGTCCCAGCCGGCCAGGATGATCCCGATGCTCGCCATGCCCAGGATCGCGGAGCCGAACGCCGTGCCCACCACCGAGCCGTAGCCGCCCGTGAGCAGGCACCCGCCGACCACGGCGGCGATGATGAAGATGAACTCGCGGCCGACGCCCTCGTTCGCCTGCGTCGAGCGCAGCTCGAGCGCCTCGATCACGCCGAGCAGCGCCGAGGTGGTCGAGGTGAGCACGAAGAGCACGATCTTCGTCCGCACGACCGGCACGCCCACGTTGCGCGCCGCCACGGGATCGCCGCCGACCGCGTAGATCCAGTTGCCGAACCGCGTCCGCGCCAGCACCCACGCGCCGACGGCAGTGATCGCGATCCACCAGATCACCTTCACCTTGAAGTCGTACGGCGACCAGACGGTCGACGAGAAGAGCCGGTACGCCGACTCGAAGCCCGGGGTCGAGTCGATGTTCTCGATCGCGACCGTGCCGGTGATCTTCAGCGTCCCGGCCGCGTTGACGCCCTGCAGGATGAAGAACGTCCCGAGGGTCACGATGAAGCTCGGCAGCCGCGTCTTGACGACGGTGATGCCGTTGATCAACCCGACCGCGGCGCCGAACAGCAGCACGAGCAGGATCGACGGCCAGATGTCGAGGTGCGCGCGCGTGCCGAGCAGGCCGAGCAGCAGGCCGGAGCTGCCGATCATCACGCCCGCGGACAGGTCGAACTCGCCGCCGATCATCAGCAGCGCGACGGGAACGGCGACGATGCCGTACTGCGCCGACTGGTCGGTCCACTGCGCCGCGTCGGCCCAGCCGATCCAGCCGGCGTCGTGCGCGAAGGCCGCGAAGAGACCGAACACCGCGAGCGCGGCGAGGAACGCGCCGATGTCGGGGCGCGCGATCAGCCGCGAGGCGAGGCTCGTCGCGATCAGGCGCTCGTCGGGGGTCGGTGCGGTGGCGTCGGTCATCGAGGGGCGCCGGGCGGCGCGCGCCCGCGCCGCCCGGCCGGGTGTCGCTACCGGGTGCCCGCCTTCGCGAGCGCCGCGACGCGGGCGGCGTTCGCCTTGTTGACGATCCCCGGGCCGGTCAGGACGGGCTTGCCGCCGCCGACCGTGTTCAGGTTGTTGACGAACAGCACGGAGAAGACGACCGGCAGGTAGCCCTGGAGGTACTGCTGCTGGTCGATCGCGAAGAGCATCTTCCCCGACTCGAGGTTCTTGATCACGTCGCCGTTCAGGTCGAACGTGCCGATCTTCGCACCCTTCGGCGCGGCGGCGATGCACGGCACGGTGACGTCCGGGTCGAGCCCGAGCATCCCGTCGACGCCCTTGTTGCGCGCGAAGTACGCCTTCACCTTGGCGACCGTGCCGGGGATGTCGGACTTCGCGTTCGGGATCAGCAGCGTGTCGGTCTTGCCCTTGAACGTCTTCTTCACGCCCGCGGCGCGCTGCGTGAGGCCCGAGTTGCTCGCCTCGTGGATGATCACGACGACGGACTTCGCGCCGGCATTGTTGAACTGGCGGCCGGCGCCCTCGCCCGCGACCTCCTCGTCCTGACCGACGTGCGTCATGAACGTCTTCTGGATCGCCGGGACGGCGTCGAACGCGTTCTC
The DNA here is from genome assembly GCA_035546715.1 of Gaiellaceae bacterium. Classification (GTDB taxonomy): domain Bacteria; phylum Actinomycetota; class Thermoleophilia; order Gaiellales; family Gaiellaceae; genus PALSA-600. The sequence continues at coordinate 6,003 of DASZWI010000186.1, read as the reverse complement.
GCCGGAGTTGACCGTGACGATCTCGATGCCGCGGTTGGCGGCGGTCGAGAGCGGACCCTTGAGCGCGCTCGCGTCCGGCACGGAGGTGGCGATGACGTTCGCCTTGGCGGCGATCGCGGCGTTGATGCCCGCGACCTGCTTGGCGACGTCGTTGTTCGCGTACACCTGCGTGATGCTCACGCCGCGCGACTTCAGGTCCTTCCCGGCCTGGTCGACGCCGGCCTTGAAGACCGACCAGAACGACCCGGTGTCGCCGTGCGTGACGACCGCGATCTTCGTGCCCTTCGCCGTCGCCGCCCGGCCGGCCGCGAGCGCGGCCGCCGGCGTCCCCAGCATCGTCAGGCCGGCGGCGGCGAGGCCGCCCTTCACCAGCAGGCCACGACGATCGACCGCCGTCGCCAGCGTGCTCTCGATCCCGTCCTCGAACTCGTTGTCCATCTGCGCTCCCTCCGATCGGTATGGACTAGACGACGAACCCGGCGGTGTGCGTCGGCGTCACCTCCTCCACGGCGACGGGCCGGCGCTCCGCCCGCGAGCGGTCGGCGGCCAGCGCGACACGCAGCGCGGCGCGCGCGTCGGCGAGCGTGCACGGGCTCGGCGCCCCGGTCGCGACGGCGTCGACGAACGCCGCGAGCTCCGCGCGGTAGGCGGCGCCGAAGCGGTCGAGGAAGCTCTCGTAGCCGCGACGCTGCGGCTTGACTCCCGGCTCGACGGAGCGGAGCGGGCTGCGGTCGTCGAGACCCGCGACGAGGCTGTCGCCCGTCCCGAAGGCCTCGAGGCGCACGTCGTAGCCGCGCGGGTCGCGCCGCGTGCCCGTGACGACCGCGAGGGCGCCGTCGTCGAGCCGCAGGGTTGCGACCGCGGCGTCGACGTCGCCGTGGCGCTCGAACCAGGCGGTCTCGCGGACGCTGCCGTCGGCGTAGACCTCGACGATCTCGCGGCCCGTGACGAAGCGGATCGCGTCGAAGTCGTGGCTGTGCAGGTCGCGGAAGATGCCGCCCGACCCCGCGATGAAGTCCTCCGGCGGCGGTGCGGGGTCGTGCGTCGCGGCGCGCAGGACGAGGAGCGTGCCGAGGGTGCCCGCCGCCACCGCGTCGCGGAGCGCCCGGTAGCCGGCGTCGAAGCGGCGCTGGAAGCCGATCTGGACGTAGGCGCCCGCGTCCTCGATCTCGCGGATCGCCTCGTCGAGCGGCGCCGGCTCGAGCGAGACGGGCTTCTCGCAGAAGGCCGGGATCCCCGCGTCGACGGCCCGCCGCAGGAGCGGCAGGTGCGCCGCGGTCGGCGTCGCAACGACGATCGCGTCCGCCGCCCCGGGCTCGAACAGCGCGTCCACCGCCGTCGCGGTCGCGCCGAGCTCCGCGGCGACCTGCGCCGCGCGGGCCTCGTCCGCGTCGGCGACGAGCAGCTCGCCGACGGCCGGAAGCCCGCGCAGGGCGCGGGCGTGGTGCGCGCCGATCCGCCCCAGCCCGATCACGCCGACCGTCATCCCGGGTCCCCCGACCATCAAGGACCTACCGTAAGCCGCAGCCGGAGAGCCTGTCCAGCGACGACCGGCCGGGCGGCCGGTTTGGCCCGGCGACCGGCACCGCGATCCCATGCCGGAGCGCTCTCCGAGCACCTGCGTCCGAGAGCCCGCCGAGGTGGAGGCGCCCCTCCCGAGGCCGCTAGCCCGGTGTCCCCTCCTGCGTGCGTGTGAACAGGTAGCCGGCCCAGATCATCCGGTCGCCCTCGACGCGCAGCCGCTCGCCGCGCTCGCGGCCGGAGACGCTGCGGAACTCGTTCTCGCCGATCTGCTCGAACACCGCCGGCGGGCGCGTCTTCGGCGTCGCGACGGCGCGGGCCCGGAGGCTGCCCCCCTCCCACCAGAACGCGAACTCGACGCCCTCCGACCACCACTGGCCGAGCAGGCGGGCGATCTCGGGGGGCGGCGCGGCCTCGGGTCGCCAGGGCTCGATCGGCTCGGGCCAGATCTCGAGCGCCTGGGTCGCGAGCGCGATGGCGGTGCCGTCCATGTCGGCGCGCGTGCCGGCGTTCGTCAGCGCGGCGGCGCCGACCTGCGTCTTGCGGTCGACGTAGACGCCGGCCAGGTGGCCGGCCATCGCGCCGCCGTGCCCGCCCCAGATGCGGCCGTCGCGGTTGAAGAGCTGCAGGCCCAGGCCCCAGCCGAGCACCCAGTCGTCGGGGAAGTACATGACCTGCGGAAACCACATCTCCTCGACGGTCGCCGGTGCGAGGACGTCCTCGCGGCCGGCGGCGAGGAACGCCGCCCAGTGGGCGAGGTCGCCGACGGTCGACCAGAGCTGCGCGGCGCCGGCGGCGCCGCCGACGTCTCCGTGCGGCTCGCGCGCGGCGGTGTTCGCGTACTCGTCGACCAGGTACCCCTGCGCGTACGGCGCCTGCGGCTGCCACGTCGTCCGCTCGAGGCCGAGCGGCCGGATGATGCGCTCGTCCACGTACTGCCGGTACGGCACGCCGCTCGTGCGGCCGACCACGATGCCGAGCACCGCGAAGGCGAGGTTGGAGTAGTGGTGGGCGCTCCCCGGGCCGAGGACGAACTCCATCTCGCCGAGCGACGCGATCAGCTCCTCCTCGGTCGGCGACGCGCCGGTGACGAACATCTCGCCCACCTCACGCTGGAGCCCGGACAGGTGGCTCAGGAGCCGCCGGATCGTCGGGGAGCCTCCCCGGAGCCCCTCGACGTACTGCTCGACGCGGTCGTCGAGCTCGAGCGCCCCCGCGTCGCGCTGCTGCATGACCGCGACCGCCGTGAACGTCTTGGTGATCGAGCCGATGCGGTACTGCGTCTCGGGCGTCGCGGCGCGGTCTTCGTCGTAGTCGGCGACGCCGACCGCGCCCGACCACATCACCTCGCCCTTGCGGACGACGGCGCCGGCGACCGACGGCAGCCGTTCGCGCTGGCGCTCCTGGAGGATCCGGTCGAGCGACTCAGGCCCGGGCAAGCGACTCCTGGAGCGCGCGCGGCACGGCGGCGGCCGCCTCGTCGATCTCGTCGGCCGAGACGTCCAGATGGGTCACGGCGCGCAGGACGCCGGGCTTCGTCGGGCTCAGGCGGACGCCCTGGGCCGCGATCAGCTCCAGCGCCTGGGGAATCGACAGGCCGAGCTTCGCGACCTCGAGCTGGACGAAGTTGGACTGGACGCGCTCGAGGTCGACCGGCAGGCCCGCCTCGGCCCACGCCTCGGCGAGCTGCCGCGCGCGGGCGTGGTCGTCGGCGAGGCGCTCGACGTTGTGGTCGAGGGCGTAGAGGCCGGCCGCGGCGACGATGCCGGCCTGCCGCATCGCGCCGCCGAAGCGGTGCTTCTCGACGCGCGCGCGGTGCATCAGCTCGTGCGAGCCCGCGATCAGGGCGCCGAGCGGGCAGCCGAGCCCCTTCGAGAGGCAGAGCGTGACCGTGTCGAACGGGCCGGCCAGCTCGGCGGGCGCCACCCCGCAGGCGGTGGCGGCGTTCAGCAGCCGGGCGCCGTCGAGGTGGACGTTGAGGCCGAGCTCGTGCGCGGTGTCGACCGCCGCGTGCAGCTCGTCGACCGGCCAGACCGTGCCGCCCGAGGTGTTGTGCGTGTTCTCGAGGGCGAGCACCGAGGTTCGCGGCGTGTGGAAGCTGCCCGGCCGGACGACGGCGCGGATCTGCTCCGGCGACAGGCGGCCCAGGTGCCCGGGCAACGCGCGGGTCTGGAGGCCGCCGTGGAACGCCGCGCCTGCGAGCTCGGAGACGACGATGTGGGCGCCCTCCTCGAGGATCGCCTGCGTCCCCCGCTCGCCGAGGATCACGAGCGCGATCTCGTTGCCCATCGTCGCCGTCGGGAGGTACACCGCCTCCTCCTGGCCCAGGAGCGCCGCCGCGCGGCGCTCGAGCTCGTTGACCGTCGGGTCCTCGCGCTCCTGCTCGTCGCCGACCTCGGCCGCGGCCATCGCCGCCCGCATGCCGGCCGACGGCGCGGTGACGGTGTCCGAGCGGAGATCGATCATTTGATCGGAGCCTAACCCGCCCGTCACAGACACCGAGGACACTGATTGCCCGTGCAGAAGCAGGACCGACGCCGATGAAGAAGCTGCTGGTCGTCCCGCTCGCTGCCCTCTGCGCCGTCCCGGTCCTGGCGGCGGCGACGAAGAGCCCGCTGGTCCCGACCTTCATCCAGCACCTCGTCGAGCGCAAGGCGGGCGCCCTCGCGTACGCGCCGACCCGGGCGCCCGCGAACTACCGCTACCTCTCCTACACGTGGAATGCGGCCGCGCAGCGCCTGACGATCCGCCTCCACGACAAGCACTACGCCGCGTCGAACGCGAAGCGCACGGCGGTCTTCACCGCGACGCCGTTCGCGGGCGCGCTGTCGGCGTGCTCGGCCGGCAAGCAGAAGACGATCCAGTACGCCGGCAACAAGGTCTACTGGGACGGGACCGTCGCCTGGCGCTGCGTGCAGGGGACGCGCGGGAACGTCAAGCTCGCCGCCACCGGCGCCTCGCTGCCGGACGTCGGGCTCGCGCTCGTCGTCTCGTCGGCGAAGCGCCTGTAGCGCCGGGCCTGGAGCCCCGGGGCCAGGTACGCGGCACACCGGGGCCAGGTACCGGGCGTGTCCCCTACCTGGCCCCGGGGGGCACGTTCAGATTGAGGCGGAAGAGGTTGTCCGGGTCGTACCGGCGCTTCACCCGGGCGAGACGCTCGAGCGTCCGGGGCGGGTAGGCGCGGCGTAGCCCGTCCTCGCCCTCGTCGCCGAGGAAGCCGACGTAGGCCGGCGTCGCCGCGCCGCCCGCGAGCGCCCCGGCGACGCCGTCGACCCACGCCCGCTGGGCCGCGCCGTCCTCCGGCTGTCCGTACAGCGCCGTGACGTTCGCCATCAGGCCCGCTCCCCGGTAGCCGAAGGCGGTCGCGTCGTCGGCCGTGCGCGCCATGGCACCGCCGAGGACGCGCAGCTGGACGGCGGCGACCGGCGCCGAAGCGGTTCCGACGTGCTCGAGGATGGCGTCCGCCGCGCCCGCCGGGAGGCTGTCGAGGAGGAGGTTCGTCCCCTGGACGAGCGCCGGACGTGGCGCTTCCGGCCCCGCGTACATCTCCGGGTAGCGCAGCGGCCGGACCAGGTCGGCGAGGGGCGTCGCGAGACCGCGGACCGGCCCGAGCGCCCGCTCCCCGGACTCGGCGTCTCCCGCATGGACGAGCGAGATCATCGCCACGGGCTTGCCGTGGTGCTCCGGCGGGACGAACGGCAGCGGAGGGGCCTTCAGGACGTTCACGATCGCGGAGAGCTCCTCGGGCGCAGCCTCCAGGACGAATACGAGCTCGGCGAGCAGCGCGGCGTCTGCGGGCAGCACGAGCAGGCCGCCGACGACCTCGTCGACCTCGTGCAGCCGGAACCTGAGCCTGGTCACGACGCCGAAGTTGCCGCCGCCGCCCCGGAGCGCCCAGAAGAGCTCGGGGTGGCTCGCGGCGTCGACCTCGAGGATCTCGCCGTCCGCCGTCACCACCTCGGCGGCCAGCAGGTCGTCGATCGTCAGTCCGTGCTTGCGGAGGAGGAAGCCGAAGCCGCCGCTGAGCGTGATCCCGCCGACGCCGACCGTGGGCGAGTCGCCGAAGCCCGTGGCGAGGCCGTGCTCGCCGGCCGTCCTCGTGTAGGCGCCGGTCGTCGCACCGGCCTGCGCCCAGGCGGTCCGGCCCTCCGGGTCGACCTCGACGGCGTTCATCTCCGCGAGGTCGAGGACGATCCCTCCGTCCGTCGTCCCGAATCCGGCGAGCCCGTGTCCGCCGCTGCGCACGGCGAGGCGGGCGCCGGTCTCCCGCGCGAGGGTGACGACGCGCGAGACGTCCTGCGTGTCTGCGGCGCGGACGATCGCCGCGGGCCGGCGGTCGTATCCGGTGAAGAAGACGCGCCGCGCGTCCTCGTACCGGGAGTCGTCGGCGGCGATCACCTCGCCGCTCACCTCCGCACGGAGGTGGGAGATCGGGATGTCGGATGTCGTCGTCACAGCTGCTCCCTTGTCGGGTCGTCATGG
>DASZWI010000185.1:0-12285 GCA_035546715.1 Gaiellaceae bacterium | reverse complement strand
GGCACGAGCGGCCGCCCGAAGGGCACGATGCACTTTCACCGCGACATCCTCGCGATCTGCGACACGTTCTCGGCGACGATCGTCAAGCCGGTCGCCGACGACGTCTTCACCGGCTCGCCGCCGCTCGCCTTCACGTTCGGGCTCGGCGGGCTCGTCACGTTCCCGTTCCGCGTCGGCGCCGCGACGGTGCTGCTCGAGCGCGGCGCGCCGCCCGTGCTGCTCGAGGCGATCGAGCGGCACCGGGCGACGGTCTGCTTCACCGCGCCGACCGCCTACCGGGCGATGCTCGGGCTCGGGGTCGAGGGCAAGGTGGGATCGCTGCGCCGCTGCGTGTCCGCCGGCGAGACGCTGCCGCTCGGCACGTGGGAGGCCTGGCGCGCGGCGACCGGCATCCGCCTGATCGACGGGATCGGCGCGACCGAGATGCTGCACGTCTTCATCAGCGCCGCCGACGACGACATCAAGCCGGGCGCCACGGGCAAGCCGGTGCCCGGCTACGAGGCGCGCGTCGTCGACGACGAGATGAACGACGTCGGGCCGGGCGTCGTCGGCCGGCTGGCCGTGCGCGGGCCGACGGGCTGCCGCTACCTGAACGACCCGCGCCAGCTCGACTACGTCCGCGACGGCTGGAACCTCACCGGCGACGCCTACCTCGTCGACGAGGACGGCTACTTCCACTACCAGGCGCGCACCGACGACATGATCGTGTCGAGCGGCTACAACATCGCGGGGCCGGAGGTCGAGGCGGCGCTGATCGAGCACGACGCGGTGCTCGAGTGCGCGGTCGTCGGCGCGGAGGACGGCGCCCGCGGCACGATCGTGAAGGCGTTCGTCGTGCTCAAGGAGGGAACCGAGCAGGGCGAGGAGACCGTCCGCGAGCTGCAGGACTTCGTGAAGGCCCGGATCGCGCCCTACAAGTACCCGCGCGCGGTCGAGTTCGTCGAGTCGCTGCCCCGCACCGAGAACGGCAAGCTCCAGCGCTTCCTGCTGCGCGAGCGGAGCCATGCCTGAGCTCCTGAACCCGGCCTCCTGGCCGCGGCCGCAGGGCTACTCGAACGGCGTCGCCGCGCGGGGACGTCAGGTGTTCGTCGCGGGCCAGATCGGCTGGGACGAGACCGAGACGCTCGTCGAGGGCGGGCTCGTCGAGCAGACCGCGCAGGCGCTCCGCAACTGCCTCGCCGTGCTGGCCGAGGCCGGCGCCGGCCCCGAGCACGTGGTGCGGATGACCTGGTACGTCGTCGACCGGGACGACTACCGCGCGCGCCGGCCGGAGATCGGCGCCGTCTACCGGGAGCTGATGGGCCCGGTGTACCCGGCGATGAGCCTGCTCCAGGTCGGCCTGTTCGAGCCCGGCGCGCTGGTCGAGATCGAGGTCACGGCGGTCGTCCCGGACTAGACTGGCGGCATGGTCAGCGCGCTCGTCCTCATCAACGCCGCCCGCGGCCAGATCGAGTCCGTCGGCGAGGAGATCGCCGCCATCCCCGGCGTCACGGAGGTCTTCTCGGTCGCGGGCCGCGTCGACCTGGTGGCGAGCATCCGCGTGTCGACGAACGACGAGCTCGCCGACGTCGTCTCGCGCCGCTTCGCCCAGGTCGAGGGCATCGCCGCAACGGAGACGCTGATCGCGTTCCGGGTCTACTCGCGCGAAGACCTCGAAGCCGGCTTCTCCCTGTAGCCGGCTTCTCCCTGCAGCCGAGCCGCGTCCGCTCCGGACAAGGCCGCGCCGGCGCGCACCGTCCAACCAGGGTCAGACCCGGGTCTGACCCTCCCGGTACGGCCCGGCACCACCGCACGCCGCGAGAGGCGAACGCGAACCCGACCTTGTGTTGACTCGACACAAGGTCCGGGTTCGGCCCGGCGCTCCGGCCCCGGCGGGCCGCCTCGGCCGGAGGCGCGAACGGCTGCGGCTAGCTCTTCGGGACCAGCGCGAGGACGCGGACCGGGCTGCCCGTGCCGCCGACGAGCTTCATCGGCGAGACGATGACGACGGCGCCCGTCGTCGGGAGGCGGCCGAGGTTCGCGAGCTGCGTGACGCCGTACTTGTTCGCGCCGAGCATGTAGTAGTGGACGGGGAACGCCGGCTCGAAGCCGCCCGCCGCGCCGGCGTCGATGCCGACCGTCTCCACCCCCACGCCGACGATCGGCGTCTGCTCCGCGATGTACTGCGCGCACTCGGCGTCGATGCCCGGCGTGCGCGGCATGCCGGAGCCGGCGTTCAGGAACGCCTCGGCGTCGTCCGCGCGCGTGTCCCACCCGGTGCGGAGGAAGAGCCACCCGCGCTCGGGGAGCGGGCCGTGCTCGGCCTCGAAGGCCTGCACGTCGGCGACGGTGAGCAGGTAGTCCGGGTCGGCCTCCGTCTCGGCGACGCGGTCGATCACGACCGCAGGCCCGACGAGGTTGGCGACGGGCACGCTCGCCAGGTCGTCGCCGTCCTTGCCGCTGATCCAGTGGATCGGCGCGTCGAAGTGGGTGCCCACGTGCTCGCCGATCTCGAGCCACCGCCACGACCAGGCGGGGCCGGCGTCGTCGTAGTTCGAGATCTGGTGCGCCTTCAGCCCGGGCGTGTTCGCGAACGGCGGCGGCAGGTAGATGACGGGCGTCGACTCGCTCAGCGGCTGGGTGAGGTCGACGACCTCGACCTCTCCGCCGGCGAGGGCCTCGACGAGCGCGGCGATGGTTCCGGGCATGTCTCTCCCTTCGGGCTAGTGGGCGCGGAAGGCTTCCTCGAGCCAGTCCGCGACGACGTTGGGCTCGACCTTGGCGTCGAGCACGAGCGGCGCGACGGGCCCCGCCGCGCGGCGGGCGAGCCAGTCGGCGACGGGCGCGAGGTCGCCGACCGAGCGGACGGTGAGCGCCTCGGCGCCGACGGCGCGCCCGATCGCCGCGAAGTCGGCGTCGGCGAACTGCGTGAGGTCGACGGCGTATCCCTGCGGGCCGAAGTGGTGCACCTCGGCGCCGTAGGCGGCGTCGTCGTAGACCACGACGAGCAGCGGCAGCCCCAGCCGCACGGCGGTCTCGAGCTCGGCCAGCGCCATCATCGTCCCGCCGTCGCCGAGCGCGGCGACGCACAGCCTGTCCGGACGCGCGACGGCGGCGCCGATCGCGGCGCCGAGGCCGAGCCCGACCGACTGGAAGGCGTTCGGGAAGACGAACCCGGCCGCGTCGGGTACGGCCAGGTACTCCGCGGGGAAGCCGAGGAAGTGACCCGAGTCGGTCGCGACCGTCCGCTCGGCCGGCAGGAGGTCGTCGAGCGCGATCGTCAGCGCCCGCGGATCGACGAACTCGTCCGTCCCGGCGTCGTCGAACGGCTCGTCGCGCCAGCGCCGCGTCGCGATCAGCTCGGCGATCTCGGCCGTGCGGGCGTTCGTGCGCCGGCCGCCCAGCGCGGCGGCGAAGGCGCGGGCGGCCTCCGCCGCGTCGGCGACGACGCCGCGGTCGCAGCGGTGCAGCCGTCCGGGAGCCTCGGGGTCGACGTCGACCTGCACGACCTTCGCCCCGGGCGGGATCAGGTTGCCGTGGCGCACCGTCCAGTGGTTCAACCCGGCGCCGAACGAGACGACGAGGTCGGCGCGCTGCATCAGCTCGACGCACAGCGGCGAGGCCAGGCCGCCCATGATCCCGAGCGCGTACGGCAGCCCGGCGAAGAGCCCGTTCGCCATGGCGCTCGTCACGAGCAGCGCGCCCGCCTTGTCGCCCAGCGACTCGATCGCGTCCCGTGCGCCCGGCGACACGACGGCGCCGCGCCCGGCGACGAACACCGGGAAGGACGCGGCCTCGAGCAGCGCCGCCACCGCCTCCACGTCGCCGGGAGCCGGCGCCGGCAGCGGCACGCCGGGCCGGGCCGGCGCCTCGCCGCCCGCGCCCTCGCGCGCGGGCAGGTCGACGGGAACGTTGAGCACGACCGGAAGGCGCTCGGCCACCGTGCGGTGCAGCGCCCGCGCGGCGTCCTCGACCGCCGTCTCGGGGCTCGACACGAGCTCCGCGATCGCCCCGCACTCGCGGGCGATCGCCGCCTGGCCGACCTTGAAGTTCGACCAGAGCGTCGCCGCCGGCGTGTCGGCGGTGAGGAGGATCGCGGGCGTGCGCGCCTTCGCCGCCTCGACGAGCCCGGTGAGCGCGTTCGTGTAGCCGGGCCCCTGGTGCGTGGTGCAGACGGCGACGCGCCCGGAGACGCGACCGTAGCCGTCCGCCATCATCATCGCGCCGCACTCGTGCCTGGCCGCGTAGAAGGTCGCGCCCGCGTCGCGCAGCTCGTTCGCGAGCAGGAAGTTGCCCGAGCCGATGACGCCGAAGACCGTGTCGACCCCGCCCGCGACGAGCGTCCGGGCGATCGCCCGCGCGACGGTGCTCATCGGCGGGCTGCTTCCCGCTGGACGAGCAGCGACCGGTGCCGCACGAGCCCGGCGAGCACGGCGTCGACGTCCTCGACCGTGTTGTACGCGTGCGCGGAGACGCGCAGGTTGCCGTCGCGCTCCGACGTGACGACGCCGTCGGCCTCGAGCCGGCGCACGAGCTCGGGCGCGTCGGTCGAGCGGATGCAGACGAGCGCGCCCCGCCGCTCGGCCTCGCGCGGCGTGACGACGATCCCGCCGAGGTCGTCGACGCCGGCGATCAGCCGCTCGTTGAGCGCGTTCACGTGCTCGCGCGTCTCGGCGATGCCGATGTCCATCAGCAGCTCCATGCCGGCGACGCCGGCGTAGATCGCCGGGACCGGCGGCGTCCCGGACTGGAACCGCCGCGCGGTGTCGGACGGCGAGTAGTCGGTGATGTCCATCGCGAAGATGTCGCGGTCGGCGAACCAGCCGGTCTGCGTCGGCAGGAGCTCCGCCGACAGCCCCGGCCGGCACCACAGGAACCCGAGCCCCGCCGAGCCGAGCAGGTACTTGAGGACGCCCGCGGCGAGCGCGTCCACGCCGAGCTCGCGCACGTCGAGCGGGTAGGTGCCGATCGCCTGGTAGGCGTCGAGCAGGACGAGGGCGCCGCGCTCGTGCGCGATCCGCGCGATCTCCTCGACGGGGAGCCGGGCGCCGTTGCGGTAGCAGACGGCCGTGACCGAGACGAGCGCCGTGCGCTCGTCGATCGCCTGCTCGAAGGCCTCCAGGGCGATGTCCGGCCCGTCGGCCGGCACGTGCACGACCTCCGCCCCGCGCAGCTCCTGCGCGTGCCAGATCTGGCCGATCGTCGGGAACTCCAGGTCGGTGACGACCACCTTCGGCCGCGCGCCGAAGTCGAGCGCGCTCGCGAGCGCGCTCACGCCCGCCGACAGCGACGTCGTGACGGCGACGTCGTCCGGCTGCGCCGAGACGAGGCGCGCGAACGTCGCGCGTGCGGCCTCGGTGCGCTCGACCCAGTAGTCCCACGGCGCCCCGCGCTCGTCCCAGCCCGTCAGGTACCGGTCGTAGGCGCCGCGCACCGCGTCGGAGAGCGCGCCCTGGGAGCACGAGTTGACGTACGTCAGCCGCTCGAAGATCGGGAAGCGGCTGCGGCAGCTCGCGACGGAGACCCCCCTACCTGGTACGTCCGGCCGGCTCGCGTCGGACTCCGTCACCGCTTCTCCCGGATGTACCAGGTACGTGCGTGAGACCTACCGCCCAAGGTAGGCCTTCCGGAGCCCCTCGTCGGCGGCGAGGTCCTTCGCCGGCCCGGAGAGCACGAGCCGGCCGGTCGACAGCACGTAGCCGCGGTCGGCGATCGACAGGGAGACGTTGGCGTTCTGCTCGACGATCAGCATCGCGACGCCGGACGCGTGCACCTGCTGGATGATCTCGAAGTTCTTCTCGACGAGGATCGGCGCCAGCCCCATCGACGGCTCGTCCATGAGCAGCAGCTTCGGCCGCGACATGAGCGCGCGGCCCATGGCGACCATCTGCTGCTCGCCGCCCGACAGCGTCCCCGCGAGCTGGTTGCGCCGCTCGTAGAGCAGCGGGAACAGCGAGTAGACCCGATCGAAGTCCTCCTTGTCGCCGCCGCCGCGCAGGTAGGCGCCGAGCTCGAGGTTCTCCAGCACCGTCATCGGCGCGAAGAGACGCCGGTTCTCGGGCACGATCGCGAGGCCGCGCGCGATCCGGTAGCTCGTCGAGCGGCGCGTCACGTCCTCGCCGTTCACCCGCACGGCGCCGTTGCGCGGGCGGACGATGCCGAGGATCGTCTTCAGCGTCGTCGACTTGCCCGACGCGTTCCCGCCGAGGAGGCAGACGAGCTCGCCCGGCTCGATCCGGATCGACAGCCCCTGGAGGATGTGGATCTGGCCGTAGAACGTGTCGACGGCGTCGAGCTCGAGAAGCGGTTGCGTCGCGGTCGCGGTCACTTCGTCGCCATCTCCTGGCGGCCGAGGTACGCCTCGACGACCTGCGGGTTCGTCGCCACGGCCTCGAACGAGCCCTCGGCGATCTTCACGCCGTGGTCGAGCGCGACGACGCGGTCGGAGATCCCCTCGACGACGTGCATGTCGTGCTCGATGACGAGGATCGTGTAGCCGCCCTCGGCGCGGAGCCGCCCGATCAGCTCGGTGATCTCGTGGGTCTCCGCCGGGTTCATCCCGGCGGCGGGCTCGTCGAGGAGCAGGATCCGCGGGTTCGTCGCCGTCGCGCGCGCGATCTCGAGCCGGCGCCGGTTCGCGTACGAGAGCGAGTACGCGGGCTGGTCCCAGCGGTAGCCCATCAGGCGCTCGCCGAAGAACGCGAGCCGCTCCTCCGCGAGCGCCTCGATCTCGCGCTCCTCGCGCCGCATCGCGGGCGTGCGCAGCATCGAGCGGAGCATCCCGGCGCGCGTGTGGCCGTAGGCGGCCGACATGACGTTCTCCTTCACCGACATGTTCAGGAACAGCCGGAGCGTCTGGAACGTCCGCGCGACGCCGAGGCAGGTGATCTGGTGCGGCTGGAGACCGACGATCGTGCTGCCGCCGAGCCGGATGTCGCCCTCGTCCGGCCGGTAGATGCCCGTGATCAGGTTGAAGAGCGTCGTCTTCCCGGCGCCGTTCGGGCCGATCACGCTGACGATCTCGCCCTCCTCGACGTGCAGCTCGAGCCCGGCGACGACCTTCAGGCCGCCGAACGAGAGCGAGACGCGGTCGAGCTCGAGCAGCGCCATCAGACGATCTCCACGCGGCGCTCGCCGAGCAGGCCGTACGGCCGGACGATCATCAGCGCGACGAGCAGCCCGCCGAGGACGATGTACCGCGTCGGCCCCGGGTTGGGCAGCATCACGTTCTCCCAGACGAACGCGGCGAGGTAGAGCGTCGGCACGAGCACCGCCGACCGGACGAGCCGGCTGCGCAGCGTCGTCAGCCCGAGCCCGGCGCAGAGGAGCGCCACGTACGAGACCGGCCCGACCCACGAGTCGAGCCGTTCGGGCACGACGACCCAGTGGGAGAGCGCGCCGCCGACCCCGCCGTGCACGACGGTCGTCCAGTGCCGGTCGATCGCGTGCGCGACCGCGTGGGCGGCGAAGCCGAGCCCGACGGTGGCGAGCAGCACGACGCCGAGCTCGCGCGAGCGCCGGTAGACGCCGACGAGCGCCGCCAGCAGCGCGAGGTAGAACAGGACGCGCGCCTGGCTCGGGTTCTGGAGCACCTGCAGCAGGACGCTGACGCTGATCGCGCCGAGGACGACGCCGGGCTGGCTGCCGGATCCGCCGAGGATGACCATCGCGTAGATCGTGATCAGCACGACCGGCGAGAAGTTGAGCGGGAAGACGCTCGCGCTCAGCGCGGTCGCGATCGTGCCGGTGAGCGCGGCCACGGCGGCGCCGGTGGCGAAGCTGAGCAGCTTCAGCCAGTTCACGGGCATGCCCATCACCTCGGCCGCGAGCGGATCCTCGCGCAGCGACCGCCACGCACGGCCGGTGCGCGAGATGTTGACGAACCGCAGGAGCACGAACACGACCGCGAAGATCGCGAGCGCGACGTAGTAGTAGGACACGGCGAACACGCCCTGGTGCTGCACGGCGAGCGCGTGGCCGAAGAAGCTGAGCGGGTCGACCTCCAGGATCCCGTTCGCGCCGCCGGTGATGTTGTGGCCGAAGATCTGGTTGCCGTTCGTCGCCACCGTCTCGAACAGCTCGAGGAAGAACAGCGTCACGATCGCCAGGTAGTCGCCGGAAAGGCGCCGCGACGGCAGGCCGACGAGCAGCCCGACGACGGCGCCGGCGATCGTGATCGCCGGGACCGCGACGATCGTCGGCAGGTGGATGCCGAACTTGTCGGAGTCGAAGATCGCGTAGAGGTACGACCCGATGCCGTAGAAGGCGATGTAGCCGAGGTCGAGCAGGCCACCCCAGCCGACGACGACGTTGAGCCCGAGCGCGAGCAGCATGTAGACGACCGTGTCGAAGCCGACGCGGCGCACGTAGCCGCTCGACTCGACCGCCGGGATCAGCGAGCCCACGGCGAGGAACAGCACGAGCCACGCCCACCACGGGACGCCGCGCAGCCGCTCCTCGACCGTGCCGAGCCGCCCGCCGCGTACGAGCCGCCGCTCGGCGTGCCGCGCGACCCACTCGTCCTGCCCGACGGCGGGCCCGTCGGCGGGGATCTGCCCGGAGTGCGGCGTCGAGTCGGTCATCAGACCTTGCGGATGTCGGCGCGCCCGAGCAGGCCCTGCGGGCGGAAGATCATGAACAGGATCAGGATGGTGAAGACGACGAGGTCGGACCAGGCCGTCGTCCAGTAGCCGGCCGTGTACGACTCCGCGGCTCCGAGTAGCAGCCCGCCGATCATCGCGCCGGGAATCGAGCCGATGCCGCCGATCACGGCCGCCGTGAAGCCCTTGAGGCCGATCGTGAACCCGATCGCCGCGAACGTCGGGACGCGCAGGGCGAACATCACCCCGGCGGCGCCGGCGAGCGCCGAGCCGAGCACGAACGTGAAGACGATCACGCGGTCGATGTCGATGCCCATCATCGCCGCCGCCTCGCGGTCGAACGACGTCGCGCGCATGGCCTTGCCCGTGCGGGTGCGGTTGACGAGGAACCACAGGCCGACCATGAGGGCGACCGCCGCCAGGACGGTGATGATCCGCAGCAGCGGCACCTTCACGTCGTCGATGGTGAAGCCGCGGAAGTAGAGCGCGCCGTTCGAGAGGTTGTACGACTTGTAGTCGCGCTGCTCGGCGCCGAAGAGCAGCTGCATCGAGTTCGACAGGAAGAAGGAGACGCCGAGCGCGCTGATCAGCGGCGCGATGCGCGGCGCGTCGCGGAGCGGCCGGTAGGCGAAGCGCTCGATCGCCACGCCGAGCACCGAGCAGCCGGCCATCGCCGCCAGCGTCACGAGGACGAGGAGCAGCCACACGGGCACGACGGGGGACGCCGGCCCGCCGAGCGCCTGCAGCGCGCCGTAGCCGACGAACGAGCCGACCATGAACACGTCGCCGTGGGCGAAGTTGAGGAGCTTGAGGACGCCGTAGACGAGCGTGTAGCCGAGCGCGACGAGCGCGTACACGCTCCCGAGCGTCAAGGCGTCGACGGTGAGCTGGATGAAGGTCTGCACGGTGAGTCAAGCCGCAGGCGGCCCGGCGTCGCCGCCGGGCCGCGCTGCCTGCTCGAGATGCCGGTTAGCCGACGAGCTTGTAGCTGCCGTCGGACTGGATCTTGAAGATGTAGAACTTCGCGTTCAGCGGATCGTTGGTCTTGGTCGAGAACTTGAAGCTCCCGCCGAGGATCCAGTTCTTGATCTGCACCTTCTTCATGTTGTGCAGCACGTCCGCCCGGGACTTGAGCGTCCCGTGACCCTTGGTGCACGCGATCTTGATCGCGTTCAGCAGGATCTGCGTCGCGCCGTAGGTCGGAGGCCCGAAGGAGCCGACCTGCTTGCCGGGGTTGGCCTTCTTCCACGCCGCGATGATCCCGGCGTCGGCCTTGATCCCGGTGATGTCCGGGGCGAAGTTCGACACGTAGCTGCCCGGCTTGTTGAACTGGCTCGGAGCGTTCGAGCCGTCACCGCCGAACACGACCGCCTTCTTGCCCTGCTCGACGAGCTGCTCGGCGAACGTCTGCGCCGCCGGCGGCTGCTGCGTCGGGAAGAAGACGACGTCCGCGTCGCCCGGGACCTTCGTCACGTACGACGAGTAGTCCGTCGTCGTGTTCGGGGCCGAGAGGCGAACGGTCGAGACGTTGTGCCCCTTCAGGTACGAGTCGACCGCCGACGCCAGGCCCTGCGAGTAGGGCTCCTGGAAGTCGAAGATCACGACCTTCTTGACGTGCAGCGTGTTGACCATGAACGCCGCGTCCGTCGGGCCCTGGACGTTGTCGGCCGGGACGTCGCGGAAGAACGCGGGCGTTCCTTCCTTCTGGCCGTTCACGGAGTACGTGAGGTCGGTGCGGGTCGCGGACGGCGAGATGTGCGCCATCCCCGCCTGGAAGTAGGCCTTGCTCGACGCCGCGGCCGCGCCCGAGGTGGACGGGCCGATGATGCCCACGACGCTCGAGTCGGCGTTGTACTTCTGCGCCAGGGTCTGCGCCGGGGTCGCGCCCTGCTCGACGGGGGTGTCGCCCTGGAGCAGCTGGATCTTCAGCCCGAGCTGCGGCGCGAGCTGGTTGATCGCCAGCTTCGCCCACGAGAGCTGCTCCTGGCCGAGGAACGCGGCGCCGCCGGTGAGCGGCGTCACGATCGCGATCTTCAACGTCTTGCTGCAGCTGACGGATGTCGCCGCCGCGGTCGTGCGATGCCCGCCGCTCGCCGTGCCGGCCGCCACTGAGGCGACGGCCACCGCGAACGCCAGGCCGATGAACTTCTTCATGTTCGCTCCTCTTGCGGGGGTCTCGCCGTATCGCCTGGTAGCCGCAGGGCGGTCAGGCGAGGCGCGAGTCTCTCGCACCGCTCGGGGTGTGTCAATGATCAAATCGCCGCAGGGGCTCGGCGTCAGGGAGCGAGGGCCTCGATCCAGCCGGCGGTGTCGAGGAACTGCCGGAAGCGGACCGCCTTCTCGTCGACGAGCGTCCACACGTGGACGAACGGCACGTCGAGCTGCTTGCCGGTGCCCTTGGCGACGCCGCGGTAGCGGCCGATCACGACGACCTGGTCGCCGGCGTCGAGGAACTCGTCCGGGTCGGCGCTGAACGTGTCCCACCACGATCCCTCGAGCGGGTCGAAGATGTTCCGGCGCACCTCCTCGAGCCCGCGGTAGAGGCCGCCGTGCGGCAGCCCCTGCGCCTGGTGCCACTCGATGTCGGGATGCATGTCCGCAACGACGCCCTCCATGTCGCCGCGGCCGAAGGCGTCGTACGAGCGTTGGACGATCTCGACCGGTGTCATCCGCGTAGCCTAGATTCCGCCGCGATGCGCTACGCCCTCCACGTCGACGAGAGCCCCGACGGCCGCCTCTTCGGCGCCGAGCGCGGCTGCGACGTGTTCACGCAGACGCTGGTGCGCGTCGACGCCGGCCACACGGTCGAGCGCGCCGGCGGCGTCTCCGACGAGGTCCTCTACGTGCTGGCGGGCAACGGCCGCGCTTCGTGCGACGGCGCGGCCCACGAGCTCGTCCCCGGCACGGGCGTGTTCGCCGCCGCCGGCACGCGGTGGGAGCTCGCCGCGGAGAGCGAGCTGCGCGCGGTGTCGGTGCTCGTCCACGACCCCGCGCCCGCGACGCGCCCCTTCGCGGTCGTCGACCTCGCGGCCGCCGAGCGCGGCGTCGCGACGGCGGGCCGCCAGTTCATCCTGGGCGCGACGCCCGAGCACGGCTGCGCGTCGGTCACCCAGTTCGTCGGGCTGGTGCCGCCGGGGCGCGCGCCCGACCACTTCCACACCTACGACGAGGTGATCTACGTCCTCGACGGCCGGGGCCGCCTGTTCATCGGCGACGAGGAGGCGGAGCTCCGGCCGGGCTCGTGCGTCCACCTGCCGGCGCGGCTCGTCCACTGCCTCGCGAACACCGGCGACACGGAGCTGCGGCTGCTCGGCGTCTTCCGCCCGGCCGGCTCTCCCGCCGAGGCCTACTACCCCGACGGCACCCCTGCCGTCGTTCCCGAGAGGAGCTGAGCGGTGCCACGGATCGAACGGTCGGCGGAGGTCGTCTGGGAGGGCAACCTCGCGCGCGGCGAGGGTCACATCACGGCGGGGACCGGGGCGTTCACGGCCCTGCCCTACTCCCTGCCGACGCGCATCGGCCAGGCCGAGGGGAAGACGAGCCCCGAGGAGCTCCTCGCGGCCGCGCACGCCGGCTGCATCGGCATGTCGCTCGCCGGCGAGCTGACCGGCGCCGGCACGCCGCCCGAGCGCGTGGTCGTCGACTGCACGATCGTCATGGACGAGGTGGAGGGCGAGGGCCACCAGATCGTCGCGTCCCAGGTCAC
>DASZWI010000184.1:0-26620 GCA_035546715.1 Gaiellaceae bacterium | reverse complement strand
GGTCTCCGCGACCGTGCTCTCCGTCGACCGGTTCGGCAACGTCGCGTCGAACCTGCGCCGGGAGCACCTCGAGGAGCTCGGCCTCTCGGCCGGCGACCGGGTCGAGCTGCGGCTCACGTTCGACCGGTACTACGCGAGCGTCGCGGAGACGTTCGCGGACGCGCCCCCGGGCGAGCTGATCCTGTACGAGGACTCGTACGGCTACATGACCGTCGCGATCAGCCAGGGCAGCGCCGCCCGCCTGACCGGCGTGCACCCTGGGGACGCGCTGCGGGTCGCGGTCGAATGACCGCCGGGCAGCGCTTCGCCCGCCACGTGACGACCGTCGCCGTGCGGGTCCCGGTGCTGTGGCGGGTGGCGCGCGGGCCGATGCGCCTGATGTTCGACCGGATGGCCCCGCAGTGGCAGGAGGGCCGCGTCACCGAGCGCTACCTGGCACCGCTGCAGGCGGCGCTCGACGCCGTCGAGTCCTCGCCGCGGCGGATCCTCGATGTCGGCACGGGGACGGGCGCCGCCGCCCGCGTCGCGGCCGGCCGGTGGCCGGACGCGGAGATCCTCGGCGTCGACCTGTCGCCCGCCATGGTGGAGGAGGCGCGCAGGCAGGCCGGGGCCAACCAGCGCTACGAGGTCGGCGACGCGAGCGCCCTGCCGGTCGCGGACGCCTCGATCGACCTCGTCACGATGGTCAACATGATCCCCTTCTTCGACGAGCTCGCGCGGGTGCTGGCCCCGGGCGGCGCTCTCGCGATGGCCTATTCGAGCGGGCCCGACACCCCGATCTGGGTTCCCCTCGACCGGGTCGAGCGGGAGCTCGAGGAACGCGGCCTGACCGGCGTCCGGACATTCTCGGCCGGGGACGGCGTCTCGCTCCTTGCGGTTCGTCCGGACCGGTCGTAGGCTTCGAGCCCAAGGGACGTTCGCGACGCGGTTGCACCGGTCCGGACGTCTCTTTTTTCGCGCCCGGTACACTCCCTGCCGCGCGGCGAGGTAGCTCAGTTGGTAGAGCACACGGCTGAAAACCGTGGTGTCGCCGGTTCAAGTCCGGCCCTCGCCACTCCCGACGTGAGCGACCACGACGCCCGCCGCCCGGTCGCCGTGATCGGCGCCGGACTCGACCTCGGACAGGGGCGACGCGGCGTCGACATGGGCCCTTCGGCCATCCGCTACGCCGAGCTCGAGGCGCGCATCCGCGCGGTCGGCCGCGACGTCTCGGACAGGGGCGACGTCCGCGCGCCGGTCCCGGAGGCGATCGACGCCGGCCCGGCGCATGCCCACTACCTCGAGGCGATCAAGCAGGCGTGCGAACGCGTCGCCCTCCTGGTCGACGAGGCGGCCGCCGGCGGCTTCGTCCCGCTCGTGCTCGGCGGCGACCACTCGATCGCGATGGGAACGCTCGGCGGCATGGCCCGCAACGCCGGAGCGGGCGGTGCGCTCTGGATCGACGCGCACGGCGACCTGAACACGCCGGAGACCTCCCCCACGGGCAACGTCCACGGCATGCCGCTCGCCGCCGCGCTCGGCGCGGCCGGCCCCGAGTTCGAGACGGAGACCTACCCCGTTCCGTCGGTCGAGCGCGCCGCGCTGGTGGGCGTGCGCTCGCTCGACCCGGGCGAGCGGGCGCTGATCAAGGAGCGCGGGATCCTCGCGTTCACCATGAGCGATGTCGACCGGCTGGGCGTGGAGCAGGTCGTCCGGCAGGCTCTCGACCACCTCCGCGGCTCGGCGTTCGTCCACGTCAGCC
This sequence comes from Gaiellaceae bacterium, assembly GCA_035546715.1. Lineage (GTDB taxonomy): Bacteria > Actinomycetota > Thermoleophilia > Gaiellales > Gaiellaceae > PALSA-600. Next base: position 24,879 of record DASZWI010000184.1, on the reverse strand, counting down.
TCGACCTCGACGCGGTCGACCCGATGTTCGCGCCGGGCGTCGGGACGCCGGTGCGCGGCGGGCTGTCGTACCGGGAGGCGCACCTCGCGCTCGAGCTCGTCGCCGAGTCGGGCCTGATGGACTCGCTCGACGTCGTGGAGGTGAACCCGATTCTCGACCGCGCCAACGAGACCGGGACGCTCGCGGTGGAGCTGGTCGCGAGCGCGCTCGGCGCGCGGATCCTCTAGTCCGCCGGCTCGGCGTCGGGCGACCGCTCGACCGGCTGCTCGGCCCCGTGACCGGACGGCTCGTAGTACACGGTGCCCTTGAGCTCGTCGGGCAGGCAGTCGACCTCGAAGCCCGCCGGGTCGTCGTGCGGGTAGAGGTAGCCCTGGCCCCGGCCCAGCGCGCGTGCGCCCGGATAGGCGGCCGAGCGGAGCGCGTCGGGCGGGCGGAGGTGGCCCCGTTCGCGCACGTCCGCCGTCGCGCGGCCGAGCGCGACGTACGACGCGTTCGACTTGGGCGCCCGCGCGAGGTAGACGGCCGCCTGGGCGAGGTTGAGCCGCGCCTCCGGCAGGCCGACGTGCTCGACGGCCTGGGCCGCCGCGACCGCCACGACGAGGGCCTGCGGATCCGCGTTCCCGATGTCCTCGGAGGCCAGCACGATCATGCGCCGCGCGATGAAGCGGGCGTCCTCGCCGCCCTCGAGCATCGCCGCCAGGTAGTAAACGGACGCCTGGACGTCGCCGGAGCGCGTCGACTTGATCCACGCCGAGATGAAGTCGTAGTGGGCGTCGCCGCCCTTGTCGTAGACCAGCGGCCGCTTGCGCGCCGCGTCGTCCACGTGCCGCTCCTCGAGCGCGACGTCCTCGGCCCGCGCCGTCTCGACCGAGAGCTCCAGGATGTTCAGCGCGTTCCGGGCGTCGCCGCCCGCCCGCCGGGCGATCGCCTGCTCGACCTCCGGCGGAACCTCCGCGCCGAGCGCCGCGGCGCCGCGCCGCACGACCTCCCGCAGCGTCTCCTCCGAGTGCGGCTCGAGCTCGTAGATCTGCGACCGGGACAGGAGCGCGCTGTTCACCTCGAAGTACGGGTTCTCCGTCGTGGCGCCGATCAGGGTCACCAGGCCCTCCTCGACGCCCGGGAGCAGCGCGTCCTGCTGGGCCTTGTTGAAGCGGTGGATCTCGTCGAGGAAGAGGATCGTCCGCCGGCCGCTCGCCCCGAGGCGCTCGCGGGCCCGGGCGAGCACCTCGCGGACGTTCGCGACCGTCGCCTGCACCGCCGACAGCTCCTCGAACTCGGCGCCGGTCGTCTGCGCCACGATCCGGGCCAGCGTGGTCTTCCCCGAGCCGGGCGGCCCGTAGAGGATCATCGACGGGACGCGGTCGCCCTCGATCGCCAGCCGCAGCGCGCGTCCGGGGCCGACGACGTGCTCCTGGCCGACGAAGTCGTCGAGCGACGTCGGCCGTAGGCGCTGGGCCAGCGGCGCGGAGGCGCCGAGGCGCCGTCCCGCCGCCTCGCTGAACAAGTCGGCCATCCTCAGCGAAGTATGCTGAGGTGCGTGACGGTCGACGCGGAGTCACCGGCATGAGCGAGATCTGGGCCTCCGGTACCTACGAGCGGTTCGCCGCGCGTCTCAGTCCGGTGACCGACCGGCTGGTGGAGGCGCTCCGCATCGCGCCGGGGGAACGAGTGCTCGATCTCGCCGCCGGCACGGGCGAGGTCGCCGTCCGCGCCGCGCGGGCCGGCGCCCGGGTGACCGCGATCGACATCACCGAGCCGATGCTCGAGAAGGCGCGTCGGCGGGCGGCCGAGGAGGGCGTCGAGATCCGCTTCGACCGCGGCGACGTCGAGTACCTGCCGTACGAGGACGCCTGCTTCGACGTCCTCGCCTCGAACTTCGGCCTCATCTTCGCGCCCGACCACGCCAACGTCGCGGCCGAGCTGGCGCGCGTGTCGTGTGCCGGCGGGCGGCTCGGCTTCACCGCCTGGAAGCCGAACCCGAGGCTCGGCGAGCTCTACCGCCGGTTCACCGAGGAGCCGCTCGAGGGCCGCGAGGTGTACGAGTGGGGGCGCGAGGACCACGTCGAGGACATGCTCGGCGAGGACTTCGAGCTGGAGTTCGACGACGGGACGCTCTGGCTCGAGGCGGACGACGCCGAGGAGATCTGGGAGCTCTTCGCCGGGTCGTCGCCGCCCGTGCGCGCGCTCGTCGAGCGGCTGGACGCCGCGCAGCGGGAGGAGTTCCACCGGGCGTTCGTCGAGCTCTACTCCGCCTACGAGGACGAGCAGGGCCGCATCCGCGCACCGCGCCGCTACCTGCTCGTCCTCGGGCGGCGCAAGTGACTGGCCGTCTCGGGTGACAGAGGTCGTCGAGCTCCTCCGGGAGCTGATCCGCCGCGACACCACCAACCCGCCGGGCAACGAGACGGCAGCCGCCGAGGTGCTGCGCGCCTACCTCGAGGCTGCAGGCGTCGAGTGCGAGCTCTACGCCCGCGTGCCCGAGCGCGCCAACCTCGTCGCCCGTATCCGCGGCCGCGGCGACGGGCCTTCGCTCGCCTTCCTGTCGCACACGGACGTCGTCGGGGCCGACCCGGCCGGATGGCGGCACGATCCGTTCGGGGGCGAGGTCGTCGACGGCGAGGTCTGGGGGCGCGGCGCCCTCGACATGAAGGGCGAGGTCGCGGCCAGCGCCGTCGCGGTCGCCACCCTGGCGCGGGAGGGCTGGCGCGGCAGCGGCGACCTCGTGTTCGTCGCCGCCGCGGACGAGGAGGTCGGCCGTGGGTTCGGCCTCGAATGGCTCGTGGAGGCGCACCCCGACGCCGTCCGGACCGACTTCTCGATCAACGAGGGCGCCGGCGACCGTGTCGACCTCGGCGGCCGCGTCCTCTACCTCTGCGCCTCGGCCGAGAAGATGAGCGCGCCCTTGCTGCTGCGCGTCCACGGCCGGACCGGTCACGCGTCGATGCCGGGAATCGCGGACAACGCGCTCGTCAAGGCGGCCGTCCTGGTCGAGCGCCTCGGGACGTTCGTGTCCGAGCCGCGGCTCATGCCCGAGACGGAGGGGTTCCTCGCGACGCTGCTGCCCGAGGTGCCCGTGGCCGCGGACGCGCTTGCGGCGGCACGCAGCGTCCACCCGTTGGCCGGGGAGCTCATCGAGCCGCTCCTCGGGGCGACCGTCTCGCCGACCATGATCCGGGCCTCGGACGCCCGGAACGTGATCCCCGGCGTCTGCGAGGTGACAATCGACATGCGGCTGCTGCCCGGTCAGACGCCCGAGGAGGGGGAGCAGCTGATCCGGGACCTGCTCGGCCCCGGCGACTACGAGCTGGAGAGCATCGAGCGCTTCGGGGGCACCCGCTCGCCGCTCGACGGACCGCTCTGGGACGCCGTCGCGTCGTTCGTCGCCGGCGAGGAGCCGGGCGCGAGCGCGGCGCCGATCTGCGCCGCCGGCTTCACCGACTCGCACTGGGTCCGGGAGGCGTTCGGGACCGTGGCGTACGGGTTCTTCCCGGCTCGGACGCTGGATCCCGAGGTCGCCGCCCGGCTCGTCCACTCCGCGGACGAGCGGGTCCCGGTGGCGGACCTCGAGCTCGGCGTCCGGTGGCTCCTCCACGCCGCACGCTCCGTGTGCGCTTGAATTCCGGCGTGGTGCGGCTCGGCGGCATGGCCCTCTCCAACGGCGTGCTCGTGCACGGACCGACGGCGTGGGCCTGCGCGATCCGCGACCGGGAGGGACGGATCCAGGTGGCCGCCCGGCGCAAGCGCGTGGCGGCGAGCCGCGTCGCGAACCCCGCCCTGCGCGGCCCGGCGAGCGTCGTCGAGGCGCTCGCGCTGCTGCCGCAGGTGAAGCGTGCGCTGCCGGCTGCGAAGCTGCCCTTCGAGCGGCCCGGCGTGGTGGCCGCGATGGCCGGTGCGGCGTCGCTCGGCCGCGCCCTCCGGCGCTCGCGACTGCGGCCCCTGACGCAGGAGCTCGCGGGCGGCGTCCTCGCGCTCGCGCCGGCGATCCTCGCACTGCGGCGCGGCGAGGTGGCCGGCTACCACGGCGCCGAGCACGTCTCGATCGGCACCTACGAGCACGGCGAGACGCGGCCGCGGGAGCACGAGCGCTGCGGCACGCACCTCGTCGGCCCGATGCTCGTCGCCGGCGCGGCCGGGAACGTCGCCGCCCGGCGCCTGCCGGAGCGGCTGCGGCCCACCGGGCGCGTCGCGGCGGCGCTCGGATCGCTCGCGTTCTCCGGCGAGCTCTTCGCCTGGATGACGCGGCACCCGGAGCACCCCGTGTCGCGGCTCCTCGCCCGGCCGGGTCACGAGCTCCAGCACAGGCTCGCGACCGAGGAGCCCACGCCGGCTCAGCTCGAGGTCGCCGACGCCGCGCTCCAGGCGTGCCTGAGGCTCGAGGATGTCGACGACGACGCGTAAGCGGCTCGAGCCGGAGGTCTTCGACCTCCCGATCGAGAAGATGCGCGCGGGCTACTACACCGACGCGTACTTCAACCACACGCGGGCCGCGCTGCTCCGGGACGGCCGCCACCCGAACGTCGTCCTCCAGGTGTTCCAGAAGAACCAGGCGCTGCTCGGCGGGATGGACGAGGCTATCGCCGTCCTCAAGCTGTGCTCGCACGACTGGGACAGCCTCATCGTGCACGCGCTCTACGACGGCGACGCGATCGCGCCGTACGAGTCGGTGCTGACGATCGAGGGCGACTACACGACCTTCGCGCACCTCGAGACCGTCTACCTGGGCGTCCTCGCCCGGCGCACGCTGATCACGACCAACGTCGCCCGCGTGCTGTCCGTCCTGAACGGCAAGCCGCTGATCTTCATGCCGGCCCGCCACGACCACCATCGCGTGCAGACCGGCGACGGGTACGCGGCCTACATCGCCGGCCAGGTGCTGGGCGCCGAGATCGGCGTCACGACCGACGAGCAGGCGTCCTGGTGGGGCGGCCAGGGCATCGGCACGGTGCCGCACGCGCTGATCGCGGCGTACGGCGGCGACACCGTCACGGCCGCGCTCCGGTTCGCCGAGTGGGCTCCCCCGGAGATGAACCTGACCGTCCTCGTCGACTTCGAGAACGACTCGGTGCGCACCGCGCTCGACGTCGCCCGTGCGCTCGGCCCGCGCCTGTGGGGCGTGCGGCTCGACACGTCGGAGGCGCTCGTCGACCGCTCGCTGTGGGCGGAGCTCGGCGACTTCAGGCCGACGGGCGTCAACCCGCGCCTCGTCTGGAAGGTGCGCGACGCGCTCGACGAGGCCGGGTTCCCCGACGTGAAGATCGTCGTCTCGGGCGGGTTCGACGCCGACAAGATCCGCGAGTTCGAGGAGGGCGGCGTGCCCGTCGACGCGTACGGCGTCGGCTCGTCGCTCATCCGGGGCTCGAACGACTTCACCGCCGACATCGTCCTCGCGGACGGCGTCCCGGCCGCCAAGGTCGGGCGCCACTACCGCCCGAACCCGCGCCTGGAGCGCGTGACGTAGCGATGGCCGGACGGATCCTCTGGGACGTCGACACGCAGGTCGACTTCGTCCACGCCGACGGCAAGCTCGCCGTCCCGGGTGCCGAGGAGGCCGTGCCGGCGATGGCGCGGCTCGTCGAGGCGGCCCGTGCGGCCGGGATCCCGCATATCGCCTCCGCCGACGACCACGAGCTGACCGACGCGGAGATCTCCGCCGAGCCCGACTTCCTCACCACCTACCCGCCCCACTGCCTGCGCGGCACGCGCGGCGCCGAGAAGATCCCCGAGACCGCCCAGGTCGATCCGGTGCCGCTGGCGCTGGCCGAGGTGGCCGACCGGTGGATCTCGGGCCGCGAGTTCCTGCTCCTGAAGAAGAGCTTCGACGTCTTCACGAACCCGCACGCCGACCGGCTGCTGCGGCTCCTCGACCCGGACGAGGTGATCCTGTTCGGCGTCGCCTCGGACGTCTGCAACGACGCGGCGATCCGCGGGCTGCTCGCCCGCGGCCGCACGGTCACCTACGTCGAGGAGGCGGCGCGCGGCCTCGACGAGACGCGCACCGCGGCCTGCGCCGCCGCCTGGCGGGACGCGGGCGTCCGCTTCGCGAGCGTTGCGGACGTCATCGCCGCCCTCTAGCGATCCGGCGCATCCGGGCGCGCCCCGCGCCGGTCGCTCAAGGCGCGTGCGGGGCCTGCCGATAGGCCGGAGGTGACGGTCGCCTCGACGTTCGGCTCGTGGATGCAGAGCTTCGCGCTCGACTGGCTGCCCGTCCTCTTCTTCGCGCTGATGTGCGTCGTCGTCTGGCTGCTCTGGAAGACCGTGCGCCTGATGCCGCGGGTGAAGCCGGTGCAGATCGCCCCGGGCTCCGCCTCCAGCGTCACGTGGGACGACGTCGCCGGTCTCGACGAGGCGAAGGAGGAGCTCCAGGAGATCGTCGACTTCCTGCGCGACCCGCGGAAGTTCGAGTCGCTCGGCGCCCGCGTGCCGAAGGGAATCCTCTTCCACGGGCCGCCGGGCACCGGCAAGACCCTGGCCGCGAAGGCGGTCGCGAACGCCTCCGGCGCGCGCTTCTACGCGCAGAGCGCCTCGGCGTTCGTCGAGATGTTCGCCGGGCTCGGCGCCGCGCGCATCCGCAAGCTCTTCGACGAGGCGCGCCGCAACGCGCCCTCGATCGTCTTCATCGACGAGCTCGACGCGGTCGGGATGGCCCGCAGCGGCAACTCGTTCAACCGCGAGCAGGACCAGACGCTGAACCAGCTCCTCGTCGAGCTCGACGGCTTCGGCCCGCGCGACCAGGTCGTCGTGATGGGCGCGAGCAACCGCCTGCAGGACCTCGACCCGGCCCTGCTGCGCCCCGGCCGGTTCGACCGCCAGATCCTCGTCCAGCCACCCGACCTCCGCGGCCGCCGCGCGATCCTGGCGGTGCACACGCGCGGGAAGCCGCTCGCCCCCGACGTCGACCTCGAGTCCGTCGCGCGGCAGACGTCCGGTCTCACCGGCGCCGACCTGGCGAACATCTGCAACGAGGCCGCGATCGCCGCCGGCCGCCACGACCGCGGCACGATCGGCGCCTCCGACTTCGACTACGCCCTCGAGCGCGTCGTCGCCGGGCTCCAGCAGCGGCGCATCGTCACCGACAAGGAGAAGCGGATCCTCGCCTACCACGAGGGCGGTCACGCGCTGCTCTCGCACCTGGTCGGCAACGACCCCCAGAAGGCCACGATCATCGCGCGCGGCAGCGCCCTCGGCTTCGTGCTCCACCTACCGGAGGAGGAGCGGTACCTCGAGACCAAGGAGGAGCTGCTCGACTGGATGGTCGTCGCGCTCGCCGGGCGGGCCGCCGAGGAGGTCGTCTTCGGACGCGTGACGAACGGCGCCGCGAACGACCTCGAGAAGGTGACCCAGATCGCACGGTCCATGGTGTTCGAGTGGGGCATGGGCGAGAGCGTCACGTCCCGGACGGTGCGCGCCGACAACTACGCCCTCTCGGAGGAGACGAAGCGTCTCCGCGACACCGAGCAGGCGCAGCTCACCGACTACGCCTACGGCGAGGCGACGCGGCTCGTGCGCAAGCACCGCGCGGCGCTCGACCGGGTCGCGGGGGCGCTGCTCGAGCGGGAGACGCTGACGCGCGACGAGCTCGTCGAGGTGTTCGCCGACGTCGGGCGCGAGTCCCGCGCCTCGGAGGAGGTCGGCGTCGTCCGCATCTTCGGCGCCGACCCGCAGGGCCTCTAGCGGTTGCGCCTCCCCCGGCCGCGGCGAGCCGGGCCGCTAGCGTCTGCGACGTGAAGCCGGACTGGCCGCTCCAGACCGAACGCCTGGTCCTCCGCCCGTACGCGGAGGACGACTTCGACGCGCTGCACGAGCTGTACAGCGACGAGACCGTCGTCCGGTGGCTCTACGAAGGGCCGGCGACGCCCGCGGCCACGCGCGAGCGGCTCGACCGCTGCCTGGAGCGCCGCGAGCTCACCGAGACGAGCGGCCTGAGCGCGGCCGTCACGCTGCCCGACGGCGCCTACGTGGGCGGCCTCGGCCTCTGGTACACGAGCTTCGAGCACCGGGGCGTCGAGGTCGGCTACTCGATCCTCCCGCGTCACCAGGGCCACGGCTACGCGGTCGAGGCGACGAGGGCGCTGCTCGACTGGGCCTTCGCCGTCGGGGGCGTGCATCGGGTGGTCGCACGGCTCGAGCCGCGCAACGTCGCGTCGGCGCGCGTCGCGGAGAAGCTCGGGATGCGGCACGAGGCGACGTTCGTCGAGAACGAATGGGTGAAGGACGAATGGCAGAGCGAGGCCGTGTACGCGATCCTGGACCGCGAATGGCCGCGCTGAGCGTCCACCACATCGGCGTCGCGGTCGACGACCTCGACGAGGCGATCGGTCGCTACGCGTCGCTCTTCGGCGCCCGGCTCGAGCACCGCGACCGCGTCGAGGAGCAGGGCGTCGAGGCCGCCTCGCTCCGGGTCGGCGACTCGCGGATCGAGCTCCTCGCGCCCACCGGCCCGGAGACGCCGGTCGGCCGGTTCCTCGCGAAGCGGGGGCCCGGGATGCACCACGTCGCGTTCCTCGTCGAGGACGTGGCGGTGGAGCTCGAGCGCGTACGGGCCGAAGGCGCCGAGCCGATCGACGAGACACCGCGCCGCGGGCTCTTCGGCCTGCAGGTCGCGTTCGTCCATCCGCAGTCGACCGGCGGAGTTCTGGCAGAGTTCGTCGCCGATGGCTGAGAACGACCGCGTCCGTATCGAGATCGCGTTCGACGGCACCCAGGTGCTGTCCGTCCTCGTCCCGTCGCAGACGGCCGACGATCTCGACCGTGCGCTCTCGGGCGACCACGACGGCGCGTGGTCGTTCGAGGCCGACGACGGGCGCTACACCGTCGCCCTCGCGCGGGTCGTCTACGTCAAGCGGTTCGCCCGTGAGAGCCGCGTCGGCTTCGGCGCGGACAGCTAGCGGGTTACGCTCGTCGGCCGTCGGGCACGATCCCGGGGATGTCCGAGGCGGCGACGCGCAAGAAGGAGAGCGAGACGGCGCGCGTCCGCGCGCTCGTCGACCGCGCCCAGCAGGACGACCGGGACGCGCTCGAAGAGCTCTACCTGATCCACTTCGACCGGATCTACAGCTACCTGCACGTCAGCGTCGGCAACCGGCACGACGCCGAGGACCTGACGACGCAGACGTTCCTGCGCATGCTCGAGTCGATCGGCAAGTTCCGCTGGCAGTCGGCGCCGTTCTCCGCCTGGCTGTTCCGGATCGCGCACAACCTCGCGATGGACCACTTCCGCGCGAACAAGCGCTGGCAGCCCGAGGAGGAGCCGCCGGAGCCCGATCCCGACGAGTCGACGTCCGCCGAGGCGGGCGCGCTCGAGTCGATCGGGCGGCGGTCGATGCTGGAGCTGATCGAGGACCTCTCCGGCGAGCAGCAGCAGGTGCTGACGCTGAAGTTCGTCTTCAACTTCTCGAACGCCGAGGCGGCGACGATCCTCGGCAAGACCGAAGGCGCGATCAAGTCGCTCCAGCACCGCGCGCTCGTGTCGCTCCAGAAGCAGCTCGAGCGGCGCGAGCAGGCGAAGGGCGCCTAGAGCGCGAGCGCCATGCGCACCTCGGGCGCCAGGCCGGCCGCGCTCCGGTCGAGCGGCGCGCCGACCCGGACGAAGCCGCACCGCGCGTAGGCCCGCTCGGCCGCCTCGTTCCCCTCGACGACGCCGAGCTCCAACCGGGCGAAGCCCTGATCCCGCGCCCAGCCGGCGACCGCGAGGATCAACTCGTCGGCGACGCCCGTCCCGCGTGCCTCGGGCCGCACGAACATCTGGATCAGGCGGGCGACGCCGTCGCCGCTCCACCCGCCGGCCATGCCGACGAAGCGCCCGTCCTCGACCGCGACGAACGTGGCGTGCTCGGTCCCGGCGCCCCGGGCCGCGTCCGCCCGCCAGCGCGCGTCGTCGCGCGCCGCCGCCTCGGCGTAGCGCGTCGCGAAGGCGTCCGGCGCGTCCAGGAGCGCGGCGAGCCGGATCTCCTTCAGCTCGCGCCACTCGTCGGCGCGCAGGCGCCGTACCCGGTTCGCGCGCATCGACGGCGAGGCTACCCTCCGCTCCGTGGCTCTCGAGGTGGGCATCGTCGGTCCGGCCGGCAGTGGCAAGACGTCGCTCTTCACCGCGCTGACGAAGACGGGCGGCGGGGAGTACGGCAAGACGAATCTCGGCGTGGCGCCGATCGCCGACGAGCGGCTCGACGCGCTCGCGAAGGTGGTCTCGGCGCGCAAGATCACGCCGGCGACGATCCGCGTCCAGGACGTGCCCGGCTCCGGCCCGGCGCTGCTCGGGAACCTCCGGCAGGTCGACGCGCTGCTCGTCGTCCTCCGCGGCTTCGGGATCGCACCCGACCCGGACGGCGATCTCGAGACGTTCAAGCTCGAGCTGCTCGTCGCCGATCGCGGCCACGTGGAGCGCCGCCTCGAGCGGGTCGAGAAGCAGGCGAAGTCCGGCGACGCGAAGCTCCGCGCCGAGGTCGAGGAGCTCGGGAAGGTGCTCGCCCACGTCGACGCGGGCAAGCCGCTCTCCGAGTACGCCGGCGAGCTGCCCGGCGAGCTCGAGCCGCTCACGACGAAGCCGCTGCTCGCGATCGTGAACGGCCCGGCGGGCATCGACCTCCAGCTGGAGGCCGAGCTGGCGGAGCTGCCCGACGAGGAGGCGGCCGCCTACCGCGACGGCGGCTCGTCCGCGCTCGACGACGTGGCCGGCCGGCTGCGGGACGCGCTCGACCTGATCACGTTCTTCACCGCCGGCGAGAAGGACACGCGCGCGTGGACGCTCCGCAACGGCGAGACGGCGCTCGACGCCGCCGAGGCGATCCACTCCGACATCGCCCGCGGGTTCATCCGCTGCGAGGTCGTCGACTGGAAGGACCTCGTCGACGCAGGCTCCCACGCCGAGGTCTCCCGTCGGGGCAAGCAGCGCCTGGAGGGGAAGACCTACGTCGTGCGCGACGGCGACGTCCTGAACATCCGCTTCAACGTCTGATCGTCGGGAGGGGCGCCTTCGGTTCCCCTCCCGAACCCTCCCTCCACCGGCTCAGACGCTGATCAGCACGACCCCGGCCAGCGTGAGGCCGATGCCGACGCGCTGGGCGGTCGCCATGCGCTCCTTCAGGAACGTCGCGGCCAGGGCGACCGTGACGATCGGGTAGAGCGACGCCAGCACCGCGGTCAGGCTCTCGAGGCCCGAGCGGGACGCGGCGGCGAAGAGGGCGTTCCCGAGCGTGTCGCCGATGCCGACCCCGGCGCAGATCAGCAGGTCGCGGCGGCGCAGGCGCAGCTCGGGCCGCTGGACGGCGACCGCGGCCGCCACGAGCAGGAGCGTCGTGACGCGGAAGACGAGCGCCGTCCACCAGAAGTCGACCTTGCCCGCCGCGTGCATCGGCGGGAAGTAGAAGCCGAACCCGACGGCCGCCAGCAGTGCGAGCCCCACGCCGGCCGCGACCCGGCGCGTCGCCTCGGCCTGGTGCTCGCGCGAGGCGAACGCCACCCCGACCAGCGCGCAGACGACGCCGGCGACCTGCACCGCCGTCGGCCGGTCGCCGCCCGCGACGCCCCAGACCACCGGGATGACCGCCGAGGCCCCGGCGATCGGCGCCACCACGCTCATCGCGCCGATCGCGACGCCGCGGTAGTAGGCGTAGAGCCCCGCCGTGCCCGCGATCGAGGCGACGATCGCGAACAGCACCGCCGAGCCGTGCGGGCCGTCGCCGCGGATCGCCACCGCCAGGCCGATCGCGAGCACGCCTCCGACCTGCGCCCAGAGGAGGACGCGGAGCGTGCCCAGGGTGCGCGCCCACACGGGCCCGACGAAGTCGGCCACACCCCAGGCGAGGCTGGCCGAGAGCGCCAACAGGAGCGGCGTCAATCGACCGGTCGCGTCGCGGCGATCGCGTCGAGCTGGTTCGCGTGGTAGAGCACCGCCGCCTCGGCGGTGCGGGCGCTCCGCGCCTCGTGGTGGGAGGCCACGCAGTGCACGAGCTCGGCGAGCTGGGCGGGCGTCAGGCCCTCCGCCCGCTGCTCGACCAGGCGGACGCCGAGATGGACGTGCCCGAGCAGCCGGCCCTCCTCCGTGGGCGCGAACGCCGGCGCGCGGCCGAGCTCCAGCGTGCGGCCGACGTCGTGCAGCAGCGCCGCCGCGAGGACGAGGTCGCCCCGCAGGCGCGGGTGGAGCTGCGCCGTCTCGCGGCACAGCGTCGCCACGCCGACCGTGTGCTCCAGCAGCCCCCCGGCGTAGGAGTGGTGATCGTCGGGCGTGGCCGGGTAGCCGGCCAGGTCGCGGTCGGCGAGCACCGCGCGCACCGTCGCGGCGAGGCCGGGATGGGCCAGCTCCGAGACGAGGAACTCGAGGAAGCCCTGGAGCTCCTCGCGGTCGCGGCGGGCGACGGGCGTCAGCGTCGCCGGGTCGACGTCGGCCGCCTCGAGGGAGCGCACGTCGAGCTGGAGTCGGTCGCGGAAGCGCTCGACGCGGCCGAGCACGCGCACGGCGTCGCCCTCCGAGAAGCGGCCGTCGAGCAGCTCGACGTCGTTCCACACGCGCGCCTCGATGCGCCCCGTCGGATCGACGAGCTCCAGCGCGAGGTACGAGGCTCCGCCCCGCGTCCGCAGCTTGCGCTTCGCGCGGACGGCGTAGACGCCCTCGACGACGCGGTCCTCCGCCAGCTCCGCGATCGTCACCGTGCCCAGTCTAGAGGCGCGTCCAGATGCGGAAACCGTCTCCGTCGCGGCCCTCCGCCACCTCGTCGAGCACCTCGGCCGCGAGCTTCCGGCGCCAGCCGAGCGCCGCGGCGAGATCGGCCGCCGTCAGCTCGCCGGCGGCGTCGAGCACGAGGCGGGCGAGCGCGCGGCGCGCCTCGTCCTCGGACGGCAGCGCCGGCAGCTCCCACGCTCGCGCGACGAGGTCGAGCGCCACCGCGGGCCAGCCCTGCTCCCGCTCGACGAGGCCGGCGCTCGTCAGCACGAGCCGGCGCTGGAGCCGCGCCAGCGCGCGCTCGACCTGCGCCTTCGGGACGCCGAGCAGCTCGCGGAGCTCCGGCCCCGACCGTGGTCCCTCGGCGAGCACGGCCTCGGCCAGCTCGAGCTCGAGCCCGGTCGACGCGGCCCGGAAGTCCTCCGGCGTGCCGTCCCGGCCGGTGAGGGCGTAGAGGAGCGGCAGCGCCGCGGGCGAGATGCAGGCCACCCCTGCGCCGAGGTGCTTGCCGACGCAGGCGAGGCCGCGTTCGGGCAGCTCGTCCTTGAGGCGCCAGACGACGCCCATCTCCTCGCTCCACGCGACGAAGGCGCCGTCGGCGTCGCGGATCGCCCAGGTCTGCTCGCGGTCGCCCTTTACGGCCTCCCACAGCGACGGCAGGACGTTGTCCGGCTTCGCGAGGAGGAGGGCGACGCCGACCCGGTCGAGCCAGGCCGCCGCCTGCCGTGCGGTGCGCACCCTGGTCACGGACGCGAACGGTACGCTCCGGCGGTGCCCGCGGTCAGGCCCTTTCGCGCGCTTCGCTACGAGCCGGCGGTCGCCGGGCCGCTCGACGCGCTCGTGGCGCCTCCGTACGACGTCATCGACGCCGCTCTGCTGCGCGAGTACCTCGCCCGCAGCCCGTACAACGTCGTCCACCTGACGCTCGGGGACTCGGCCGAGGAGTCGGCTCGCGACCTGGCCGGCTGGCGGCAGAAGGGCGTGCTCGTCGAGGCGGAGCCGGCGTACTGGTGGGTGGCGCAGGACTACACCGGTCCGGACGGGGTCGCGCGCACGCGCGAGGGCTTCGCCGCGTCGGTGGAGGCGACGCCGTACTCCGCGGGTCAGGTGCTCCCGCACGAGCGTACGCACGCCGGGCCGAAGGAGGGCCGCCTGCGGCTCCTGCGCGCGACCCGGACGCAGCTGGAGCCGATCTTCCTGCTCTACGACGCCGATCCCGTGCTCGCCCGGCCGGACGGCGAGCCTGCGATGGACGTCACGGACGGCGGCGTGCGCACGCGGGTCTGGCCCGTCGAGGCGGGCGAGCTCGAGATCGGCACGCCGCTCCTCATCGCCGACGGCCACCACCGCTACGAGACCGCGGTGGCGTTCCGGGACGAGGAGCCCTCCGCGACGCACACGTTCGCGATCCTCGTCTCCTCGCGCTCGCCCGGGCTCGAGATCTTCCCGACCCACCGCACCGTGCAGGCCGTGGGCGACGTGCCCGGGGAGGAGGTCTCGGGCCCGGGCGACGGCGTCACGCTCTACCGCGACGGCCGGTACCTGCGGGTCGCGACCGACGACGACTTCGGGCCGCGCGTCGTCGAGTCGTTCGCGCCCGAGGGAGTCGGCTACACGGCGTACGCCGAGGAGGCCGTGGCGGCGGTCGACCGGGGCGACGCCGCGGCCGCGTTCCTGCTCCAGCCGGTGACCGTCGACCAGGTCGCCCGCTTCGCCCACGCGGGCGAGACGATGCCGCAGAAGTCGACCTTCTTCTACCCGAAGCTCACCTCGGGCCTGCTGTTCCATCCGCTTTAGGCGTGGCGCCGGCGGGAACGCCGCCGGTGTGGCGATCCGCATCGGCTGCTCCGGCTGGAACTACGCGCACTGGAGGCACGGCGTCTTCTACCCGCCGCGGTGTCCGGCGAGCCGCTGGCTCCGGTTCTACGCGCAGCACTTCGACACGGTCGAGGTCAACTCGACCTTCTACCGGCTGCCGCGGGCGCCGGCCGTCGCGCGCTGGGTCGAGGAGACGCCCGACGACTTCGTCTTCGCCGTCAAGGCGAGCCGCTACCTCACGCACGTCAAGCGCCTGCAGGACGTGCCGGAGCATCTGCCGCTCCTGCTCGACCGGATCGAGCCCCTCCTGCGCTCGCCGAAGCTCGGACCGCTGCTCTGGCAGCTCCCGCCGACGTTCCGCTGCGACCTCGACCGGCTGGCCGCCGCTCTCGAGCAGCTGCCGCGCGGGTTGCGGCACGCCTTCGAGCTCCGGCACCCGTCGTGGTTCCGGGACGATCTCTACGCGCTGCTCCGCGAGCACGGCGTCGCGCTCGTGGTCGGCGACCGGCCGGCGGTGCACGACTTCCAGGCGCTCGAGCTGACGGCGGACTTCACGTTCGTGCGGTTCCACGCCGGGACGCGCGGCGCGCGGGGCAACTACTCGGCCACGGAGCTCGACGAGTGGGCTGGCCGTCTACGGCGCTGGGGACGCGACGTGGACGTCTTCGCGTACTTCAACAACGACTGGGAGGGATTCGCCGTCCGGAACGCCCGCGGCCTGCGCGAGCGGCTGGGTCTGCCGGCCCCGCCTACGCCGGCGCCGGCGCCAGCAGCAGGTCCCGGACGGCGGCCGTGAGCTCGCTCGCGCCGAACGGCTTGCGCAGGAAGCTCGTGTGCGGCGCCCCCAGCTCGTCCGGTCCCAGCACGTCGTCCGTGTACCCGGACATGTAGAGCACTCGCACCTCCGGCTGCGTCGCGCGCAGGCGGGTGGCGAGCTCGACCCCGCTCATGTCGGGCATGACCACGTCGGTCACGATCAGCGAGAACGCGCCCTCGGCCTCGGCGAGCCGGAGCGCCTCCGGGCCGCCGGGCGCGGCGCGCACCACGTAGCCCGCGTCCTCGAGGATGCTGCGCGTCAGGTCGCGCACGATCTGCCGGTCCTCGACGACGAGCACGCGCTCGCCCCCGCCGGCGGGCGCCGGCGCGTGGACGGCCGGCTCGTCCGGGAGGGCGTCGAGCGCCTCGGCGGGGAGGTCCACCGTCACGACCGTGCCCGCACCCGGCGACGACTTGATCGCGATCGTGCCGCCGGCGCTCTCGACGACGCCGTAGACGACCGCCAGCCCCAGGCCGGTGCCCTCGCCGTCGCCCTTCGTCGTGAAGAACGGCTCCAGCGCCCGGAGGCGCGTCTCCTCGTCCATCCCGTGACCGGAGTCGGCGACTCGCAGCACGACGCGGTCGTCGACGGCGCCCGTGGCGATCCGCAGCGTGCCGCCGTCGGGCATCGCGTCGCGGGCGTTGAGCGCGAGGTTGAGCACGACCTGCTTGAGCTGCGCCGGGTCGCCCGAGACGCTCGGCAGCTGCGGGGCGAGGTCGAGCACGAGGCGCACGTCTTCGCGCACGATCCGCTCGAGCAGGTCGGCGGTGCCGCGGACGACGCCGTTCAGGTCGACCGACCGGCGCTCCGGCACGTCGCGCCGGCTGAAGGCGAGCAGGCGGCCGGTGAGGCTCGCCGCCTCGCTCGTGGCCGTCCTGATCCCGTCGAGGCAGCGCTCGACCGACGGGTTCCGCGTCGCGCTCGCCGCCAGGTCGGCGTAGCCGGCGATGCCGGTGAGCAGGTTGTTGAAGTCGTGCGCGATCCCGCCGGCGAGCTGGCCGAGCGCGTCCATCTTCTGCGCCTGGAGGAGCTGTTCCTCGAGCCGCTTCTCCTCGGTGATGTCGAGCAGGAAGCCGCGCGAGAGAGCGTGGCCGTCGTCGTCGACGATGATCGCGCTCTCGTCGCGCACCCAGACGTAGTGGCCGTCGCGGTGACGGATCCGGTACTCCTGGCGGACGGACTCGTGCGTGCGGGACGACCGCTCGATCTGGGCGAGCACGCGCTCGCGGTCGTCCGGGTGCAGCACCTGCTCGAGGAAGGTCGCGTCCTCGACCCAGTCGCTCGGGTCCCAGCCGAGCAGGTCGCGCATCTGCGGGCTCGTGTACACGTTCGGCGCGCCGGGGGCGACCTCGTCGACGTAGGTGACGAGCGGCAGCGCCTCGACGAGCTCCCGGTACTGGCGCTGCGCCCTGCGGCGCTCGCGCTCCGCCTCCTTCCGCGCGCCGATCGCCTCGTAGACCACGAGGTAGCTGCCCGGCGGGCCGGAGTCGGGCGGAAGCGGCGTCGCGAACACGCTGACGTCGATCAGCGTCCCGTCACGGCGCTGGCGGACGACCTCCAGCCCTTCGACCGGGTCGCGCGACGTCGTCATGCGGCGGTGGTTCTCGCGGGCGGCCGCCGTCTCGGCGGACGGGACGATCGGGTTGCGCTTCCCGATCACCTCCTCGGCCGACCACCCGAACAGGTGCTCGGCGGCGGTGTTCCACCGGTGGATGCGGGCGTCCGCGTCGAACGCCACCGTCGCCAGCGGGATGGCGTCCAGGAGCCGCCGTTCGGCGCTGCTCGCGCCGCCCAGACGGCCGAGGAGGCGGTCCAGTCCCCCCATTCCGGCCCAAGTCTTCCTGAGCGCCCCGGACCGCGCCTCCCCCGAATGGGGCGGCCTGCGGAGCGGCGCCCGGAGGGTGCTAGCCTCAATCGGATGCCCAGTCACGACCAGGTTCTCGAGGCGCTGAGCCGTGTCATCGACCCGGAGCTGAGGCGTCCGGTGACGGAGCTGGACATGGTGCGCGGCGTCGAGATCGAAGGCGGCGTCGTCACCGTGACGATCGCGCTCACCGTCGTCGGCTGCCCCCTCCGCTCGTCCTTCGAGGACCAGGTGACCGAGCACGTGGGCGGTCTCCCGGGCGTCGAGCGCGTCGACCTGCGCTTCGACGTCATGACCCCGGACGAGCGCGCCGCCCTGACGACGAAGCTGCGGGGCGGGATCGAGCCGCGCGGGATCCAGCTCCATCCCGAGACGCGGGTGGTCGCGGTGTGCTCCGGCAAGGGCGGGGTCGGGAAGTCGACGCTGACCGTCAACCTGGCCGCAGCGCTCGCGGCGCTCGGCCGCTCGGTCGGCGTCCTCGACGCGGACATCTACGGCCACTCGATCCCGCACATGCTCGGCCTGCGGCAGAAGCCGGTGGTCGTCGACAAGATGATCGTCCCCCCGTTCGCGCACGGCCTCAAGCTGATGTCGATCGGGTTCTTCCTCGACGACAACGAGCCCGTGATGTGGCGCGGCCCGATGCTCCACCGTGCGCTCGAGCAGTTCCTCCAGGACGTGCACTGGGGCGAGCTCGACGTGCTGGTGGTCGACATGCCGCCGGGGACCGGGGACGTCTCGATCTCGCTCGGCCAGCTCCTGCCGCGCGCGGAGGCCGTCGTCGTCACGACGCCGCAGCCGCTCGCCCAGGAGGTCGCGTCCCGCGCGGCCACGATGGCGCTGAAGACGGGGATGCGGCTCGTCGGGGTCGTCGAGAACATGACGTCCGACGTCTTCGGCTCGGGCGGGGGCGAGCGGCTCGCCACCGAGCTCGGCGCGCCGCTGCTCGGCCGCGTGCCGCTCGACGCGCGGCTGCGCGAGGCGGGCGACGCCGGCACGCCGCTCGTGCTCTCCGAGCCGGAGTCCGACCCCGCCGTCGCGCTCGCGGAGCTCGCGCGCGCCGTCGACGCGAGCCGGGTCGGCGGCTTCACGCGAACGCTGCCGCTCGTCTCGTGACGGCTGCGCCGTCCCGCCCGCTGCCGGCGGCCGCGCGGGCCGTGCCCTTCGTGGCGGGCGTGTGGGCCGCCCGGCGACGTGCGGCCTGAGGAGGCCCGGCCGCGGCTGGCCGCGCTCGGCTTCGCGCCCGCCGACGTCGAGGTCCTCGCCGACCACTTCCTCGCGGCGGAGCGGAAGGGCAGCGTCGGCCACGGGCTCGGCCGGATCGAGTGGCTCGAGTCGTGGCCGGAGATCGAGGTGGCCGCGCGGCCGAGACGCGTCGTCGCGGAGGAGGGCTACGAGCGGTGGGACGGCGCCGGGGCGCTCGGCTACCTGACGCTCGCCGAGGTCGTCCGGGCGCAGCTGGCCGCGCCGCCCGCGCGGGCGCGGCTCGTCGTGTGCGGCCGGACCTTTCCGACGGGGATGCTCGGCTACTGGGTCCGGCAGCTGGCCGACGGCGGTCTCGTCGCCGTGCTGACGGCCACCTCGCCGCGCCGGCTCGGGCATCCCGACGGCGGTCCGCCGCTCACCGGCACGAACCCGCTCGCCGTCGGCATCCCGTCCTCCGACGGCCCGCCGGTCGTCGTCGACGTGTCGATGGGCGCCGTGACGCACGGCGACGTACTCGCCGGCCGGGCCCGGCCCGAGGACCTGGTGCCGTTCGGGGGCGCGCAGGCCCACAAGGCGTTCGCGCTCGCGGTCGGGCTCCAGCTCCTCGTCGACGCGCTCGTCCCCGACGACGGCCACGGCGCCGTCCTGCTCGTGGCGCAGCCCGAGGCCGACCCGGTGCCCGCGCTACGCGCGCTCGCCGGCGGCGTCCGGCTCCCCGGCGATCTTCGCTAGCGCGTCCGTCTCCCACGCCGAGGGCGTGAAGGGCTCGCCCGGAGCGGCGCCGATCGCGAGCACGGTCGTCCCGGGCTCGGCTGCGACGGCCTTGCGCAGCACCGGCGGTGCGACCGCGACCAGCGTTCCGGCGGGAGCGTCGACCTCTTTTCCGTCCAGCGAGAACGCCGCGCGGCCTGCGAGCACGAGATACAGCTCCTCGTGGCTGCCCTCGTCGTGCTCCTCGATCACCTCGCTCCCGGCCTCGTGTCCGACCCAGACGTTGATCCCGGCCGGGCGGAAGCCCAGCTCGGCGCGGACCGGCACCCAGCCGCCGTGCTCGGGCAGGTCGCCGAGGGCTGCCGCCCGCCAGCCGGTCCCCGGCTCGCGCGGTGCGCTCGGCGCCGCGTCCACGCTGCGGGCGGACGCCTCCGCCTGCCCGGCCGGGAAGCCCGGCTCGTTCCGGATCGCCGCGAAGTCGGAGTCCCGCTGGGCCCAGTTGGCGGTCTGCGGGTCCAGCTCGACCGCCTCGAGGAGATGGCGCAGCCCGTCGAGGTGACGGCCCGCGAGCGTCTCGATGCAGGCCAGGTTGTACACCAGGGAGGCGTTGCCCGGATGCTCGACGAGCGCCTCCTCGTGCAGGCGGATCGCCTCCGCCCAGTCCTCGGCCCGCGTGGCGGGGATGGCCGCGAAGAGCGACTCCCAGGCGGAGACCTCGAAGGCGGCGCCCGGCCGCCCGCCGAGCGCGAGCACGACCGTGTCCGGCGTCTGCGCGGTCGCCACGCGGCGGACGTGCGGGTCCTCGATGTGCACGAACGTCGTCGCGGGCGCCTCGACCTCGACGCCGTCGAGCGCGAACGTGGCTCGGCCGCGGACGACCGTGTACAGCTCCTCGTGCCGGTAGCGCTCCTCCGTGTGCTCCTCGACGACCTGGCCGCCGACCTCCTCGGACATATAGGCGTTGACGCCGAACCCGCGCAGGTCGAAGCGGCGGCGGATCGGCCGCCAGACCAGGCCGTGCGCGACCGGGATCGCGTCGAGCTCGTCGAGGCTCGCGACGAGGAAGCGGGCGCCGTCCTTCACTGCCGGCGCAGCTCCCCGAGCACGACGGGGTCGATCCGCTCGATCCCGTCGACGCGCTCCTCGAGGTTCTGGGTTCCCGCCCACGCGGCGAAGGCCTCGTCGAGGTCGCCGTCGTAGCCCAGGGTCCGGAGCCGGCCGGCCAGCTCGTCGCGCAGGCCGTCGTCCACCGCGAGCCACTCGTCGCGCGGCGTCGAGCCGAAGAGCAGGTCGTGGAGCTCGAAGATGCGCGTCAGCTCCGCGATCGGCTCGGGGTGGTCGTCGACGCGCAGGTCGACCAGCGTGTCGCTGAGGCCCGCGTAGCCGCCGTCCTTCTCGACCACGAGCAGGGCGGCCGATTGCTGGCCCCGGCTGTCGCCCCCGGCCGCCTGCGCCGCGGCGAGGCACGCCAGCAGGCGCCGTGCGAGCGGGCGGCCCTCGGTGTCGGCGAACGTCTGCGCGAGCGCGTCGACCGTCTCGGCGCCGACCAGGATGTTGCCCTGGGCGGCGAAGCAGTCGCCCGCGATGCCGCCGGCCCAGTCCATGCAGGCGCCGCCCGTGTACGTCGCTCCGCGTCCCTGCGCGTCGACGACGCCGAGCTGCCGGTGGTCGCGGCCGTCGTCGGCCGCGGTCAGGCGCGCGACGGTCTCCTCGGCGGAGAGGCCGTCGCGGAGCAGGGCCAGCCCGTCGGGTCCGTAGCGCGGGTTGGCGTACGCCTGCGTCGCGACGGCGCCCACCCCGGGCGCCGCCCACGGGACGATCGAGCCGACGCCCAGGAACTTCGACTGCACGGCGACGCCCCAGTGGCCGGCGGCCAGGTCGCAGGCGACGATGGAGTAGGTCGCGACGAGACGGCCGCGAGGGATCACAGCTCGAGCGTGTCTCCCGGCCGCAGCACCTCGAGCGGGGCCTCGGTCAGCTTGCCGAGCTCCTCGGGCGTCCCCGTCAGGATGGGGAACGTGCCGTAGTGACAGGGGACGCAGCGCGGGTTGCCGAGCAGCTCGAGGGCGACGGCCGCCTCCTCGGGCCCCATGGTGAACCAGTCGCCGATCGGGAGCACCGCCACGTTCGGCTGGTAGAGCCGGCCGATGAGCTGCATGTCGCCGAACACGCACGTGTCGCCCGCGAAGTAGATCGACGTGCCGTCCTTCAGGCGCACGACCAGCCCGGCCGCGTCGCCGAGGTACTCGCCGGCGTCGCTGCCGTTCGAGTGGCGCGCGTCGGTCAACGTGAAGCGCACCCCGGCCGTCTCGACCGTTCCGCCCTTGTTGATGCCCGGCAGGCTGCCGGTGTTCGCTCCCTGCTTGCCGAGCCAGCTCTTCAGCTCGATGATCGCGACGATCTCGGCGTCCGGGAACGCCTGCGACAGGCGCACGACATCCGCCGCGTGATCGCCGTGGCCGTGCGTCAGCGCGATGACGTCGACCCGCTCGGGCTCCTTCTCGGACTCCGGCGTGGTCGGGTTGTCCTGGAGGAACGGGTCGACGTAGATGCGCTTGCCCTCGTCCGTGTCGAGACGAAACGACGCGTGGCCAAGCCAGGTGAGCGATGCCACTGGTGCTCCTTTGGTCGGTCTCGGCGGGGAGCATAGAAGGACCGTCCGGCTCGAGAGCGAAGCTAGGGAACCGTGGGACGTCGAGCGCTTCCGGCTCTCCTCGCGGTGCTCGCCGCGGTGGCGGACGCACACGGGGCACACGGCCTCGCCTTCGACGCGCTGCTCGCCGCAGTGCCGTTCGCGGCCGTCTCGGCGCTGATCGCCTTCGGCGAGTACCTGGACGGCCGGCAGGAGCCGCTCGTGGGCGTCCAGGCGTTCCTGTGGGCGCTCGCGGCGGCCCTCGTGGTCGTCTCGTGCGCCGCGCGCGCCCCGGCGACGCAGATGCACACGCTTCCGCCGCTCGGCTGGTCGGCCCTCGTCGGCGTCCTGGCCGTCTTCGCCCTCAAGGCCTGCGTCGCCGCGATGCCGTACCTGCGGCTCGCCTGGCGCCCCGCGAAGCCGTAGCACGAGCCCGAGGGCCTCGACCGGGCCGGCCCCTAGAGCGGGAGTGCGCGCGCCGCGGCGCTTACGACGTCGATCAGCGGCTGCACGGCGAAGAACGAGCCGATCGTCACCGCCAGGCAGATCAGGACGCCGGCGCTCAGCAGCACCTCGCGGTCGGGCGAGCCGCCGGCCGGGGCGAGCTGGAGCTCCGCCCGGTCGCGGAAGTACATCGCCCGGACGATGCCGAGGTAGTACGTCGCCGAGATCATCGTCGCGATCACTCCGGCGACGATCAGCCACCACCAGCCGTGCCGGTACGCGGCCGCGAAGACGTAGAACTTTCCGATGAAGCCGCCCGTGAGGGGGAAGCCGAGGAAGCCGAGCATGAACGTCCACATGGCGACCCCGAGGAACGGCCGCTCCCAGCCGAAGCCCGCGAGGTTCTCCAGCGTCACCGGGCCGGCCAGCTCGCGCTCGCGCGCCGCGACGACCGCGAACGAGCCGAGCGACATCGCCGCGTACGGGATCAGGTAGAAGGCGAGCGCCTTCGCGCCGAGCTGGTTCGCCGCGGCGATGCCGATCAGCATGAAGCCGGCGTGCGAGACGGACGAGTACGCGAGGATCCGCTTGACGTTCCGCTGCCGCAGCGCGGCGATGTTGCCCCAGGCGAGCGAGATGCACGCGATGACCGCGATCGCCCAGCGCCAGAGGTGCTGGTCGTCCGGGAAGGCGACGGCGAGCACGCGGTAGGTGACGACGAGCGCCGCGACCTTCGTCGCGCTCGCCATGAACGCCGTCACGGGACTCGGCGCGCCCTGGTACGCGTCGGGCGTCCACATGTGGAACGGCGCCGACGACGACTTGAACGCCAGGCCGGCGATGATCATCGCCAGGCCGACCACCGCCATCGCGTCGTGCTGGTGGCCGTACGCGGCGATCTTGTCGAACGAGAGCTGGCCGGTCTCGCCGTAGACGAGCGCCGAGCCGAAGAGCAGCGTCGCCGAGCCGACGGAGCCGACGATCAGGTACTTGAGCCCGGCCTCGAGCGACCCGATCAGGTCGATGTCGATCGCCGTCAGCACGTAGAGGCCGATCGAGAACCACTCGAGCCCCAGGAACAGCGTCATCAGGTTCGAGGCCTGGACGAAGAACGCCATCCCCGCGCCGGCCGCGGTGAGGATCGCGTAGTACTCGGCGACGTGCTCGGCCCGGAAGCGCTCGCGCACGGAGAAGAGCACGGTGACGGCGCCGGCGCCGGCGATGACGATCTGGGCGAACGAGCTCCAGCGGTCGCGGAAGATCGCGTCGTGGACGACCGCGGTCACGTGTGGGCTCTCGACGTTCAGGACGATCGCGAACACCATCGCGGTGACGAAGCCGGCGAAGGCGAGCAGCGCCGCGGCCGGCTTGCGCACCCGGCGCGGCACGAACACGGCCGTCATCAGCAAGAGGCCGGAGGCGCCGAGCAGGCTCAGCACCGGCGCGAGGTCGAACCAGTCGACGTGCGGCTTCACGATCACGGTGCGTACCTCGTCCAGTGCCCGCCGCCGGCGAGCGTGGTCTTGACGCTCAGCGTCGGGTGGTCGCCGCCGAACGCCCGGCCGGAGATCAGCGCCGGCCAGGCCGACAGCCCGATCAGGCACAGGATCAGCGGCACGACGACGGCCAGTTCGCCGACGCGCAGGTCGAGCGCGGCGTCCGTGACGGCGGAGCCGGTGTCCTCGTGGAGGACCGCCGAGATGAGCCGCAGCATGTACATCGCGGCCAGCACGATCGCGACCGCGCCGACGACCGCCCACGCCCAGCCCTGCTGGAACGCGCCTGCGAGGATCAGGAACTCGCCCGCGAACGAGGTCGACAGCGGCACCGCGAGCGAGACGACGCCGGCGATCATCAGCACCGTCGCGAGCGCCGGACGCCCGCGCGCGATGCCTCCGAGCAGCCGGAACTCGCCGGTCGACGTGCGCCGCTCCACCATCCCCGCGAGCAGGAAGAGCGACGACGAGATCAGCGCGTGGTTGACCATCTGCAGCACCGCGCCGTCGAACCCGAGATCGTTGTCGGCGAACAGGCCGAGCACGATCAGTCCGGACTGCGCGAGGGACGAGTACGCCACCACGCCGCGGAAATCGGTCGCGCGGAACGCCAGGAGCGATCCGTAGACGAGCGAGACCGACGCGAGCACGAGGAAGACGACGCGCAGGTCGTGCACGGCGTCCGGGAACTTCGGGATCGCGATGCGCAGGAGGCCGTAGAGGCCGGCCTTCGAGATCACCCCGGAGAGCACGGCGGTCACCTCGGGCGGGGCCTCGCGGTACGTGTCCGGAAGCCAGCCGTGCAGCGGCGCGAGCGGCGCCTTGATGGCGAACGCGGCGGCGAAGCCGAGGAACAGCCACACCGACGAGCTCTGGCTCATCCGCGTCAGGTCGAACGTGCCCTGCTGGAGGCCGTAGACGACGATGGCGGCCAGCATCAGCAGCGAGCCGACGACGGTGTAGACGACGAACAGCAGCGTCGCCCGCATGCGCCCTGCGCCGCCCCAGACGCCGATCAGCACGTAGAGCGGGATCAGCATCGCCTCGAAGAACGCGTAGAAGAGCAGCAGATCCTGGGCGGTGAAGACGCCGACCACGGCGCCGGTCAGGACGAGCATCAGGGCGAAGTACGCACGCGCCCGCTCCCGGCCGACCCACCACCCGTAGATCACGCAGGCGGCCATCACGACGACCGTCATGCCGACGAGCCAGAGCGAGAACGCGTACTGGCCGACG
>DASZWI010000183.1:0-18441 GCA_035546715.1 Gaiellaceae bacterium | reverse complement strand
AGAAATGCCTGCTGGGACCGGGGCTGCCCGAGGGCAGGCCGCGGTGGCGAGCCGGAGCCCCGGGGTCAGACCCGGGTCTGACCCTGGGGTAAACGGTCCGCCCCTTGCGGACGCGTCCGGTCACGCCAGGAGCCGCCACAGCTCCGACCACGCGGCGACGCCTTCCTCGAGGCGGTTCAGGCGGAAGAACTCGTTCGGCGCGTGGAGCTGCTCGTCGGCCGTCGAGAACGAGAAGAGGAGCGTCTTCAGCCCGAGGATCTCCTCGAACAGCGCGGCCGCCGGGAGCGTGCCGCCGATGCGGACGAGCAGCGGCTCCGTGTCGGGATAGACCGTGCGCAGCGCCCGCTCGGCGGCCCGCACAACCGGGTGGTCCGCGCCCAGCACGTACGCGCGCACCGCGCCGGGGTGCTGCTCGACGCGCGCCGTCACGCCCGGCGGCGTGTGCCGCTCGACGTGCTCCGCGATCCGCGCCGCGACCGCGCCGGGGTCCTGCCGCGGGACGAGCCGGCAGGTGATGTGCGCGCGGGCGGCGTGCGGGATGACGGTGAACGCGCCGCCGCCGCGAAGCTCGTTCACCTCCAGCGTCGGCCGCGCCCAGAGCCGCTCGAGCACGGAGCGACCGGGCTCGCCGTGGAGCGCGCTCGCCCCCACGCTCTCGCGGTAGGCCTCCTCGTCGAACGGCACGCGCACGAGGGCGTCGCGGTCGGCGTCCGGCAGCTCGTCGACGCCGTCGTAGAAGCCCGCGACGGCGACCGTCCCGTCGTCGGCGTGGAGGCTCGCGACGATCCGCGCCAGCGCGTGGTTCGGGTTGTGCACCGCGCCGCCGTGCCGGCCCGAGTGCAGGTCGGACGCCGGGCCCTCGACCACCAGCCCGAGCGCGACGAGCCCCTTCGCGGCGACGGCGAGCGACGGCTCCGTCGGCCGCCACATGGCGCCGTCCGCCGACACGACGACGTCGGCCGCCAGCTCGTCACGGTGCGTCTCCAGGAACGAGGGCAGGCTCGGGCTGCCGACCTCCTCCTCTCCCTCGATCAGGAAGCGGACGTTGAGCGGCAGCGCGCCGTCGCGCTCGAGCAGCCGGCGCGCCGTCTCGAGCGCGACCAGCACCGGGCCCTTGTCGTCGGTGGCGCCCCGCGCGTAGATGCGGCCGTCGCGGATCGCCGGCGCGAACGCGGGCGTCGTCCACGCGGCCGGGTCGCCCGGCGGCTGCACGTCGTAGTGGCCGTAGACCAGGATCGTCGGCGCCCCGTGCGCGCCGAGCCACTCGCCGAGCACGACCGGGTGACCGGCGGTCTCGACGACGCGGCCGTTCGCGAACGCCAGCTCGGCGGCGACCCACTCGGCTGCCCGGCGCAGGTCGCGGGCGTGCTCGGGCTCGAGGCTGACGCTCGGGATCGCCAGGAACGCGGCGAGCCGCTCGAGCACCTCAGAAGATGGAGTGGCCGCCATCGATCGAGATCACCTGCCCCGTCACCCACGACGACTCCTCGGCGACGAAGAAGAGGACGCCGTTGGCGATGTCCTCGGGCGTCCCGAGCCGCCGCGTCGCGATCGACTCCAGGAGCCGCCGCTGCCCCTCCTCGCCGTAGCTCTCGAACTGCGCGATCGACGTCGGGTTCGAGAGGACGAACCCCGGGGCGATCGCGTTCACGGTGATGCCGAAGCGGCCGAGCTCGTGCGCGGTCTGCCGCGTGAACCCGATCTGGCCCGCCTTCGCGCTCGCGTAGGCCTGGATGCCGGTGAGGCTGACGCTGCGCCCCGCGCCCGACGAGATGTTGACGATGCGCCCGTAGCCGCGCTCCTTCATGCCCGGCACGACCGCGCGCGTGCAGACGAAGGTGCTCGTCAGGTTCGCGTCGACCACGGCCCGCCAGTCGTCGTCCGAGACCTCCTCGAGCGGCCGCCCCACCTGGCCGACGACGCCGCCCGCGTTGTTGACGAGGATGTCGACGCGGCCGATCCCCCCGACGAGCTCGGCCACCTGCGCCGCGTCGCTGACGTCGACCGTGTCCCGGTCGCAGCCGTGGACGACGGCGCCGGCGTGCTCGAGCGCGGCGGCGATCCCCGACCCGATCCCGTGCGCGGTGCCGGTGACGAGCGCGACGCGCCCGGTCAGGTCAGGCATGCCACCCGCTCTCGATCACCTCGCGCACCTCGGCGACGCCGGCCGCCCAGACGCGCAGCACGTCCTCGTCGGGCCGCTCGTAGAGGCCGCCGAACGAGCCGTCGCCGAGCAGCTCGCGCACGCCTCGAGGATCGAGCTCGTGCACCTTCCCGCTGTCGGCCACCGGCTTCTTCTCCGCCGGCAGGGCGACCCCCGGCAGGCGCGTCCACGGGAAGTTCTCGAACCAGCTCGCATGCGTCGCATCGGGGTCGATCTCGTCGACGACGGCGCGTGTCTTCGGCCCCGACCACCAGTCGTGCCACCGGGTCTGCGCGTCGGCGTGCGCCGCGTCCCACGCCTCGACGGCCTCCCGGCCCGGCCCGTTCCCACCGTGGCCGTTGACGAAGACGATCCGCCGGAAGCCCTGCTCGTGGAACGAGTCGAGCAGCTCGGTGAGCAGGGCCCGATAGGTCTCGACGCTCACGGTCGGGCTGCCCGGGTACGCGGCGAAGTACGGCGTCAGCCCGTACGGCAGCGACGGCATCACGAGCACGCCGAGCGGCTCGGCGGCCTCCTCGGAGACGCGCTGGGAGAGGATGCGGTCGACGCCGAGGGAGAGGTACCCGTGTTGCTCGATGGAGCCGAGCGGCACGACGAGCCGGTCGTCGCGCCGCAGGTACTCCTCGACCTGCATCCAGTTGCAGTCCTCGATCCTCATCGGGCCTCCTCGTAGGCGTGAGCGGCGGACAGGAGCAGCGCGTCGTTCCCGCGCGCCGCTGCGAGCTGGAGGCCGGCGGGCAGCGTCCCCTCGGCGATGCCGCAGGGGACCGAGACGGCGGGGACGCCGGCCAGGTTGTAGGGCGCGGTGTACCGGCCCTCGAGCTCCCCCTCGGGCGCGCCGAACGGCGGGTCCTCGGGCGGCGCGACGTAGGCGACCGTCGGCCCGGCGAGCACGTCGACGCGGTCGAAGAGCGCGGCGACCGCCTCGGCGATCCGGGCCTGCGCGGCGCGCCCCTGCCGGTACGCGTCGTCGTCGATGCGGGAGCCGTGCTCGAGCAGCGCGCGGGTGCCCGGCCCGTAGCCCGCGGCGTCCCGCTCGTAGAGCGCGCGATGCACGTCCCACGCCTCCCGCAGCACGACGCTGCCGAGCGCGGCGTCGACCTCCGCCGCCGAAGGCAGCTCGACGTCGACGAGCTCCCAGCCCAGGCGGGCGAGCACGTCGAGCGCCTCGACGACGCGCGCCCGCACGCCGGGCGTCAGGTCGGGATCGTCGACCTGGCCGCGCAGCACGCCGACCCGCAGCCGCTCGACCGGCCGCAGCTCGACGGCCGCGCCGGCGAGGACGCCGAGCAGCGTCGCAGCCTGCGCCACCGTCCGTGTCAGCGGGCCGAGGTGGTCGCAGCTCGGCGAGAGCGGGAAGACGCCCTCGAGCGGAACGAGTCCGAACGTCGGCTTAAGCCCGACGATGCCGCAGTAGGCGGCGGGGATCCGGATCGAGCCGCCCGTGTCGGTGCCGATCGCGTAGTCGACGACGCCGGCGGCGACGAGCGCGGCGGAGCCGCTGGACGATCCTCCGGACGTCCGCCCGGGATCGAGGGGGTTGAACGTCATCCCGTAGGCGGGGTTGACGCTGCCCGCGGCGTACTCGAGCAGGTTCGCCTTGCAGAGGAGGTCGGCGCCGGCCGCGCGCAGGCGCGCGACAGCGGGCGCGTCGGCAGCCGCAGGCGGCGGCGTCCCGACGGTCGAGGCGTTCGTCGTGACGACGCCGGCGACGTCGACGTTGTCCTTGACCGCGACGGCGACGCCGTGCAGGGGCCCGGTCGCGGCGCGCTCGCCCGGCGGCAGCTCGCGGATGACCGCGTTGAGCGCGTCCTGCTCGTGCAGGCGCGCGTACGCCGCGAGCAGCTCGAGGTTCGCCACCTCGCAGGTGCGCCGGCCGGCCTCGATCTCGCCGATCAGCTCCAGCGTCCGCTGGAGCAGGCGGCCCGGGATGTCGGTGAGGATCGCCTTCTCGGTCGGGCGCTTCCGCACCATGAGGTCGCGGTAGATCCCGGAGTGCGTCTTCGCCGAGCGCCGGTTGAACTCGACCAGACGCTCGACCGAGCCGTCGAGGTCGTCCGCGTCGAAGCCGTCGAACGCCTCGACCGGCACCGGCGCCGCGGCGAGCACCTCGCGGGCGAGCTGCGTGAAGACGATCCGGTAGCGCGGCTCGGCAAGCGCGTCGGCGATCGACAGGTCGGAGACGGCGGTCGCGAAGAGCATCGCGCCGTAGGCCTCCTTGGCCCACAGGAAGCCGAGGATGTTCGCCGTCTCCTTCGCCGCCGGCAGGTCGGCGAGCAGCCGCTCCAGCCGGTCGGTGCGCCGCCCGTCGAGCTCGCCGACGTAGAGCGCGCCGCGGCCGCCGAGGAAGATCCGCCCGGGCTCCAGGTAGTCGGCGCCGAAGTTGACGAAGGCGCCGACCGTCCGCTCCTCGCCGACGAGCGAGGCGATCAGCGGCTCGTTGACGCCGTTCTGGAGCGACACGACGAAGCCGTCGGGCGCGAGCCGCGGCACGACGGCCTCGAGCGCCGCCGCCGTGTGCTGGGCCTTCACCGCGAGCAGCACGGCCCCGAGCTCGTCCGGGAGGTCGTCGGGCACGACGGCGCGCGCCGCGACCGTGAACTGCTCGACCGGCCCTTCGATCGCGAGCCCGCGCTCGTTGATCGCGGCGACGTGGTCGGCGTCGGCGTCGCAGAAGAGGACGTCGTGGCCCGCGCGGAGCATCTGCGCCCCGACCGTCCCTCCGATCGCCCCCGCCCCGACGACGACGTACCGCGTCATCCGTGCGCGACCTCGAACGTCTGGAGGATCTCGCCGAGCGCGCGCTCGAGGATGGCGTAGTCGGCCGCCTCGGCGGCGTCGCCGTCCCGGGCCCGGACGGCGTCGTGCAGCCGCTTGTGCTGGGCGAGCGAGCCGCGGCTGTAGCGGGGCAGCCGGGCGAAGATGCTCCAGTAGCGGGCGGCGCGGTTCCAGGTCAGCTCGACGAGGTCGCGCATCGTCCCGTTCGGGCAGTGCGAGAGGAGCAGCCGGAAGTAGGCGATGTTCTCCGACAGGAACCGCTGCCCGTCGTCGGCCGCGACCGCCGCCTCCATCGCCCGGCGCAGCGCGTCGAGCTCGGTGACGTCGTCCGGCTCGAGCGCGCGGACGGCGAGCCGTGCGGCAGGCGGCTCGAGCAGCATGCGGCAGGCGTAGAGCTCGCGCACGTCGGCGGGCCCGACCTGCGCCACCTGCGCGCCGAGCCGCGGCACGAGCTCGACCAGCCCCTCGTTCGCGAGCAGGCGCAGCGCCTCGCGAACCGGCGAGCGGCTGACCCCCGCCAGCTCCGCGAGCTTCGTCTCGGCGAGCCGGGCGCCGGGCGCCTCCTGGCCGCTGATGATCCGCTCGGCGAGCCAGTCGGCGACGGTGCGCGACAGCAGCTTGTGGTCGGCGGGATGGACGACCCCGGTCGCCTCCGGAGCGCGCCCGATCATCGGCGGCGAGGTTGCTCGGACTGCACGGTGTGTTGTATACACCACTCTCCAGGGACGTCCCAACCCACGCGCGAAGGAGAGAACGTGCAGGTACGCAGATACCTCTTGCTCTTCGTGGGGCTCGTCGGCACGGCGATGCTGATCGGCGCCGCCGCCGCTCTCGCCTCCACCTCGACCCATGCGCGCTCGGCCGCTGCGGCTGCGGCGCCGAAGCGCGGCGGCAGCGTCACGATCGACCGGATCGAGGACTCGCAGAGCTTCGACAAGACGACCGTGTTCCAGAACGAGTCGATCTGGATCACGGAGCAGATCATGGAGACGCTCTACACGACCGCCTCCAACGGCAAGACCCTCATCCCGTGGCTCGCCACGGGCTACACCGTCTCGAAGGACGGCAAGACCTACACGTTCACGCTGCGCAAGGGCGTGAAGTTCTCGAACGGCCAGCCCATGACGTCGGCGGACGTGAAGTTCTCGATCGACGACGCCCGCGCGCAGTCGAAGGGCTGGGGCTACCTCGACGCGGCGATCAAGAGCATCGCCGTCGCCGGCCCGAACAAGGTCGTCTTCCACCTGAAGTACCCGTGGGCGCCGTTCGTGGCCGACGTCGGCCTGTTCGCGAACGGGATCATCCCGAAGAACTTCGCCGGCCAGACGCGGAAGCAGTTCTACACCCATCCGATCGGCACCGGGCCG
This sequence comes from Gaiellaceae bacterium, assembly GCA_035546715.1. GTDB lineage: Bacteria > Actinomycetota > Thermoleophilia > Gaiellales > Gaiellaceae > PALSA-600. The sequence continues at coordinate 12,132 of DASZWI010000183.1, read as the reverse complement.
TTCATGTGGGACAAGCGCGTCGTCGGGCAGACGGTGTCGCTGAAGCGGAACCCGTACTACTGGCAGAAGGGCAAGCCGTACCTCGACTCGGTCACCTGGCGCTTCGTCTCCGACGACAACACCCGCGAGCTCCAGCTCCGCGGCGGCCAGGCCCAGATCGACGAGTTCCCGCCCTTCAGCTCGATCTCGAAGCTGAAGAGCACCTCCGGCGTGACGATGAACCTGTTCCCGTCGACGCGCACCGACTATCTCGACATCAACGAGTCGTACGCCCCGCTCGCCGACGTGCACGTCCGCCGGGCGATCTCGTACGCGATCGACCGCGCCTCGATCGTCAAGGCGATCCTCTTCGGCTACGGCACCCCGGCGAACTCGTTCCTGCCGCCGCAGGTGCCGTTCTACTCGAAGAGCTCGCCGGGCATCCAGTACGACATGGCCAAGGCCAAGGCCGAGATGGCCAAGTCGAAGTACCCGAAGGGCTTCAAGGTGACGCTGCTCGTCGGGTCGGGTGCGACGACGGAGACGCAGACCGGCCAGGTGCTCCAGCAGGCGCTGAAGCAGCTCGGCATCGACGTGACCTTCAAGCAGGAGGACACCTCGACCGAGTTCCAGGACATCGAGAAGCGGAACTACCAGCTCGGCTTCTCCTACTGGACGATGGACATCGCCGACCCGGACGAGCTGGTGACGTTCGCGACCGACCCTGCCGGCGGGGCGAGCGAGTTCTACACCGGCTATCGCAACCCGAAGGTGATCTCGCTGTCGCACCAGGCCCAGCGGGAGACGAACCAGGCGAAGCGCGCGCAGCTGTACGCCCAGATCCAGACCCTGGCGGCGAACGACGCCTTCCTCGGGTTCCTGTACTACTCGCCGTTCCGGTACGCGACGTCGAGCAAGGTGCACGGCTTCTTCGTCGAGCCGCTCGGCAACTACCACATGGAGAACGTCTGGCTCGGCTGAGCCTCGGACGTCGCGACGGGGCCCGCGTCACGCGCGGGCCCCGTCGGGCTCCGGAGAGAATGGCGCGGTGACGCTCGGCGGCTTCATCCTCAGGCGTCTTCTCGCGCTTGTGCCGACGGTGCTCGGCGTCACGATCCTCGTCTTCTTCCTGATCCACCTGATCCCAGGCGATCCGGCCCGGACGATCCTCGGAAACCAGGCGACGCCGGCCCGGATCGCGCTCGTCCGGCACGACCTCGGCCTCGACCAGTCGCTGCCGGTGCAGTACGAGAAGTTCATGGCGCGCCTGGCGCACGGCAACCTGGGGACATCGCTCTTCTACAACGTCGGCGCCGGACGCCTGGTCCTGCAGCGACTGCCGGTGACGCTGTGGCTGCTCGGCTTCGGGACGCTCCTGTCGCTCCTGCTCGCGGTGCCGCTCGCGGCGCTCGCCGCCACGCGCCGCGACACGATCGCCGACCACGTGGTGCGCGCGGTGCCGCTCGTCGGCCTCGGCTTCCCCGCCTTCTGGGTCGGCACGATGCTGACCCTCCTCTTCGCTCTCAACCTGGGCCGGGCGTTCCCCGTCGGCGGCTACGGCAGCGGGTTCTTCGGCCACGTGCACTCGATGTTCCTGCCGGCGCTGACCGTCGCGCTCGGCATCGCACCGATCCTGATCCGCAGCCTCCGCGCGAGCCTGCTCGAGGTGTTCGAGTCGGAGTACGTGACGACCGCGCGCTCCAAGGGCATCTCCGAGCGCCGCGTGCTGGTGAGGCATGCGCTGCGCAACGCGATCGTCTCCACCGTCTCCGTGCTCGGCGTCAACGTGGCGTACCTGATCGGCGGCACGCTCATCGTCGAGCAGGTGTTCGCCGTCGGCGGAGCGGGCCAGCTGATGATCGACTCGATCAACGCGCGCGACTTCCCGGTCGTGCAGGCCGTCACGTTCGTCTTCGCGATCATGGTCGTGCTGACGTACCTGATCACGGACGTCGTCCACGCCCTCCTCGACCCGCGGGTGAGGTTCGACTGATGGCCGTCGCCGCCGAAGCGGTCGTCGAGGCCCAGATCGTCGAGCACCGCCGGGGCTTCAGGCGCCGCTGGTACCGCACGCCCAGCTTCGTCGCGGGCATCTCGATCCTCGGCGTCATCGTGCTGCTCGCGATCTTCGCGCCGCTGGTCTCGCACAGCCCGACCTACCAGGACCTGCTCAGCCAGCTCCAGGGGCCGTCGTGGCACCACCCGCTCGGCACCGACGACCTCGGCCGCGACGTCTGGGCGCGCCTCGTCTACGGCGCGCGGACCGACCTGCACATCGCCTTCCTGGCGGTGCTGTTCCCGTTCTGCATCGGCACGCTGCTCGGGCTGCTGGCGGGCTACTTCGGCGGCTGGCTCGACCTGATCGTCGGGTGGCTCGTCAACACCGTCGTCGCGTTCCCGTTCTTCGTCCTGATCATCGCGCTCGCCTACGCGATGGGGCCCGGCTCGCGCAGCATCTACATCGCGATCACGATCGTCGGCTGGGTCTCCTACGCGCGCATCGTGCGCGGCGAGGTGCTGGTGGCGAAGCGGCGCGAGTACGTGCTCGCGGCGCGGTCGGCCGGCCTGTCGAACAGCCGCATCATGTTCCGCCACCTGCTGCCGAACGTCGTCACCCAGGCGATCGTCTTCTCGATGTCGGACATCGTCCTCGACATCCTCGCCATCGTCACGCTCGGCTACCTCGGCATCGGCGTCCAGCCGCCGACGGCGGACTGGGGCCAGGAGATCGCCGAGGGCCGGGGCTACCTCACCACCCACTGGGAGCTCGCGACGGTGCCGGGCATCGCGGTCGTCGTCACCGCGCTCGCGCTCGCCCTGATCGCCGACGGGCTCGCCGACCTGCTGAGGCCCGAGTGAGCACGACGCCCCTGCTTCGCGTCGAGGACCTGCGCGTCGAGTTCCCGCTGGCGCGGGGCGTGCTGCGCGCCGTCGACGGCGCCTCGTTCTCGGTCGAGGCCGGCCAGGCGCTCGGCCTGGTGGGCGAGTCGGGCTCGGGGAAGACGATGGCGCTGCGCGCGCTGCTCGGGCTCCTCCCGCGCACGGCGCGGCTCGCCGGCGGCTCGATCGAGATCGACGGCGTCCAGGTGGTCGGCGCCGGCGAGGCGACGCTGCGGCGGCTGCGCGGGCGGACGGCGTCGATGGTCTTCCAGGAGCCCATGACGGCGCTCAACCCCGTGCTGCGCGTCGGCGACCAGATCGCCGAGACGCCGATGGTGCGGCTCGGCCTCAGCCGGCGGAAGGCGCGGGAACGGGCGATCGAGCTGATGCGGATGGTCGGCATCGCCGACCCGGTGCGGCGTGCCGAGGCGTACCCGCACGAGCTCTCCGGCGGCATGCGCCAGCGCGTGGTGATCGCGATCGCCCTGTCCGGCGAGCCGAAGCTGCTGCTCTGCGACGAGCCGACGACGGCGCTCGACGTGACGATCCAGGACCAGATCCTCAAGCTGCTCGCCGGGCTGCGCGCCGACCTCGGCGTGAGCGTCGTCTTCGTGTCGCACGACCTGGCGGTGATCGCGCAGACGTGCCAGCACGTGGCGGTCATGTACGCCGGCCAGGTGGTCGAGCAGGGGCCGATCGAGACGGTCTTCCGCGAGCCGCACCATCCCTACACGCTCGGGCTGCTGCGCTCGGTGCCCGACTTCGACGTCGTCCGCGAGCACCTCTCGGCGATCCCCGGCCTGCCGCCCGACCTCGCGTCGCCGCCGCCCGGCTGCCGCTTCCACCCGCGCTGCGCGTTCGCGCGGACGGAGTGCACGCACGACCCGATCCCGCTGCTCGACCTGGGCGGCCGGACCGCCCGCTGCCTCTTCCACGAGGAGTGCGCGGCCGAGGCGCGCCGCGAGCCGGTGGTGGCGCGTGCCTGAGCAGCCGCTGCTCGAGGTGCGCGGGCTGCACGTCCACTTCCCGCTCGGCGGCGGCCTCGGCGCGCGGCTGCGCGGGCGCGAGGCGGAGGTGCTCCGGGCCGTCGACGGCGTCGACCTCGAGCTCGCCCGCGGCGAGACCCTCGGGCTCGTCGGCGAGTCCGGGTGCGGCAAGTCGACCCTGGGCCGCGCGATCGTCGGGCTCGACAGGCCGACCGCGGGCGAGGTGCGCTACGCAGGCGAGACGCTCCCGGCCGACCGCGACCGCCGCGAGCGGCGGCGCATCCAGATGGTCTTCCAGGACCCGTACTCGTCGCTGAACCCGCGCATGACCGTGCGGCAGACGCTCGCGGAGCTGCTGCGGGTGCACCAGGTCGTCCCCAGGGAGAGCGTCGACGAGCGCTGCCGCGAGCTGGTCGGGCTGGTCGGGCTGCCCGAGCGCGCGCTGGACGCGCACCCGCGGCAGTTCTCGGGCGGCCAGCGGCAGCGGATCGCGATCGCACGGGCGCTCGCGCTCGAGCCGGAGGTGCTCGTCGCGGACGAGCCGGTGTCCGCCCTGGACGTCTCGGTGCAGGCGACCGTGCTCAACCTGCTGGAGGAGCTGCGCGCGCGGCTCGGGCTGACCGTGCTGCTGATCGCGCACAACATGGCGGTCGTCCGCCACGTCTGCGACCGCGTGGCCGTCATGTACCTCGGCCGCATCGTCGAGACCGCGCCGACCGGCGAGGTGTTCACCGACCCGCGCCATCCGTACACGCAGGGGCTGCTGCGCGCCGTCCCGCGGCTGACGCCCGGGCAGGCCGGCGACGTCGTCGCGGTCGCGGGCGATCCGCCCAGCCCGATCCACCTGCCGGCCGGCTGCCGCTTCCACCCGCGCTGCCCGATCGCGCAGGAGCCGCTCTGCAGCTCCGAGGACCCGGCGCTCGCCGCCGGCCCCGAGCGGCCGGCGCACCGCGCCGCGTGTCACTTCGCCTGGCGTCCCGCGCCGGCCGCCCATGTCCCCGAAGTCGTCGAGGAGGCGTTGTGAGCGCGACGATCGAGCGTCGAGTCATCCGGTTCGAGCACGAGCTGCTGCGCGATCTGGAGCATCCGGCCTTCGAGGCGCGCGGGAAGGCCGACGGCCCGCACGTCGCGCTGATCGGCGGCATCCACGGCTGCGAGTACTCGTCGATCGCCGCCGTCACGAAGGCGATGACCGACCTGGACGTGTCGAAGCTCCGCGGCTCGATCACCGCCGTGCCGGTCGTGAGCATGCAGTCGTACGTCGAGCGGAAGCCGTTCGTGACCCCGGCCGACGGCAAGAACCTCAACCGGTCGTTCCCGGGCTCGTACGACGGGACGTACGCCGACGTGCTCGCACGCTCGATCTACGACGAGCTCATCGCGCCCGCCGACGTGCTGATCGACCTGCACGGCGGCGACATGGTCGAGGCGCTCGAGCCGTTCTCGATCTACGAGACCGGGCCCGCCGCCGACGACGCGGACGCGCTCGCGGTGGCGTTCGGGCTCCCCTACGTCGTGCGCGAGGAGCCGCGGGCGGGGGGACTCGGCGGGATGACGACGAGCGCGGCCGCGCAGGCCGGGAAGCCGGGGATCATCGCCGAGGCGGGCGGCTGCGGCCTGCTCTCCGAGGACGCGACGAAGCTGCTCGCCGACGGCGTCGTCAACGCGCTGCGCCATCTGGGGATGCTCCCGGGGAAGCCGGCGCCGCCGAAGCGGCCGCTGCACCGCGTCGGTCGCTTCGACTGGCTGCGCTCGCAGGACGCGGGCTGGTGGGTGCCGGCCGTGCAGGCGGGCGAGGAGGTGCACGAGGGCACGCTGCTCGGCCGCGTGCGGAACCTCTGGGGCGACGTGCAGGAGGACATCCGCTCGCCGTCCGACGGCGTCGTCCTCTTCCTGACCACGAGCCCAGCCGTGGGCGACGACGGGCTCCTCCTCGGTCTCGGCGCCGAGCTCGAGCGGATCGCGTCCTGAGCGTCGCCTCCTGCCGGTCGCTGCTCTTCGTCCGGGCCGACGACTCGGCGCTGCTCGCCGCCGCGCTCGCGTCGGAGGCGGACGGGATCGTCGCCGACCTCGAGGACGCGACGCCGGCCGGCGCGAAGGAGCGCGCCCGCGACGTCGTCGCCGAGCTGTTCGGCCGCGAGGGCGCCGGCCCGCGCAGGCTCGTGCGGGTCAACCCGGTCGACGGGCCGCTGGCGGAGGCCGACCTGGAGCTCGCCGCGGGCCTGCGGCTCGACGCGCTCGTCGTCCCCCACGCCACCGTCGACGCCGTCGACGCCGTCGCACCGCTCGGGCTGCCCACGGTCGCGGTCGTCGAGAGCGCCCGGGGCCTCCGCGAGGCGTACGAGATCGCCACGCGGCCGCACGTCGTCGGCATCCAGCTCGGCGCGAAGGACCTGGCCCTCGACCTCGGGCTCGAGCCGCGCGCCGACGCGCTCGAGCTGCTGCACGCGCGCTCGCGGCTGGTCGTCGACGCCGTCGCCGCCGGCCTCGAAGGCCTCTGGGACCGCGTGGCCCCGGCCGGCGACCACGCCGCGCTCGAGGCGGACGCGGCGTTCGGCCGGAGCCTCGGCTTCCGCGGCAAGAGCACGCTCGCGCCCGAGGACGCGCGGGTGATCAACCGCGTGTTCGCCCGGTAGCGATCCGTAGTTCTCCCGCCACGGCGAGCGCACTCCCCCGATGTGGCCGCCGCCTCCGCGCCGCACGCTTCCGGGAGAGAACGGGAGAAAGGAGCGTGTGATGAAGACGTTCGTGGTTGCGACCGACGGCTCGCCCTCCGCGAGGGAGGCGCTGCGGTACGCGCTCGACCTCGCCGCGAGGGTCGGCGCGGTCGTGCACGCGGTGCGCGTCGCGCCGGAGAGCGACTGGACGGCATTGCCCGGGCCCGTGCCGGCGGTTCGCGTGCCGCACACTCCCGACCAGGCCGACCGGGAGCCGCTGGACCAGGCCGCGGAGCTCGCACGCGACTGCCATGTCCCCATGCGGACGGAGCTCCTCGCCGGGAACACCGTCGACGAGATCGTCGCCTACGCCGACTCGGTCGACGCCGACCTCGTGATCCTCGGCTCGCGCGGGCACGGAGCGATCGCGGGCACCGTGCTCGGGAGCGTCTCGCTCGGCGTCCTCCACGAGGCGATGCGCCCCGTGCTGGTCGTCCGCGGCGAGAAGGCACACGAGCTCTCCCTCGCACGGAGCGCCTGAGCCGAGCTCGACGGCTACGAGTCGAGCAGGCCGGCGTCGATCGCGTAGCGCACGAGCTCGGCGCGGGTGGTCAGCCGGAGCTTCTGCATGATGTGCGCCCGGTGCGTCTCGGCGGTCCGCACCGAGATGAAGAGCTGTGAGGCGATCTCCTGGTTCGTGTGGCCCAGCGCGAGGAGCTTCAGCACCTCGTGCTCGCGCTCCGAGAGCGGATCGGCCTCCGCCTTGCGGGCCTCCGCAGCCTGCGCGGCGAGCAGCTTGGCGCCGAGCGCCGGGTTGACGTACTGGCCGCCCGCCGCCACCTCGCGGATCGCCGCGACCACCTCGGAGTCGGCCGCCTCCTTGAGGACGTAGCCGCTGGCGCCGGCCGCGAACGCCTCGCGCACGTAGCTGGGGTCGTCCTGCATCGACAGGAGCAGCACCTTGACGTCGGGGTGCTCGTGGACGAGCGTCGGCAGCACCTCGAGCCCGGTCTGGTCGGGCATGACGACGTCCATGAGGATGACGTCCGGCTTCAGCGACCGGGCCTCGAAGACGGCGTCGCGACCGGTGCCGGCCTCCCCGACCGGCTCGATGCCGTCCTCCTGGCTCAGGAGCAGCCGGAGGCCGGAGCGGACGACGGCGTGGTCGTCGACCACCAGAACGCGAATGGGCTCGGCCATGTGCCGCAAGCTATAGCTGCCGGCGCGGCGCACGGTCAGTAGAAACCCGCAACCACGCTGCGGCTCCGTGCCCATCCTGGACCCCGCCCTCCACGGATGCCGCGGCGCCGTCGCGACGGGACAGTGCGGGCGATGAGCTCACGTCCCCTGCAACGGGAGGATCATGTGGCGGTCTCGCCCGCAACACGTGCCCAGGCGCCGGCCTGCGTCGACGTCATCCTGCGCGACGGCGCCACGCTGCGGCTGCGCGAGCCGACCGCGGCCGACGGGCCCGCGCTGCTCGCCTTCTTCGCGCGCCTGTCGCCCACCAGCCGGCACTTCCGGTTCCACGGCGCCTACACGGCGGGCGACGCCTTCGTCTCCCGCTATCTGACCCCGACGCCCGAGCGCGGGGCGCTCGTCGCGCTCGTCGACGCCGACGGCGGCGAGCGGATCGCGGCCCTCGCGGAGTACGCGGTGCTGCGCGATGCGACGACCGCGGAAGTCGCCTTCACCGTCGCCGACGACCTCCAGGGGCGCGGCATCGGGACGCGGCTCCTGGAGCAGCTCGCGTCGAAGGCGGCCGCGGCCGGCGTCGAGCGCTTCGTCGCCGAGGTCCTGGCCGGCAATCGCGGGATGCTGAGCGTGTTCCAGGACGCCGGCTTCGACGTCAGCCGCCGCCTCGAGGCCGGCGAGGTCGAGGTCACCTTCGCCATCGCCCCCACCGAGACGTACCGCCGGCGGGTCGACGAGCGCGACCACATCGCCGTCGTCGCGTCGCTCGAGCCGTTCTTCCGGCCGCGCTCGGTGGCGGTCGTCGGCGCGTCGCGGCGCCGCGGCTCCATCGGCGGCGAGCTGTTCCGCAACATCCTCGACGCCGACTTCGCCGGCGCGGCCTATCCGGTGAACCGAGGGGGCGAGCCCGTCGCGGGCGTTCGCGCCTACACCTCGATCACCGCCGTCCCCGAGCGGGTCGACCTCGCCGTGCTCTGCGTCCCGGGAGAGCACGTCCTCGACGCCGCCCGCGAGGCGCTCGCGGCGGGCGTGCGGGCCCTGTGCGTGATCTCGTCCGGGTTCGCGGAGACCGGCCCGGAGGGACACGCGCGCCAGGAGGCGCTGCTCGCCGCTGCCCGCGCCCACGGCGCGCGCATCGTCGGGCCGAACTGCCTCGGCATCGCCGTCCCGGCGATCGGGCTCAACGCGACCTTTGCGCCGCGGCAGCTCCCCGCCGGCGGCATCGGCTTCTCGTCGCAGAGCGGCGCGCTCGGCCTGGCGCTGCTCGAGAAGGCAGCCGAGCGCAGCCTCGGCTTCTCGTCGTTCGTGTCGATCGGCAACAAGGCGGACGTCTCGTCGAACGACCTGCTCGAGTGGTGGGAGGACGACGACGCCACGGCGCTGGTCCTGCTGTACCTCGAGTCGTTCGGGAACCCGCAGAAGTTCGGCCGGATCGCGACCCGCGTCTCCCGGCGGAAGCCGATCCTCGCCCTGAAGGCCGGCACGACCGGCGCGGGCGCGCGTGCGGCGAGCTCGCACACCGCGGCGCTCGCGGGCTCCGATTCCGCGGTCGACGCGCTCTTCCGCCACGCCGGCGTCCAGCGGCTCGACACGCTCGAGGAGCTCGTCGACGCGGCGGCGCTCCTCTCGCGGCAGCCCTTGCCCCGCGGGCCGAGGGTGGGCGTCGTGACGAACGCAGGCGGGCTCGGGATCCTCTGCGCCGACGCGTGCGAGCGCGCCGGGCTCACCCTGCCCGATCTCCGGCGCGAGACGAAGGCGGCGCTCGCCGACGCCCTTCCGGGCGAGGCGAGCACGGGCAACCCGGTCGACCTGCTCGGATCGGCGACGGCGGCCACGTACCGCGCCGCGGTCGGGCCGGTGCTCGCAGACGAGAACGTCGACGCGCTGATCGTCCTGTTCGTGCCGCCGGTCGTGGCCGGCGCCGAGGACGTCGCCCAGGCGATCCGGGACACGGTCGTCGCCGCCGGCCCGATCGACAAGCCCGTCCTCGCGGTCGTCGTGAGCGCCGACGGGATCCCCGCGGCCCTGCGCGACCCCGCCTCGCCGGTGACGCCGTTCCCGTTCCCGGAGTCGGCCGCCCGCGCCCTCGGCGTCGCCCGGCGGCGGGCGGACTGGCTCGCCCGCCCGCTCGGGGAGCTCGCGCTGCCCGACGGCATCTCGCTCGAGGCGGCCCGCGACGCGATCGAGGAGAGCCTCGCGCGCAGCGACGATCGCTGGCTCGAGCCCGCCGAGGCCCGCCGGCTGCTGGAGGCGCTCGGCGTGCCGGTGGTGGCCGAACGGGACGCAGCGACGGTCGACGCCGCCGTGTCGGCCGCAGAGGCGATCGGCTACCCCGTCGTGCTGAAGACGGCCGCCGCCGGCGCGCACAAGACGGAGACGGGCGGCGTGGCCCTCGACCTCGCGTCGGCCGACGAGGTGCGCGAGGCGGCCGAGCGGATCGGCGGCCCGGTCGTCGTCCAGAAGATGGTCGGCGGCGGCATCGAGCTGCTCGCGGGGATCGTCCGGGATCCCGTCTTCGGCCCGCTGGTGGCGTTCGGCGCAGGCGGCGTGCTCGCCGAGCTGATCGGCGACGCCGGCATCCGCACCGCACCGCTGACGGACGTCGACGCCGCCGAGCTCGTCACCACGGGCAAGGCGGGACGCCTCGTCGCCGGCTACCGCGGCACGCCGGCCGCCGACGTCGCGGCCCTGGTCGACCTCGTCGAGCGCCTCTCGGCCCTGGCCGTCGAGCTGCCCGAGGTCGCCGAGCTCGACCTCAACCCGGTGATCGCCGACGCGGCCGGCTGCGTCGCCGTCGACGCACGTATCCGCGTCGCCCGCCCCGCGCCGGCGTCGCGGACGAAGACGTGGTGACGCGCGCCGCGACCGTCAGACCGCGCCGAGGATCGCCCGGTCGATCAGCGCCTCGCCGGCCGGGACGCCGGCGGCCTTCGGCACGTCGTCGCCGCACCGCTCGACCAGCCGCTCCCAGTCCTCCTCGATCCCGAGCTGGATCCCTTCGACCAGGCCGGCGTTCTCGGGGAGGAGCAGGTGCGCGAAGCGGCCCTGCAGGGCGAGCCAGTCGCGGACCGGCACGATCCGCGGCGGGACGTAGCTCAGCCGGTAGCGCCCGTCCACGACCTCGTAGAGGGGCCAGAACAGGCAATCGACGGCGGTGTTCAGGACCTCCGCGAAGAGCCGCGGCTCGTGCTTCCACCCGACCGGGCAGTCGGTGAGCACGTTCAGGAACGCCGGGCCGGGAGCCTCGACCGCACGCTCGACCTTCAGGCTCAGGTCGTGCCAGTGCGTCGCCGCCGCCTGCGCCACGTACGGGACGTGGTGCGCCACCGCGATGGCGGTCATGTCCTTGCGCTGCTGCGCCTTGCCCCAGCTCTCGAGCCCGGGCGGGCTGGTCGTCGTGCTGGCGCCGAACGGCGTCGCGCCCGAGCGCTGCACGCCCGTGTTCATGTAGGCCTCGTTGTCGTAGCAGACGAACAGGAGCCGATGGCCGCGCTCGAGGGCGCCCGACAGGGCCTGGAGGCCGATGTCGTACGTCCCGCCGTCGCCGGCGAACACGACCACCGCGACCTCCTCCCCCGCGGCCAGCGCGTGCCGACGCCGCAGCGCACGCTGCGCGCTCTCGATCCCGCCGGCGACCGCGGCGGCGTTCTCGAACGCGACGTGCAGCCAGGGCACCGTCCAGGCGGTGGAGGGATAGCGCGTGGTGGCGACCTCGAGGCACCCGGTCGCGTTCACGACGACGACGGGCTGTTGGATCGTGCTCAGGACCGTCCGCACGACGATCGGCACGCCGCAGCCCTGGCAGAGCGCGTGCCCTCCGCGGAGCGGCTGGACGCCGTCCTGGTTGCGGACCAGTGTCTTCAGGCGGGACATGACTCACCTCGCAGTCCGATGTGGGTGGACGCCCGGCCGGCGAACAGGGTCCGGACGTCGGGCGGATGAAGGTCGCGGCCGCCGAGGCCGTACACCGATCCCGTGAGCGCCGAGTCGCCGCCGAAGAGCGCTGCGGCCAGCTCGGCGTGCAGGGGCGGGCACCCGCCCGGCGAGTCCGCACGGTCGAGCACCGTCACGGCAGGAACCTCGGCGAGGAGCGCGGCCAGGTCGGCGTGCGGGAACGGGCGGAACGAGACGACCTTCACCGCGCCGGCGCGGATCCCGCCGTCGCGCAGCTCGTCGACGACGTCCTTGACGGTGCCGAGGCTCGACCCGAGCCCGACGACGACCTGGTCGGCGTCGTCGACGCGGTACGCCTCGAGCCGCTCGAGGCGCCGGCCCGACAGCCGCGCGAAGTCCGCGGCGACCTCGTCGAACACCGATGCCGCGCGCACGATCGCGTCGGCCTGCTGCCGGCGGAGCTCGAAGTAGTAGTCGGGCATGGCGAACGGGCCCTGCGTCGTCGGATGGCCGACGTCGAGCAGGGGATGCGGGATCCGGTA
>DASZWI010000182.1:0-9517 GCA_035546715.1 Gaiellaceae bacterium | reverse complement strand
CAGCTCCAGTACCTGAACGAGTACATCTCGGCGCGGTAGCGCCGGCCGCGCCGGACAACCGATTCGGGCCGCGCCGGCGGCGACGCCTGACACCGCCTGCCGGTGACGGGTACAGGTGTTCGGACAGGTAGCGTTGCAGGGTGAGCCGCCCGCTGCACGTCGATCCGCCCGATCTCGGGCTCCGGGCGACCGTGCGAGGGCTCACCCGGCTGTGGCGCGCCGAGTCGCGACTCGTCGCGATCGGGCTCGTCTGCGCGTTCGTCTACAGCGCGCTGTCGCTCGCGATCCCGATCGTCATCCGCCACGCGATCGACCACTCGATCGACCCGCGGAACGGCCACCGGGCGGCGCTGTGGCCCTATCTGCTCATCGTGGTCGTGCTCGCGGCGATCCGCTTCTGGATCAACTTCACGCGCCGCTACGCCACCTCGCGCACCGGCATCCGCGTCGAGGCCAGCATGCGCGAGCTGCTCTACCGCGCCTACCTGCGCTACCCGCGCGCGTTCTACGACGCGCACGCGACCGGGCAGGTCGTCTCCCGCGCGACGAACGACCTCTACCCCATCCGCTACTTCATCGGCTGGGGCATGACGCAGGGGATCCAGTCCCTGATGATGATCGTCGGGATCGCGGTCGTCCTGTTCCTCGTCGACGTGAAGCTCGCCGCGATCGCGCTCGTGTCGATGCCGTTCGTGGCCGTGCTGACGTTCACGTTCGGCCGGAAGGTGATGCCGATCTCGCGGCACGTCCAGCAGCTCAAGGCCGACGTGACCGAGGCCGCCGACGAGGCCGTGGTCGGGATCGAGATGGTGCAGGCGTTCGGGCGCGAGGACGACGTCCAGGCGCGGTTCGCGCACAAGGCCGAGGCCGTCCGCGACGGCGTCCTCCGCCAGGCGCGCGTCGAGGCGGCGTTCCTGCCGGGGCTGCTCTTCCTCCCCACGCTCTCGATCGCCGCCGTCGTGCTCTTCGGCGGCCACGACGTGATCGGCGGCACGCTGACCTACGGCGAGTTCTTTCTCTTCTACCAGCTGCTCCTGCAGATGGTCTGGCCGCTCGAGGCCCTCGGCTGGATCCTGTCGCTGGCCCAGCGCGCCACCGCGTCGGCGTCGCGCAGCTTCGCGTGGCTCGAGGGGATCGAGGAGGTACCGCAGGTCGCGACGCCGGCGCCGCTGCCGGCGGGCCCGCTCGGCGTGCGCTTCGAGGGCGTCCACTTCGCCTACGGCACCGGGAGCGAGGTGCTGTCCGGCGTCGACCTGACGATCGAGCCCGGCGAGGTCGTGGCCGTCTGCGGGCCGACCGGCGCCGGCAAGACAAGCCTGCTCAACCTGCTGCCGCGCTTCTACGACGCGACCGAGGGCCGGGTGCTGCTGAACGGCGTCGACGTCCGCGAGCTGCGGCTCGACGAGCTCCGCCGCGCGGTCGCGCTCGTCACGCAGCGCCCGATCCTCTTCTCGATCCCGCTCCGCGACAACCTCCTGACCGCGCGCCCGGACGCCACCTGGGACGAGGTGCGCGCCGCGTGCGCGGCGGCCGGCGTGGAGCAGTTCGTCCACGAGCTGCCCGACGGCTACGACACGCTGATCGGCGAGCGCGGCGTCAACCTCTCCGGTGGCCAGCGCCAGCGCGTCGCGCTCGCCCGTGCGCTCATCGCCGACGCCCGGATCGTGGTGCTCGACGACCCGATGTCCGCCGTCGACACCGAGACCGAGCGCCACCTCGTCGAGAACCTCCGCCCCGCCCTCGAGGGACGCACCGTCCTCATCGCGACGCAGCGGCTCTCGACCGTCGAGGTCGCCGACCGCGCGGTCGTGCTGGACGACGGCGGCGTCGTCGAGAGCGGTCCTCCGGCGGCGCTGCTGACCGGGAACGGCGCGTTCGCGGCCCTCTTCGGCGAGGAGGTCGTCGCTGCCTAGGTCCCGCCGCACCGGCCTGACGCGGCTCACGACGCACCTGCGCGGACGAAGGCTGCGCGCGGGCGCGCTCTGCGGGGTCGCGCTGCTCTCGGCGTCCGCGCCGGTCGTCGCGCTGCTGGTCGTCCAGGACGCGATCGACAACGGCATGCGCGCCGCCGACCGCGGCCGGCTCGGCCGCGACGTCGCGATCTACCTCGGCGTCAACGCCGCCGCCTGGGTCCTCCAGACCACGCTCGTGCGCGGGCTCGCGGGGATCGGCCAGGACCTGGTCCTGCGGCTCCGGCGCGACCTGTTCGATCACCTGACGACGCTGTCGCTCCGCTACTTCTCGCAGCAGAAGGCGGGCTGGATCATCTCGCGGCTCACGTCCGACGTCGACGCGCTCTCGGACGTGCTCTCGCAGGGGCTGAGCGCGCTGGTCGTGAACTCGCTCACGCTCGTCGCCGCGATCGTCGGGCTGTTCGTCCTCGACTGGCGGCTCGCGCTCGTGGCGATGGTGATCATGCCGCCGACCGTCGTCGGCGCCCGCTGGTTCCAGGTGCGGTCGCACGCCGCGTTCCTGCGCGTCCGCGAGACGATCGCGTCGATGACGGCGCAGATCGCCGAGTCGGTCGCCGGGGTCGCGATCATCCAGGCCTTCAACCAGGAGCGCACGTTCCTCGCCGAGTTCGACGCCGCCAACGACGCCAACCGGCGCACGAACACCTACGCCCAGCTCCTCAACTCCCTCTTCTTCCCCGGTATCGAGCTGCTCGGCGCGGTCGCGATGGCCGCCGTGCTCTGGGTCGGCGGCCGGCTGATCGGCGACGGCGACCTCACCCTCGGCACGCTCGTGTCGAGCGTCTTCGTCCTCAACCTCCTCTTCCAGCCGCTGCAGGTGCTGTCCGACCAGTACAGCCAAGTGCAGTCGGCCGGCGCGGCCATGGAGAAGATCAGCCTCGTCCTCGACGAGCAGCCCGAGATCCGCGACGAGCCCGGCGCGCGCCCCGCGCCGCGGCTCGAGGGCGACCTGCACCTCGACCGGGTCACCTTCGCCTACGGCAAGGAGCCGGTGCTGCACGAGATCGAGATCCGCGTGCCGCCCGGCGGCTGCCTCGCGATCGTCGGCGAGTCGGGCGGCGGCAAGTCGACCACGGCGAAGCTCGTCGGCCGCTTCTACGACCCCGACGAGGGCGCGATCCGCGTCGACGGCCTCGACCTGCGCTCGCTCGAGCTGCACTCGTACCGCCGCCAGCTCGGCGTCGTCCTCCAGGACCCGTTCCTCTTCTCCGGGACGATCGCCGACAACATCCGCTTCGCGCGCCCGGACGCGACCGACGAGGAGGTGGCCGACGTCGCCGCGGCGGTCGGCGTCTCGCGGATCGCGCGGCGGTTCCCCGAGGGCCTCGACCACCAGGTGCACGAGGGCGGGGCGGGACTGTCGGCGGGCGAGCGGCAGCTCATCTCGATCGCGCGGGCGCTGCTCGCCGACCCGCGCATCCTGATCTTCGACGAGGCGACGTCCAACATCGACCGGCCCAGCGAGCGGCTCATCGAGGCGGCCCTCGACCGCCTGCTGGCCGGCCGCACGTCGATCATCATCGCCCACCGCCTCGCGACCGTCCGCCGCGCCGACGAGATCCTCGTCATGGAGCACGGCCGGATCGTCCAGCGCGGGCGCTTCGACGCCCTGCTCGCGACCGAGGGGCCCTTCCGCCGCCTCGCGCGCGAGCTCGAGGACGCCGACGGGAGGGCGCTACAGGCTCGGACGGCGCCGGCTCAGGCGGTGCAGGCCGACCGGCAGTCGTCGCCGGTCATCGGCAGGCGCGAGAGCAGCTCGGCGAGCGTCGCCCGCTCCGACGGCGAGTAGATCCCGGTGAAGAGCTCCTCGATGTCGGCGAGGTGCCCGTCGGACGCCTCGGCGAGCTTGGCGCGGCCGGCGTCCGTCACCTTGGCGTACGACACGCGGGCGTCGGCGGCGCACGACGCCTTCTCGACGTAGCCGCACTGCTCGAGGCCGTCGAGCAGGCGGGTGATGCCGGAGGCCGTGAGCAACACGCTGGCCGCCAGGTCGACGCGCCGCATCATCCCGTGCTCCGAGCGTGCGAGATGGAGCAGCACCTCGTAGTCGTTGAGCGTCAGGCCGTGCTCGCGCTGCAGCCGGGCCGACAGCTCGCGGGTGATCGCAGCGTGCGCGCGCAGGAAGTTGACCCACGCCTCGAGGCGCTGCTCCTCCGCCCTGAGGGTCACGATGTTCGTGCTAGACATTTGCGCAGTCAAATTGTAGCGGCCGCTTCCCGCTCTATAGGGTGGCGGATTCTGCGCCGTCGCGCAAGCGCCCGTACCCGGAGACGGCGTTCCACGGGCGATGACGGCGCATCACGCAGCCCCCGTCGCTGTCGTTTCCGACGGCCGTGTTTCCCTCGATCGTCACCAGCTCGAGCCCTTCGACGCGCTCGACGAGTCCCACGTGGTCGGGCGCGCCCCCGTCCCAGTCGAAGACGGCCAGGTCGCCCGGCCGCGGGCCCGACTCGTGCCACTGACCCGTCGTCCGCAGCCATTTCTCGAGCGCCGGCACGGATGCGAATCCGTGGGTGAACGAGCGGCCGCCGCCCAGCACGACCCCGGCGCCGACCTCGTAGCAGTACGAGACGAAGATCGCGCACCACGGCACGCCGTCGAGCCCGAACCAGCGGCCGAACGTCGTCCGGTTCGATCCCGGCGGCGACTCGCGGTAGCCGAGATGGCGCCGCGCCTCGGCGAGGGCGGCGGTCCCCGGGTCGGCGGCGACCTGCACGGCGCGAGTCTCCACCGTGCGGCCCGGTGAGGCAAGACCACGAAGGTTCTTATTTGACGTATGAGGTCTATTTATGCTTCTCTCTTGTCCATCAACTCTGTGGACAAAGAAGGGAATCTCTCGATGCTCCGTCACCGCAAGATCCTCCTGGCCGCGCTCGTCGCGGCCCTCGCAGTCGCCGGCGGCGCGACCGCAGCCTCGAAGGGGACGACGCTCAGCCTCGTCGCCTACTCGACGCCGAAGCCCGTGCTGGCCAAGATCATCCAGGCGTGGCAGCAGACGCCCGACGGGAACGGCATCGGCTTCAGCCAGTCCTACGGCCCCTCGACGAACCAGGCGAAGGCCGTGGCGGCAGGGCAGCCGGCCGACATCCTCTTCCTCTCGACCGGCGACGACATGAACATCGACGTCGACGCGGGCCTCGTCGACCAGAACTGGAGCCGCCAGAGCTACAACGGCATCGGCGCCGACACCGTGGTCGTCTTCGCGGTGCGGAACGGCAACCCGAAGCACATCAAGGGCTGGGCCGACCTGATCAAGCCCGGCGTGCAGGTCGTGACGCCGAACCCGTTCAGCTCCGGCTCCGCCAAGTGGAACATCCTCGCGGCGTACGGCGCCCAGCGCGCGCTCGGCAAGACCGACGCCCAGGCGACGAGCTACGTCCAGCAGCTCTTCACGCACGTCGTGTCCCAGGACTCGTCGGGCGCGAACGCGACGAACACGTTCCTCTCCGGCAAGGGCGACGTCCTGATCACGTACGAGAGCGAGGCGATCAACGCGCGCCTCCAGGGCAAGGACATCCAGTACGTCATCCCGCGACAGACGATGCTGATCGAGCTGCCGATCGCGGTCGTCAAGAACAGCTCGAACAAGGACAAGGCGAACCAGTTCATCCGCTACCTCAAGACGAAGCCGGCGCAGGAGCTGTTCGCGCAGTACGGGTTCCGGCCCGTCAACGCGCAGGTCGCGGCCGAGCCCTCGGTGAAGAAGGAGTTCCCGGCCCGGCCCGGCATCTTCAAGGTCGACGAGAAGGCGATCGGCGGCTGGCGGCAGGCCGACAAGGTCTGGTTCGACCCGCGTAGCGGCCGCATGGTGAAGATCGAGCAGGCGACCGGAGGGCCGACCACTGGCTAGCGTCGCCGCCCGGCCGCCGCTGCGGCGGCCGCATCGATCCATCGGAACCAGGACGAGCGAGGGGGCCTCCACGGCCCTCTCGCTCGGCTTCGTGACGACGTTCCTGACGGTGATCGTGGCGCTGCCGATCGCGGCGCTGGTCTGGTCGTCGCGGTCGGACGGGCTGTCGAGCTTCTGGTACTGGATCTCGACGCCGGAGTCGGTCTCGGCGCTGAAGCTGACCGTCGCCGTCGCGGCGCTCGTCGCGCTCACCAACGCGATCTTCGGGACGCTGATCGCGTGGGTGCTCGTCCGCGACCCGTTCCGCGGCAGCTCGCTCGTCAACGCAATCATCGACCTGCCGTTCGCCCTGCCGACGATCGTCGCGGGCCTGCTCGTGCTCGCGCTGTACGGCCCCGAGTCGCCCGTGCACGTCCACGCCGCCTTCACGCGCGCGGCGATCTACCTGGTGCTGCTGTTCGTGACGCTGCCGTTCGTCGTCCGCACCGTGCAGCCCGTGCTGCACGAGGTCGACACGCAGATGGAGGAGGCCGCCCGCTCGCTGGGCGCGCGGGAGGCGACCGTGTTCCTGCGGATCGTGCTGCCGAGCATCCTGCCCGGCATCCTCTCCGGCGTCGCGATGGCGTTCGCGCGCGCGATCGGCGAGGTGGGCTCGGTCACGCTCGTCTCGGGCAACCGGCCGTTCCACACGGAGGTGGCCTCGATCTGGATCCTCAACCAGAGCTCGAGCGGCAACGCGACGGGCGCTGCCGCCGTGGCGGTGCTGCTGCTCGCGATCTCGTTCGTCCTCCTGCTCGCGATCGGCGGCCTGCGCCGGCTCGCCACGAGGCACGAGCGTGCCTAGCGCCGCCCTCCGCCGCTGGAGCGTCCGGTCGGTCGCGCTCGGCTACCTCCTCGTCGTGCTGATGGGGCCGCTCGCCATGCTCTTCTGGCGGGTGTGGGCCGAAGGGCTCGGCCAGGCGTGGAGCGCCGTCACCGAGGCCGACACGCTGCACGCCTTCCAGGTGACGCTCGAGATCGCAGCGATCGCCGTGCCGCTCAACACGATCTTCGGCGTCGTCTGCGGGCTGGCCATCGTGCGGCGGCGGTTCCCCGGCAAGGGGCTCGTGAACGCGTTCGTCGACCTGCCGCTCGCCCTCTCCCCCGTCGTCGTCGGCCTGTCGCTCTTCCTGCTCTACGGCCGCACCGGCTGGTTCGGGCCGTGGCTCACCGACCACGGCGTCCGCGTCCTCTTCGCCCTGCCGTCGATGGTGCTCGCGACGGTGTTCGTCTCCGTCCCGTACGTCGCCCGCGAGGTGATCCCCACGCTGCGCGAGATCGGCGACGAGCAGGAGCAGGCGGCGCACACCCTCGGTGCGTCGGGGTGGCAGACGTTCTGGCGCATCACGCTGCCCTCGATCCGCTGGGCGGTCATCTACGGCGTCGTCGTGACGACCGCCCGCTGCCTCGGCGAGTACGGCGCGGTCGCGATCGTCTCCGGGAGCATCTCCGGCCGGACGGAGACGGCGACGCTCCGCGTCCAGGACTACTACGAGAACATCGACCAGGCCGGGTCGTTCGGCGTCTCGCTCGTGCTCGCGCTGATCGCGATCGCCGTACTGGTGCTCATGACCCTGCTCAAGCCCAAGGAAGGAACCGCCTGATGTCCATCTCGGCCCTCAACGTCTCCAAGCGGTTCGGAGACTTCGTCGCGCTCGACGACGTCTCGGTCGAGGTCGAGACCGGCTCGCTGACCGCGCTGCTCGGCCCGAGCGGCAGCGGCAAGTCGACGCTGCTGCGCGTCATCGCCGGCCTGGAGACGCCCGACAGCGGGCAGATCCGGATCGCCGACGAGCCGATGGACGGCCGCGCGCCGCAGGACCGCGGCGTCGGCTTCGTCTTCCAGCACTACGCGGCGTTCAAGCACATGACGGTCCACGACAACATCGCGTTCGGCATGAAGATCCGCAAGCGCCCGCGGGCCGAGATCAAGGCGCGCGTGGCGGAGCTGCTCGAGCTGGTGCAGCTGCAGGGCCTCGCGGAGCGCTATCCGTCGCAGCTCTCGGGAGGCCAGCGGCAGCGAATGGGGCTCGCCCGGGCGCTCGCCGTCGACCCGAAGGTGCTGCTCCTCGACGAGCCGTTCGGCGCGCTCGATGCCCGCGTCCGCAGCGAGCTGCGCATCTGGCTGCGCCGCTTGCACGACGAGACGCACACGACGACTGTGATCGTCACGCACGACCAGGAGGAGGCGATGGAGGTCGCCGACCGCGTCGTCCTCATGCAGCACGGTCGCGTCGAGCAGTCGGGCCCGCCGCTCGAGCTCTACGAGCGGCCCGCCAACCCGTTCGTCATGTCGTTCGTCGGCCAGGCGAACCGGATCGGCGACGGCTGGGTGCGCCCGCACGACGTCCAGGTCCTGCTCGAGCCGAACGGGACGACGCGGGAGGCGCTCGTCTCGCGGCTCGTCCACCTCGGGTTCGAGGTGCGCGCCGAGCTCGTGCGCGACGACGGGACGCCGCTGTCGGTGCAGCTGACGCGCGACGAGGCGGAGCGGCTCGAGCTCGAGGCAGGCCAGATCGTCTACATCCGGCCGACGCGCGAGACGGTGTTCGGCAGCTAGCGCGGCGGCAGCTAGCGCGGCGACCAGGCGTCCGGGTTCGCAGCGAGCTCCTCGACGGAGGCGGGGAGCTCGCCGCTCGCGACGGCGGCGAGGGTCACCCGCTCCAGCACCGCGCGGAGGCTCGCGCGCACGGCGATCCAGACGTCGCGCAGCTGCGTCGCGGTGCCGGTGTAGCTGACGTCCTCCGGGCGCATCCCGCGCACGTTCGCGATCGGGCCGTCGACGGCGCGGATCACCTGGGCGAGCGAGATCTCCGCCGCCGGCCGCGCGAGCCAGTAGCCGCCCTCGACCCCGCGGCGGCTGTTGACGAGGCCGGCGTTGCGCAGGTCGAGCAGGATGCTCTCGAGGAACTTGAGCGGGATCTCCTGCGCCTGCGCGATCTGCTCGGCCTTCACCGGCCCGTCGCCGGCGACGGCGAGCTCGACCGCCGCCCGCACCGCGTAGTCCGCCTTCGCCGAGACGCGCACGGGTCGATTCTGCCCGACCCGCAACCGGGCTCGCCGGTTCGTCGTTGTAGGTCTGGATGCGCCGGCTGGTCATGCTCTCGATCGCGCTCGGGGTGGCCGCCGTCGCAGCGGTCCTCGTCGTCCGCGCGCCGGCCGCGTCGACAGGCTCCAGCTTCCGGACGCCCGACGCCGGCGCGGCCTGCCGGCTCGAGGGGCAGGCGCTCGTCTGCTCGAGCCTGGGCTCGTCCGGCTCGGTCGCGCTGCCGCCGAGCGGCGCGGCGTCGGTGGTCGGCGAGCTGCCGTGGTGGGACGCGTCCACCCCGGTCCTCCGCCGCTGGAGCCGCGGCGACCTGCAGTGCCGCCTGTCCGGCGACGCGATCCTCTGCCGCAACGCCTCCACCGCCATCAGCGACGACACCGACGGCTTCGCCGTCGCCGGCTGAGCGATCGCCGGCTGAGCGGTCGCCGGCTGAGCGGTCGCCGGCAAGGGGTCGGTCGCCGGTCGGGCGGTCTCCGAGGGCCCTACCGGCAGGGTCAGACCCGGGTCTGACCCCGGTCTTGCGCCCCGGCGCTGGAAACGGCTCAACAGAGCCGGACCGCCGGCACCTTCGCCGCGCGTAACGGCAGCGCGGACCGCACCGGCGGGGGG
>DASZWI010000181.1:0-15426 GCA_035546715.1 Gaiellaceae bacterium | reverse complement strand
CGATCGCGGCCGTGACCGCGTCTCCTTGCCGTAAGCGCGACCGTGGGCTGAACCGGCCGACGACGACCGCCTCACCCGCTTCGGCGCCGACCTTGACGCCGCCGTCTTCGGTTGCCCCAGTGTCTTCGGCGAGCTCGCGCGTCTCGTCCGTCTCCGCGTGCGCGCCCTTGATCGCGAAGTGCGCCATGATCTCGGAGCCCAGCGCCTCGCGCAGCTCGAGCCGTCCCTGCAGCCGCCGGTCGGGGGGCACGTCCGGCACGAGCGCCGCATCCTCGAGGTCTTCGGGACGGATCCCGATCACGACGTTCCGGCCCGCGTAGTCCCGGAGGCCGGGATGCGCCTGCAGCGTCTCCTCGCCGAGCGAGATCGTCTGGTCGCCGATCGTCGCCGTGATGCCGCCGTTCGCGGCGATCGTCGCGTCGAGCAGGTTCATGGCGGGACTGCCGATGAAGCCGCCGACGAAGAGGTTCACAGGATGGTCGTAGAGCGTCTGGGGATCGTCGACCTGCTGCAGCTCGCCCTTGCGCATGACGGCGACCCGGTCGCCCATCGTCATCGCCTCGACCTGGTCGTGGGTGACGTAGATCGTCGTCACGCCGAGGTCGGACTGGAGCTTCGCGATCTCGGCGCGGGTCTGGACGCGGAGCTTCGCGTCGAGGTTCGAGAGCGGCTCGTCCATCAGGAACGCCGCCGGCTCGCGCACGATCGCGCGACCCATCGCGACGCGCTGCCGCTGGCCGCCCGAGAGCGCCGCGGGCCGGCGGTCGAGCAGGCTCTCGAGCTGGAGCATCCGCGCGACGCGCTCGACGCGCTCGCCGATCTGCGCCTTGTCGGTGCGGCGCACCTTCAGGCCGTACGCCAGGTTCTGACGCACGGTCATGTGCGGGTAGAGCGCGTAGCTCTGGAACACCATCGCGATGTCGCGGGCGCGCGGCGCGGCGTAGGTGACGTCGCGGCCGCCGATCAGGATCCGCCCGCCCGTCACGTCCTCGAGGCCCGCGATCATCCGGAGCAGCGTCGACTTGCCGCAACCGGACGGGCCGACGAGGACGAGGAAGTCGCCGTCGGCGACCTCGAGCGACACCGCGTCGACGGCGGTGACGCCGCCCGAGTAGACCTTCGTGACGCCGTCGATGGCGATGTCGGCCACGTTCTCTCCTTTCAGGCCGCCACCAGCGGCCGGCCGTCGCGGAGCACGCGGACGAGCTCCAGTCGGTCGTCGAGCACGATCGCGTCGGCCGGCGCGCCCGGTTGGAGCGACCCGACGTCGCGCCGGCCGAGGATGCGGGCGGGCACCTCGCTGGCGGCCGAGAGGGACTCCGCGAGCGGCACGCCGAGCTCGTGCAGGTTCCGGACCGCCTCGAGCAGGCCGAGCGTGCTGCCCGCGAGGGTGCCGTCGGCGCGGCGCGCCACGCCGTCGCGCACGCGCACCTCGACGTCCCCGAGCCGGAACACGCCGTCGCCTCGCCCGGCGGCGGCCATCGCGTCGGTCACCAGGGCCAGGCGGCCGCGGGCGGCGCGCAGGACGACCGCCACCGTCTCGCGCGCCAGGTGCTGCCCGTCGACGATGAGCTGGACGACCACGTCGTCGCGGGCGAGCGCGGCGCCCGCCGGACCGGGCTCGCGGTGCCCGAAGGGGCGCATGGCGTTGAAGAGGTGCGTGACCGTGCGCACGCCACGGGCGAAGCCGGCCCCCATCTCGGCGGCCGTGGCGTCCGTGTGCCCGAACGAGACGACGACGCCGCGCGCGTGCAGGAGATCGACGAGCTCGAGCGCGCCGGGGAGCTCCGGCGCCAGCGTCATGTACGAGACCGGGCCGCGGGCGAGCAGCCGTTCGACGAGCGCCGGGTCGGGCAGCCGCAGGTGCTCCGGCGGATGCGCGCCGGGACGCGCCGGCGACAGGAAGGGTCCTTCGAGGTGCACGCCGAGCAGCCGCGGCCCGTCCGGCCGCTCGCCCGCCGCGGCGAGCGCCGCCGCCAGCTCGTCCTCGGGCGCCGTGATGAACGTCGGCTGGTACGCGGTGACGCCCGCGGCGAGCAGGGCCTCGCCCGCCGTGCGGTAGCCGTCGGCGTCGGCGGAGAGGAAGTCGACGCCCGCGTAGCCGTTCACCTGGAGGTCGACGAGCCCGGGCGCGGCGATCGCGGTCGCGCCCGCCGGCGGCTCGAGCCCGACCGCCGCGACGCGGCCGTCGGCGACGTCCACGTCCCCGCGCAGGAGGACGCCGTCGACGACGGCGGCGCTGACGCCGAGCCTCACGGCTCGAGCGCCCGGCGCACCGATCCGCCGGCTCCGTCGAGACGAGCGCCCGCCCGCACGGCATCGTCGCCCGTCAGCAGGGCGACGATCGCGACCTTGGCGGCGCCGCCGGCCGCGTCGAGCGCGGCCTCCGCCTCCTCGGCGCTCGCCCCGGTCGCGAGCTCGACCGCGCGCCGCGCCCGCGTGCGCAGCTTCGCGTTGGAGGCGATCACGTCGACCATGAGGTTGCCGTAGGTGCGGCCGAGCTTGACCATCGAGACGGTCGAGATGGTGTTCAGGATCAGCTTCTGCGCCGTTCCGGCCTTCAGCCGCGTCGAGCCTGCGACGACCTCGGGCCCGACGACCGCGGCGACCGTGTGGTCGGCGCCCTCGGCGAGCGGGGCATCCTCGGCGCAGACGACGGCGACGAGCAGCGCGCCCGCCTCGCGCGCGGCGCGGGCGGCGCCGAGGGCGTACGGCGTCCGCCCGCTCGCGGAGAGCACGACGACGGCGTCGGCTGCGTTGACGGCGAGCGCGGCGACGTCGGCCGCACCGGCCGCCGCGTCGTCCTCGGCGGCCTCCTGCGCGGTCGCCGCCGCCGTCGCTCCGCCTGCGACGAGCGCGACCACGGTGCGCTCGTCGATGCCGAACGTGGGCCCGCACTCGGCCGCGTCGACCAGCGCGAGACGTCCCGACGTGCCGGCCCCGGCGTAGACGAGGCGGCCGCCGACCCGGAGCCGCTCGACGATCGCGTCGATCGCGGCCGCGAGCTCGGGCGCGGTCCGGCGGACGGCCTCGGCGACGCGCGCGTCCTCGTCGTTCATCAGCTCGACGATCGCCCGGGTGGGCCGCGCGTCGAGGTCGGCCCACTCCGGACGGGAGGTCTCGGTCACCGGATCGGACCGCTGCGCGGCGCCGGAGGTCATCGCGGATTGCGCTTTCCCAGGGCGTTCGCGCTGCGTCGGCCGGCCTGCACGCGGCGGAGTGTACGCCGAGGCCGGTGGTCTGGCAAGAAGGTGGTATTGACCAATTCCGGCCGACCGTGCTAGCGTCCGGCTCACGCTCGACCGGACCCTCCGCTGACGACCTCGCGCCCCTCCGACTCCGCTGTGCCCGCCGACTCCGGCAGCCGACCGTGCGGATGACGAAGCAGAGCCAGGCGCGCGACCGGGTGCTCGACCTGATCGAGCGGCTCGCCGTCGGCGCCGCGATCCCGTCCGAGCGGCAGCTCTGCCTCGACCTCGGGATGTCGCGGCTCACCGTCCGCGCCGCGCTCGACGAGCTCGTGCGCGAGGGGTATCTCGAGCGCCGCCGCGGCAGCGGCACGTTCGTGCGCGAGCCCAAGATCGCGCAGGAGCTGACCATGACCTCGTTCAGCGAGGACATGCGCCGCCGCGGGATGCGTCCCGCCAGCCGCACGATCTCCCTCACCGTCACGACGGCGGGCGCGCGCCTCGGCCGCTTCCTGAACGTGTCGCCCTCCGAGCGGATCGTCGTCGCGCAGCGGCTCCGTCTGGCGGACGGCGAGACGATGGCGATCGAGGACCTGCACGTCCCCGAGGCGCTCGTGCCGGGGCTGACCGCCGCCGACCTCGAGGAGCGCTCCTTCTACGAGCTCCTGGAGGACCGCTACGAGATCGTGATCGACGGCGGCGTGCAGACGATCGAGCCGACCGTGACCAACGAGGAAGAGTCGGCGGCGCTCGGCGTGCCGCTCCACTCCCCGGCGTTCCTGTTCGAGCGGACCACGCACGCGGCCGGGGGCCGCACCGTCGAGTTCGTGCGCTCCATCTACCGCGGCGACCGCTACCGGCTGGTCACCGAGCTGCACCGCGATCGCGCGAGCAGCGGGCCCGTGCTCGTGCCGCGATCCTCGATGCGCGTGCGCTGATGCTCGTCGGCGGGGGGGACACGCTGCTCGGGGAGATCCGCGAGCAGCCGGAGGCGCTGCGCCGCATGATCGCCGTGTCCGGCGAGATCGGCGAGGCTGCTGCCGAAGCCGCGCGGCGCGGCGTCCGCCACGTCCGGCTCGTGGCGCACGGCACGTCCGACAACGCCGCGTCCTACGGCGTCTACGCCCTTGGCCTGCTCCCCGGCTGGACGGCGTTCCGGGACTCCATCTCGCTGACCGTCTACTACGGGGCGCGGATCGACCTGCGCGACTCGTGCGTCGTGGGCCTCTCCCAGTCCGGCGAGACGCCCGACGTGGTCGAGTACGTCCGTCGCGCGCGGGCGGGCGGCGCCTACACGGTCGCCGTGAGCAACGACCCGGCGTCCTCCCTCGCCGGGGCGGCCGAGGGCCACCTGCCGCTGCAGGCCGGGTCGGAGCACGCGATCGCCGCCACCAAGACGTACACGTCGCAGCTCGCCGCCCTCGCGCTGTTCGCCGCGCACCTGGCCGGGGCCGGCGACCGCTACGCCGACGGCGTGCTGGAGGCTGCCGACCTGCTGGAGGAGGCGCTGCCGGCCCTCGAGCGGCAGGTGGGCGAGCTGGCGACGGCGTTCGCGTTCGTCGGCCGTCTGTTCGCGATCGGTCGGGGCACCGACTACGCGACGGCCCGCGAGATCTCCCTGAAGCTGCTCGAGACGTGCCGCGTCGCGGCCGAGCCGCTGACCGCGACCGACATGGTGCACGGGCCCGTCGCGGCTCTCGACCGGATGTTCCCCGTCTGGGCGATCGTCTCCGACGACGAGGCGATCCCGCCCGTCGGCGAGGCGGTCGCGCGTGCCCGCGCCGCCGGGGCGACCGTCGTGGCGAGCGGCACGAATGCGGGCGCGATCGAGGGCGACTATCGCCTGCCGGTGCCCCGCCCGTCGCTGCCGCTGCTCGCCCCGCTCCTGACCGTCGTGCCGGGCCAGCTCTTCGCGTGGGCGCTCGCCCGCGCCAAGGGGCTCGATCCCGACCGGCCTGCGGGCTTGACCAAGATCACGCGCGCCAGCTGAGCAGGTTCATACCAGTCCCACCTCAGTCTCGTGTGACGATGTGGCAACGTTGCCATATTTGGCTTGAACACACGGCTTGACACGCCTAGTGGTTTGTGCGAGTCTCCGCCGCGGTGGCCAGGTGGTATAGACCAATCGGTCGCAGGCGCTTCCGCACTCCACGAGCGGGCCACCCTTGTCGTCCGAGTGGGTGCAGCGCCGGACCGGCGTCCTCAGGAGAGTCGAGATGAGAGTACGGATCGTCGCGGCCGCCGCATTCGTCGTAGTTCTTGCGGCCGTCGTCGCCACGTCCGGTCTCGCGTCGAGCAAGGACCAGAGCATCACCGTCTGGCTCCAGGTCGACGCGCAGAACGGCTGGCCGGACGTGGTCAAGGCGGCGAACGACGCCTTCCAGCAGCAGCACCCCGGCGTGAAGGTCGACGTCCAGTACCAGACGTGGGGCGAGCACCTCACGAAGCTCGATGCCTCGCTCGCGGGCGGCGACGCTCCCGACGTGGTCGAGCTCGGCAACACGGAGACCGTCAAGTACATGGCGAACGGCGCCCTCGCCGACCTGACCTCGGCGAAGGCCTCGTTCCCGAACTCGAAGACCTGGCTCCAGGGGCTCGCGGAGTCCGGTCAGTACAACGGCAAGACGTACGCGGTGCCCTATTACGCCGGTGCGCGCGCCGCCATCTACAACATCGACCTGTACAAGCAGGCGGGGGTCTCGACCCGGGCGCCGAAGAGCCTCGCCCAGTTCCTCGCCAACGGGAAGAAGCTGATGAAGAAGTTCGGTGGCAACCCGAACTTCTCGGCGCTGTACCTGCCGGGCCGCGACTGGTACGTCGGCCTGTCGTTCGTCTACGACTACGGCGGGCAGATCGCGAAGCAGGTGAACGGCAAGTGGCAGGGCACCCTCGAGGCGCCGCAGGCCCAGGCCGGCCTCACCGAGCTGAAGACCGTGGCCCGGGCGCTCTCGCGGGCCAACCCGACCGGTGACGAGGCGCACCCGCAGGAGGCCCTCGTGTTCGCCAAGGGCACGGTCGGCACGTTCGTCGGCAACGGGTGGGAGTGGCCGTACGCGCTCGACCCGAAGGTCGGCAACCCGGCGCTCGCCGGCCACGTCGGTGCGTTCCCGATGCCGAGCCACACGCCGGGCAAGGTCATGCCGACGTTCCTCGGCGGCTCCGACCTCGCCGTCCCCGTGACCACGAAGAACAAGCAGCTGGCGATCGACTGGATCAAGGCCTTCACGTCGACCTCGGAGGAGACCAAGATCGCGCTCGCCGGGAACATCCCGAACACGACGTCCCTGGTGAAGATCAACGCCGGCAAGCCGACGCTCGGCCCGTTCGCCAAGGCGGCCGAGGCGAGCTGGTTCGTGCCGGCCGCGAAGAACTGGGCCAACGTCGAGAATGCGAACGTGCTCCAGAGCATGCTCTCGAAGATCATCAGCGGCCATGCCAGCGTCGCGAGCGCGACGAAGGCGGCGGACGCGCAGATCACGCAGATCCTCAACGCCTCGTAGGCGGAGGGGATGGCCGATCTCGGTGCGGTGACCGTGGAGCCGGCGGCGACGCCGGCTCCACGCCTGCGCCGGGCCCGTCTCGGGCGCGCGCTCGCGCCGTACGGGCTGCTCCTGCCGGCCGCCGCCGTCATCGGCGGCGTGCTCGGCTACCCGCTCTACCTGATGGTGAAGCTGTCGTTCGAGCGCTACGGCCTCTTCCAGCTGATCCAGCACAAGGGCCAGTGGATCGGCCTCGGCAACTACCGGCAGCTCGTGCACGACCACGAGTTCTGGACCGTCCTGCTGCGGACGCTCCTGTTCACGGGCGTGACCGTCGGGCTGACGATGGCGCTCGGCACGCTGATCGCGCTGCTGATGACGCGGGTCAGCGCGGCGATGCGGCTGCTGCTGACCCTGGCGCTCGTCCTCGCGTGGGCGATGCCGGTTCCCGTCGCCGCCAACATCTGGTACTGGATGGTCGACTACGAGTTCGGCGTCGCGAACTGGCTCCTGACGACGCTGCACGTCGGCAACTACCAGCACCACGACTGGTTCGTGAACCCGTGGCAGGGCTGGGGGGTCATCACCACGCTGATCGTGTGGGGCGCGATCCCCTTCGTCGCGATCACCCTCTACGCCGGGCTGTCGCAGGTGCCGCAGGAGCTCCTCCAGGCGGCGGCGATCGACGGTGCGCGGCCGTGGCGCGTGTTCAAGGACATCACGCTCCCGATCCTCAAGCCGATCTTCGTCATCCTGACGAGCCTCTCGATCATCTGGGACTTCCAGGTGTTCACCCAGGTCTGGCTGCTCCGCGACGAGCGGCCGACGTCGGACTACTTCCTCACCGGCATCTACGCCTTCGAGCAGACGTTCTCGCAGAGCGAGTACGGCTACGGCAGCGCGGTCGCGATCTCGATGGTGCTGATCCTGCTCGGCGTCACCTTCTTCTACATCCGCCAGATGATCCGGATCGGCGAGGTATGACGGCGCGCCGGGCGACCCGCGTGGTCTACGAGGTCCTCGGGGCCGTCGTGTTCTGCGTGATGATCTTCCCCGTCTACTGGATGGTCTCGACGGCGCTCAAGCCGGGCAACGACATCCTCCGCTACCACCCCAAGCTCGTCCCGCACCCGGCGACGCTGGCGAACTTCACCGACGCGATCCACCGGCCGTACTTCTGGGACGACGTGCGCAACAGCCTGATCGTCACGTGCGTGGTCGTCGTCGCGTCCGTGACGATCGCGTTCTTCGCCGCGCTGGCGCTGGCGAAGTTCCGCTTCTACGGGAAGAAGGCGGCGATCGTGATCATCATCGCCGTCCAGATGGTGCCGCTGAACGCGCTCATCATCCCGCTCTACGTCCTGCTCAGCCGAGCGCACCAGGTCGACAAGCTCAGCGGGCTGATCGTCACCTACCTGACGTTCGTGCTGCCGTTCTGCGTCTGGACGCTGCGCGGCTTCCTGCTCGGCGTGCCGAAGGAGCTCGAGGAGGCCGCGATGGTCGACGGGTCGACGCGGATCGGCGCGTTCGTGCGGATCCTGTTGCCGCTCGTCGCGCCCGGCCTGGTCGCGACGAGCGTCTTCGCGTTCATCCAGGCGTGGAACGAGTTCCTGCTCGCCTACGTGGTGCTGCGCAGCCCGTCGCACCAGACGCTCACCGTCTGGCTCGCGTCGTTCACGACGCTGCACGGCACCGACTGGGGCGGCCTGATGGCGGGGGCGACGCTGACGGCGCTGCCGGTGGCGGTCTTCTTCATGATCGTGCAGCGGCGGATCGCCTTCGGGCTCACCGCCGGCGCCGTCCGCGGATGACACGGCTCGAGCGGCTCGCGCTCGGCGTGCTGCTGCCGAGCTTCACGGGCCCCGAGGCGCCGGACTGGGCGCTGCGGCGGCTCGACCAGGGGCTCGGCGGCATCACCCTCTTCGCCGACAACGTCGTGGACGACGAGCAGCTCGCCAAGTTGTCCGGGCGGCTCCGGTCGGCTCGTCCGCACGCCGTGCTCGCCGTCGACGAGGAGGGAGGGGACGTCACGCGCCTCGACGCGCGCACCGGCAGCCCGTGGCCCGGCCACCTCGCGCTCGGCGCCGTGGACGACGTCGACGCCACGCGCGGCGTCGCGCGCGGGATCGGCGCACGGCTGGCCGCGTGCGGCGTGAGCCTCGACCTCGCGCCGGTCGCCGACGTGAACAGCGACCCCCGCAACCCGGTGATCGGCGTGCGCTCCTTCGGCTCCGATCCGACGCTGGTCGCGCGACACGTCGCGGCGTTCGTGCGCGGGCTCCAGGAGGGCGGCGTCGGCGCGTGCGCCAAGCACTTCCCGGGGCACGGCGACACGAGCGTCGACTCGCACCGGGCGCTGCCGCGGATCGACGTCGACGAGGCGACGCTGCGCTCGCGCGAGCTGGTGCCGTTCCGGGCCGCCGTCGAGGCGGGCGCCGACGCGGTGATGACGGCGCACCTCGTCGTCCCCGCCCTCGACGAGCAGCCCGCCACCGTCAGCCCGCGCGTGCTCCGCGTGCTGCGCGACGAGCTGGGCTTCGACGGCGCGATCGTCTCGGACGCGCTCGAGATGCGGGGGCTCGCCGACACGGTCGGCGTCGAGACGGGTGCGGTGCTCGCGCTCGCGGCGGGCGTCGACGCCCTCTGCGTGGGGCACGACCTGCACGAGGAGACCGTGGATGCGCTCGTCGCCGCGATCTCGGCGGCCGTCGAGGACGGACGGCTGGCGGAGGACAGGCTCGCCGAGGCGGCGGGACGCGTGGAGGCGCTCGGCCGCCGCGAGCGTGTGCCCGCCGCGGCGGCGGCGGCGGACCGGACGGCTGCCGGGCGGGCGTTGCGCATCACCGGCGACGTCTCGATCGGCGCAGGGCCGCTCGTGCTCGAGCTCGTCCCGCCGCCGACGGTGGCCGCCGGGCCGATCCCGTTCCGGCTCGGCGACGCGATCCGCATGCGGGATCCGGGCAGCACGGTGGTCGAGCTGCGCGAGGGCGGCGACCTCGGGGACCTCGACGGCCGCCCGGTGGTGCTCGCCTTGCGCGACGCCGGCCGCTACCCGTGGCAGCAGACGCTCGCCGAGCGGGTCGTCGCGGCGCGGCCGGACACGGTGGTGGTCGAGTCGGGCGTCCCCGGCTGGCTGCCCGCGGGCACGCAGCGCGCCGTGGAGACGTTCGGGGCGAGCCGGGCGAGCCTGGAGGCCGCCGCCGCCGCGCTCGCGCCGCGCTCGTAGGACCCCGGGACCTGCCCCGGCGGGCCCGCAGCGCTGCGGGCGAGGTGCGCTCGGCAGAGGCGGTCACATCCCGTGAGCGGGCGCGGGCGCGCGCCGGTCACGCGGGAAGCGGCAGGTTCGGCGTCAGGATTGAAGGACTTCGCGGCCCCGCCGCCCGCGCCAGCCCAGCACGCCGGCTCCGAACAGCGCGAGCTCCACGACCGTGATCACGAGCCGGTTGAGGATCGTCGCGTCGAGGGCGACGCCCGAGTTCGTGACGGCGAGCAGCAGCCCGTACATCGACGCCTCGCGCACGCCGAGGCCCGAGGGGACGAACACCACGAGCACGGCGACGATGGCGCCGATCGCGGACGTCCCGCCGAGGAACGGCAGCGTCGACCAGCCCGGGTCGGCGCCCAGGCTGCGGAGCAGGAGGTAGAGCGCGAGCCCGCCGAGCACCCAGGTGCCGCAGTAGAAGAGGAGGAGCGCGACGGTCGTCCGGAACGGGAGCGGCTCGAGGTCGTGCGCGCCGAACGGCTTCAGGAGACGGTTCGAGATCCGCTTGAAGACGGGCGGGTGGAGCAGCGCCGCCAGGAGCAGCGCGAACGCGATCAGCAGCGGCAGCGGGGTGTGGACGCCGCGCACCCAGGCGAGGCTGATCACGAAGACGATGACGCCCGAGATGGCCGAGAGCGCCGCCTCGACGAGGATCGACGCGAGGACGGTCGGCGTGTCGGTGACGCCGGCGCCGCGCCGGAGGGCGACGGCTCGGGCCGCCGGCGTCCACACCCCGCCCGGCACGTACTTGGCGAGCATCGAGACCATCTCGGCCTGGAGCGCCAGCCGGTAGCCGATGCGGATGTCCCAGACCGCGAGCATCCGGATCCAGCCGAGGATGAAGACGAGGTAGTAGGTCGCAACCCCGGCCACGGCGAGCGCGAGGTACGCCGGGTTCGCGTCGGCGAGCCTCGGCTCGGCCTTCGACCACTCGCTGTGGACGGCGAGCGCGCAGAGGACGGCGACGACGACGATCGCCCCGACCTGGAGGCCGAGCATCAGGCGACGGTGCGCCTTCAGGACCGCGGCGAGCTCGAGGGCGCGGCGCACCCACGATGCCGACGCGCGCCCGCCGTCCCCGCCCGGGGACGGCTCCTCGGGCAGCTGCTCGTCGGCGATCACGCTCCGACCGTACCCGTTGCGGCGCGCGCCGGCGAAGGTCACGGCGTCGACGCGCCGGCCGGTGTGCGCACCCGGTCGCGTTCGCCAAGGCGACGCCCGCCGCCGAGCGCGGTCGAGGAAGGCCGCGAAGAAGGCGGCGGCGAAGGGAAGCCCAGGACCGCGCACTCGGCGCCGCGCGCCGTCCGCACGGAGGCCGAAACGAGAGAGGGCGGCCTCGCGGCCGCCCTCTCGGCTCGATCGGATCGGGCTCCGCTACGCGGTGAACGTCACGTAGCTGACCGTCTTGTGACCGTCGAAGTCGATGGCGGTCACGCGGATCTTGTAGGTCTCCCCCGGCTGGAGGACGCCCGCCGGGATCCGGAGGCCGGTCCTGATCGTGCCCGGCCGCAGGACGACGACGTGCAGCGTCTTGACCGGCGTGCCCGAGTAGCGGTGACCGCGGACGGTCGTCCCGTTCCGCTGGATCGTCACCGGGTTGCCCTTGGCGTCGTACACCGAGATGTACGTCGCGGCCTGCTCGTCGACGAAGAAGCTGAACGGCACCGTCGTCTTGCCGGCGACCACCGTCGGCGTGATCGTCGAGCCGACCTGCTGGAGCTTCGGCGCGCCGACGTGGTTGCGGGTCGGGTCGCCGAAGAGACCGCTGCCGGCCTGCGGCGTCTTCTTGCCCGACTCGGACACGTTCACGTTGGCCGAGTAGAGGACGGCGAAGATCGTCAGGTGGCGGGTCAGGATGTGGATCGTCCCGTCGGCGGCGACGTAGTACGCGTCGGGCATGCCCTCGGGCAGCGGCGGCGCCGCGATCTTCGGCACGGCCCGGAAGTTGACCCCGTCGGTCGAGATGACCGGCACGAAGCCCGCCGGCGGGTTCGTGAAGGTCACGTCGAGCGGCTGGGCGAGCTCGTGCACGGCGTTGCCGGACGAGTCGGTGGCGACGATGCTCACCAGCTTGTTCTGCTCGCCGAGCAGGGCGGTGTTCGTCACCTGCGCCGGCGCGGCGTCGGCCGTGACGGTCACGTTCGAGGTGAACGTGCCCGCGGGCCACGTGACGCTGACGGTCGTGACGGGCGTGGTCGAGTCGGTGCTGGCCGGCGTCTCCACGACGACCGTGCCGCTCGAGGTGGGGGTGCTCTGCGTCGACTGGATCGTCGCGGTCTGCGTCGTCGCGGTGGACGTGGTCTGCGTCTCCGTGGTGGTCGTGCCGCCGCCACCACCGCCGCCGCCCCCGCCGCCACCGCCGCCGCCGCCGTACTCGTCGTTCGCGGCGGTGTCGTTGCTGACGCGGATGGTCATCCGCTTGCCGAAGGTGTCGGTGTGGCCCGTGGTCACCTTCACGACGTGGACGACCTCGGACGCGGCGCGCCCGATCCCGCCCACCGCCGCAAGGCCGACCAGCATGACCGCCGAGGCGAGCCCGGCGAGGGCGATGCGCGGTGCGGGCCGCAGGCCGCGCATGCGCGTCCGCGCGGAGAGGCTCCGGACGAGCTCCTCCGGCGCCTCGGGGCGCGCGGCGCGGAGCCGGGCCTCGAGCTTCGAGTTGTCGTTCCACCAGCGGATGTTCACGTGAGCCTGCCTCCCGGACGGGGTCGAATCGACTTGGTGGACTACATACCGGTGGCCGGGTCCAAACCCTTACGCGGCTCCGAGGAGGCGACCGGCTGGTCGAGCTCGGCGCGCAGCCGGGCGTGGAGGCGATGCAGCGCCACCTCGACCGCGTTCGTGCGCAGGTCGAGCAGCTCGGCGATCTGCCGGGCGGTCAGGTCGGCGCCGTAGCGGAGCGCGACGAGCTCGCGGTCGCGCTCCGGTAGCCGGGCCACGGCCTCTCTCACCGAGAGGCGCACGACGGACCGGGCCTCGAGGTCCTCGTGGCCCGGCTCGTCCGTGAGCTCGGCGATGGGCAGCGGCAGGACCCGGCCCGCGCGGTCGGCGATGCAGCGGCGCGCGATCCCGATCAGCCACGTCAGCGGCGTGCCCTTGCCCGGGTCGTAGCTCGACCGGTAGCGCAGGCCGCGCTCGAACGCCTCGCTCGTCACGTCCTCGGCGTCGGGGCCGTCCCCGATCGTGTAGGCGACGTAGGAGTACAGCCGCCGCACGAGCTCCTCCGGCTGGCGGAACGGGTCGCGGCGGATCACTTCGCGCCCTCGATGCCGCTCAGCGAGACGAGCGTCTGCCGGAACTGCGCCAGCTCGGGGCTCAACGGGTTGAGCTTGGCGACCCGGCTCATCGCCTGCGCGCGCTGCCTGCCGTCCGAGTCCTGGGCGAGTGCGAACCAGAGCGACCAGTCGCCCGGGTCCTTCGCGAGCGCGCGCCGGAGCGCGGTCTGCGCCGCGCCGAAGCGGCGGGCGGACGCGTCGACGGCGGCCAGGCGCCGCCAGGGCTCCGTCGACCAGGGCTGGATGTCGGCGGCGCGGGCTGCCTCCCGGGCTGCGTGGGCCGGCGAGCCGTCGATGCGGGAGAGCGTCGTCTGCATCGCGATCGCGAACAGCCCCGCCCCGCCGGCGGCTGCCGCGAGCACGGCTCCCGCGACGCGGGCGCGCCGCCCGAGGACGAGCGGCCGCGGGTCGCCGGCGACCAGGGCGGCGCTGCACGCGACGAAGATCAGCGTGACGCTCGCGATCTCCCAGTCCCAGTCGACGGCGCTGTGGAGGAGATACGCGAACGCGGCGCCGCCGATCGCCGCGGCGAGCGGCTCGTCCCGCCGGCGGAACAGGGCGACGAGGGGCAGCCCGAACGCGAGGACGAGCAGCGCGAGCCCGATCGGGCCCTGCTCGGCGAGC
Source organism: Gaiellaceae bacterium (assembly GCA_035546715.1). GTDB lineage: Bacteria > Actinomycetota > Thermoleophilia > Gaiellales > Gaiellaceae > PALSA-600. Next base: position 1,598 of record DASZWI010000181.1, on the reverse strand, counting down.
GTCTCCAGGTACCGGTTGTGGACGTCCCGCACCTTGCCGCCCGTCGTGCGGTAGCGGTCCCAGTAGAGCTCGTAGGTGCCCGCGCCGGAGCCGAGCACGGGGTGCAGCGTCGCCTCCTTCCAGGCCACCTTCCACTGCGCGACCCGGCCGCTGCTCGAGAGATGGAACAGCCGGCTGTTCAGGTTCGGCCCGGTCGTCAGCGGCTGCGACTCGAAGCTGTGCCAGGCCCGGTCGGCCAGGTGCCAGGGCGAGCCGTAGGTGGCGAACCCGACGAGGGCCGCGGCGGCGATCGCCGCCACGAGCATGGCCTCGGCGGGACGGGTCGGGATGGCGACCTGCGGCTCGAGCAGGGCGAGCCCTCCGGCGGCGAGCGCCGAGGCCACCGCCAGCCCGAGCAGCGGCAGCAGGAGGCGGTGGCCTTGGTGCGCCTGCTGGACGAGCGGAGTCCCCGTCGTCGTCAGCGCGTGCGAGTCGCTCGCGAGGTACACGGCCAGCGCGCTCCACGGCGCCAGCACGGCCGCCGTGGCGAGGAGCTGGAGCCGGCGGCGGTCGACGAGGAGCGCGAGGAGCACGCCGCCGATCGTCGCGGCCCAGCCGCCGCGGCTGAACGTGAAGTACAGCGCCGTGAAGAGCAGCGGCAGGGGTGCGGCTGCGAGCATCCGGCCCGTTGCGGTGGCGCTGCGCGCAGCGAGGCCGAGGCCGAGGAGCGCTCCCATCCCGGCGACCAGCGCGAGGGCGTTCCAGTAGCCGATCGGCTCGGAGAGGCGGTAGCCGCTGATCGCGTCGACCACCCCGAAGCGGTCCGGCACGAGGCGCGTCGCCAGTGCGTACGTGCACAGCGCTGCGATCGCCGCGAGCGTGCCGGCGATCAGCGCGGCCGGCGTCCGCCGCGCGAGCAGGACGGCCGCGGCGAACGCCGCAACGTACACCAGCGTCCGCTGCACCTCGAGCACCGTCTGGGTGACGTCGACGCTCCAGGCCACGGTGACGAGGGTCCAGGCGGCCACCGCCGCCCAGGCCGCCAGGGTCCACCCGCCCAGGCGCGGCAGCGCGACGTCGGCGTCCGCGACGAGCGCGAGCAGCGCCGCCCAGGCGCACGCCACCGTCAGCCAGCCCCACGATCCGGCGAAGTAGCTCCCGTGCGCGGCCCCCGCCGCCGTGAGGAGGACCGCAGCGGCCGTGCCGGCGAGGAGCCGGCGGCTGCGCGCGGCGGCAAGCGGCGCGCTCTCGCGCGCGGGCGCGGCGATGTGCGTCAGAGGGTGGGCCATGAAGGACGCCGCACGAGGCGGCGAGCTTCGATGGTGACCCAGAACCGAGGCGCTTTCAACCCCGTTCCGGGTGAGCGCCGAAGGAAGCGCTCGGGGGGCGGCGAACTGGACGGCGCCGGCGGCGCCCTGACTTCGACGGCTTCGAGGCAACGCCGCCGGCAACACCCCTCTCTCGCCGGCGGAGCCGGGTCAGGCGGCGCAGCCGGCCGCGGCGAGCGCGGCGTCAGGATCGACGAGCCCGCCTGCGAGCGAGGGCACGGGCTTCGCCGACGACTGCAGCAGCGCGTCCACCTGCGCCGGGGTCAGCGACGGGTCGCAGGTGAGCAGCCG
>DASZWI010000180.1:0-17558 GCA_035546715.1 Gaiellaceae bacterium | reverse complement strand
CGCCGGCGCGGCTCGGCGATCAGCTCGTCGCGGGTCGGCGGCCGCTCGAAGCGCACCCGGTCGTAGTCGGGCGAGAACGGCCGCTCGAGGCCGTCGAGCTCGTCGACCCGCTCCCGCAGGGCCTGCCGCCAGGCGTCGTCGTCGTCGCGCGGCTCCGCGAGCAGCTCGCGCAGCTCGTCCACGAGCTGACCCTTCCGCACGATCGCCTCGGGCGTCGGATGACGCAGGCAGACGAAGTACGTGCCGTCGAGGTAGGCGGCCAGGTTGTCCTCGGGATCCGGCCCGGTGTACTCGGCCGCGAACGCGGCGGCGTCGGGCAGGTCGAAGTAGTCGGCGGGCACCCACTCGAGCCCCGGATACGGCGGTGCGGGAAGCTCGCGGCGGGCGATCCGCGCGCGCGTCTCCTCCAGGTCGCGTCCGGAGGCGGCGCAGAGGTCGGCGAGCGGGACGAACTCGCGCTCGACGTAGGCGATGTCGGCATCGGTCAGCATGACCCGAGGCTACGGGCGCGACCGTTCGGCTTCGGCCGAAACGTGCCGGGCCTACGATGCAGGCGTGAGCACGGACGCCGACATCGCCCCCGTCGCCGCGCTCCTCGGCGACCCGGCGCGCGCCGACATCGTCACCGCGCTGAACGACGGACGCTCGCTGCCGGCCGGCGAGCTCGCGCGCCGCGCCGGCATCGCGCCCTCGACGGCGAGCGAGCACCTGGCGCGACTCGTCGCGGGCGGGCTGCTGGCCGTCGAGACGACGGGGCGGCACCGCTACTTCAGGATCGCGAACGCCGACGTGGCCCACGCGATCGAGGCGCTGTCGCTGCTCGCCCGGCCCCGTCCGCCGCGCAGCCTCCGCGAGGCGTCGATCGGCGACGCGCTCGCCGCCGCCCGCACGTGCTACGACCACCTCGCGGGCGAGCTCGGCGTCGCGCTGACCGACGCGCTCCTCCGCGAGCGCGCGCTCGAGGAGCGGGACGGCGTCTTCGCGCTCGGCCCGAATGCGGCAGCCGTCCTCGGCCGGCTCGGCGTCGACCCCGGCGCGCTCCCGGCGCGACGACCCGCGGTCCGCCGCTGCAACGACTGGAGCGAGCGCCGCCCGCACCTCGCCGGAGCGCTGGGCGCCGCGATCTGCACGCGGGCGCGCGAGCAGCGCTGGATCGAGCCGCTGCCCGGGTCCCGCGCGGTCAAGGTGACGGCGGCCGGCCGCAGGGCCTTCGCTAGCCTGGGCCTGTGAGCCGGGTCGCGCACCTCTACAACCTGGGCACGGTCGACTACCGCGAGGCGTGGGACCTCCAGCGGTCGCTCGCCGAGGCGGTCGGCGACGGGTCGGCTCCCGACTCGGTGCTGCTGCTCGAGCACCCGCCGACGGTCACGCTCGGCCGCCGGGCGGAGCCGGACGAGCTGCACGTCCCCGACGACGTCGTCGTCGACATCGTCGAGACCGACCGCGGGGGCAAGTCGACCTACCACGGGCCGGGACAGCTCGTCTGCTACCCGATCCTGGACCTCAAGCGCCACGGCCAGGACGTGCGCCGCTACTGCCGCGATCTCGAGGAGGCGCTGATCCGGACGATCGGCGCGTTCGACGTCGAGGCGACGCGGATCGAGGGCCTCACGGGCGTCTGGCTCGACCGGCCGCCGCGAAAGATCGCCTCGATCGGGATCCACCTGACGAAGTGGATCTCGACGCACGGCTACGCGCTCAACGTCGACCTCGACCCGGCGCCGTTCACGCAGTGGATCACCGCCTGCGGCCTCGACGGGTACCAGTTCACGTCGCTCGAGCGGGAGCGCGGCAGCCGCGTGACCGTCGAGGACGTCCGCCCCGTCGCCGCCGCGACGCTCGGCGAGGTCTTCGACCTCGTGTTCGAGGAGCGCGAGGCGCCCCTGCTCACGGCCCGCTAGGGCGAGGGGGGCGCCGACCACTTCGCGCGCGGGCGCGGGCCCCGCTCGAGCCGTTCCAGCCGGTCGAGGAGCGCATCCGCGTCGGCGGCGACGGCGATCGCGGCGAGGTCGGCCTCGCGGACGAACCCCTCCTCGGTCGCGTGGCGCGCCAGCGCGATCAGCGGCCGCCAGTACTCCTCGACGTCGAGCAGCCCGACCGGCTTGGCGTGCAGGCCGAGCTGCGACCAGGTCAACTGCTCCATCAGCTCGTCGAGCGTGCCGAACCCGCCGGGCAGCGCGACGAAGGCGTCCGACAGCTCGGCCATGAGCGCCTTGCGCTCGTGCAGCGACGAGACGACGTGCAGCTCGGTGAGGCCGGCGTGGGCGAGCTCGCGGTCGACGAGCTCCTGCGGGATGACGCCGACGACCTCGCCGCCGGCCGCCAGCGCCCCGTCGGCGACCGCCCCCATGAGCCCGACGCGACCGCCGCCGTACACGACGCCCAGCCCGCGGGCGGCGCACGTCGCCCCGAACGCGCGTGCCGCCTCGGCGTACGCGGCCCGCGCACCGCTCGAGGCGCCGCAGAACACACAGACGCGCCGCATGGGCCGAGCCTACCCTCGGCGGGCGACACGACTGCGGGCTCTAGACTGGCGCCATGGAGACGTCGCTCCCGGTCGCCGAGCGGCCGCGCCGGCCCGAGTGGATGAAGGTGCGCGCGCCGTCGCAGGACGGCAAGTACTTCGACGTCAAGAAGCTCATCCACGGCGCCGGCCTGCACACGATCTGCGAGGAGGCGCGCTGCCCGAACATCGCCGAGTGCTGGGGCCGCGGCACGGCGACCTTCCAGATCCTCGGCGAGACGTGCACCCGGGCCTGCCGGTACTGCTACGTCAACTCGGGCAAGCCGAGCGAGCCGGTCGACCCCCTCGAGCCGCTCCGACTCGCGCAGACGGCGAAGCAGATGCAGCTCAAGCACGTCGTCGTCACCTCGGTCGACCGCGACGACGTCGAGGACAAGGGCGCCGGGCACTACGCCGCGACCATCCGCGCGCTGAAGGCCAAGCTCCCCGAGTGCACGGTCGAGGTGCTGACGCCGGACTTCCTCGGGGTCGAGGAGGAGGCGCTGCACACCGTCATCGGAGCGCGCCCGGACGTCTTCAACCACAACATCGAAACCGTCCGGCGCCTCCACCGGCGCATGCGCGGCGGCAAGGCGAGCTACGACGGGGCGCTCGCGCTGCTGCGGCGCGCCAAGGAGATCGCCGACTATCCCGTCCTGACGAAGAGCGGGATCATCGTCGGCCTCGGCGAGACGAACGACGAGGTGGTCGAGACGATGCGCGACCTGCGCGCGCACGGCGTCGACGTCGTGACGATCGGCCAGTACCTCCAGCCCAGCCCGAAGCACGCGACGATCGACCGCTGGGTGCACCCGGACGAGTTCCGCTGGTTCCGGGAGCAGGGCGAGGCGCTCGGCTTCGGCTCCGTCTTCTCCGGCCCGCTCGTACGGTCGAGCTACCGCGCCGACGAGCAGCGTCACGCGGCCGAGACCGGCCGCGGCGCCGTCGCGTACTAGCGCGGCGCCTCCGCGAGCCGTCTTGAACATCGGTTCAGAACCGGTCAAGATCCGGCGCACAGGGGGAGCCTGAACGGTCGGGCTCCGATCGTGGACGAAAGGGGAACAACTTGAGCAACCGCGTCTCTGCGGTCTCGCTGCTCGCGCTCGTCGCGGGCATTGCTTGCCTCGCTTGGACGGCGTCGGCCTCGGCCGGCCCGACGCCTGGCCTCCGGCTGCCCGCCATCCAAGGGCCGCTGGTCAGCTCCCTGCCGGCAGTCGCGGCTGCCAGTGGGAATCCGTGTCCGTTCGAGCCTGACAACGCCTGTCGCACGCCGCAGGAGCTCCAGCAGGCGTACGACTTCCCCGCCGGACTGGATGGGACCGGCCAGACGATCACGATCTACGACGCCTACGGCAGCCCGACGATCGCGTCCGACCTCGCCGTGTTCGACGCGTACTACGGGATCCCCGACCCGCCGTCGTTCACGGTGGACGTGGCTCCGCCGGCGCCCGGCTCGACGGGCGGGTCCGGCGACACGGTGGGCTGGGGCGTCGAGACGTCCCTGGACGTGGAGTACGCGCACGCCATGGCCCCGGGGGCGAAGATCGTCCTCGTCGTCGCGGCCTCGGACAACAACGACGACCTCAACGCCGCTCAGGCCTACGCGTTCCCGAAGTACCCGGGCGCGATCGTCTCGCAGAGCTTCGGCGACTGGGAGACGGACTCCACCGCCGGCGACTCGTTCCGGGACGAGCACAAGCTGTTCGTGAAGGCGACGGCGCTCGGCGACACCCTGGTCGCGTCGACCGGCGACGCGGGCGCGACCTGGACGCAGTACACGGGGACGACCAACCCGGCGCTGGCCGCCTACCCGGCCTCCGACCCGCTCGTCACGTCGGTGGGCGGCACGATGGGCGATCCGTACCCGGAGGGCCTGTACGACCCGCTCACCCAGGGCTACGGCGGCGAGCAGACCTGGAACGAGCCGGACTTCGACGCCGCCGGCGGCGGGGCGCCGAGCGTCCTGTTCTCGACGCCGATCTACCAGCTCGGCCTGACCCGGTACCACACCCGCACGATCCCCGACGTCTCGTACAACGCGGGGATCGAAGGGGGCGTGATGGTCGTGGCCTCGCCCTTCATCTACCTCGTCGGCGGCACGAGCGCCGGCTCGCCGATGTGGGCGTCGATCTTCGCCATCACCGACCAGGCGCGGCAGCAGGCGCACCGGAACCGCCTCGGCTACGCGAACGCCGCGCTCTACGCGATCGGCCGCAACCCGTTCCAGGCGCGGAACGACTTCCACGACATCACCGTGGGGAACAACGCCCTGGACTCGAACGTCGGCTTCGACGCGACGCGGGGCTACGACCTCGCGACGGGCTTCGGCACGCCGGACGTCGCGCACCTCGTCCGCGACCTGGTGACGTCGCCGTTCGGCGGCAACCCGCTGTTCGCCCTGCCGGTGCTGTTCACCGGGAACGGCTCCACGCACGGCGGGCATCAGCCGCACGTCGCCCACACGATGATCCCCGGCTAGCCGCCCGAGGATCGCAGCTCTCTGCCGAAGGGCCGCTCGTGCGGCCCTTCGGCGTTTTACAACCCGCCGCGTGACCGCGAACTACACTCGGACCCATGCGCCGGCGCGGCTTCGTCCTCGCGCTCGCCGGCAGCGCCGCTCTCGCCTCCGGCGCCGCTGCCGGGGCTCCTCCTGCGCCGATCGCGCCCTCGAGCGCCGTCACCGCGACGCTGTCGAGCCCGCGTCCGGCGGCCCGTCCCGTCCGGCTCGCACTGTCGTTCGACACGTCGCTCGTCTGCGGCCGGCCGCTCGGGCCGACCACGATCACGTTCCCGGCGGCCGCACACGTGCCGGGGGCGATCGCGCGGACGGCCGTGCTGGTCGACGGCCGCCCCGCGGGCACCGTGGCCGTCGCCGGCCCGCGGGTCACCGTGACCTCGGTGACGCCGACCGGGATGATGTGCCACACGGTCGCCATCGGGCCGATGGCGATCGAGTTCACGCCGGCCGCGGGCCTCGGGAATCCGTCCCGCGCCGGGAGCTACGGCGTGACCGTGCAGCGCGGCCGGCGCACCCTGCACGGCCGGCTGACGATCGCCGGCTGAGCCCTTGCCCCCGGCCGGGGTCGCCCGTCGGGCGGCCCTCGGCGCGCGCTCGTGCGCTCTACCGGTGCGGACGCGCCATGGCGCGGTAGTCGAGCGCCTGGTCGAGGATCGACTCCTCGACCCCCTCCTCGCGCGCGACCTCGCGCAGCGACCGGCCCGACGCCGACGCCTTCTTGACGATCTCGGAGGCCTTGTCGTAGCCGATGTACGGGTTGAGCGCCGTCGCGGCCGAGAGCGTCTGCTCGGCGTAGCGCTCGGTCTGCTCGAGGTTCGCCTCGATCCCGTCGACGCACTTCTCGGCCAGCAGCCGCGAGGCTGCGGCGAGCAGGTTGACCGACTGGATGAGGTTGCGCGCCATCAGCGGCACGAAGACGTTCAGCTCGAAGTGGCCCTGCATCCCGCCGATCGCGATCGCAGCGTCGTTGCCGATCACCTGCGCCGCGACCTGCGTGACGACCTCGGGAATGACCGGGTTGACCTTGCCCGGCATGATCGACGAGCCCTTCTGCAGCTCGGGCAGGAAGATCTCGCTCAGCCCGGCGCGGGGGCCGGAGCCGAGGAAGCGCAGGTCGTTCGCGATCTTCGTGAGGCTCACGGCCACGGTCTTGAGCGCCCCGGAGGCCTCGACGAGGCCGTCGCGCGCCGCCTGCGACTCGAACGGGTCGGCGGGCGCCGAGATCGCGAGGCCCGTGTCGGCGTGGAGGAGGGCGCGCACCCGCTGCGCGAACTCGGGATGCGTGTTCAGGCCGGTGCCGACGGCGGTGCCTCCGAGCGGGATCTGCCCGAGCCGGCCCATCGTCGACTCGACGCGCGCGCGGCCTTCGCGCACCTGCGCGGCGTACCCGCCGAACTCCTGGCCGAGCGTCACGGGCACCGCGTCCATCCAGTGCGTGCGCCCCGACTTGACGACGTCTGCGAACTCGTCCGCCTTCCTGCCGAGCGACTCGGCGAGCTGCGTCAGCGCCGGCAGCAGGTCGTTGGCGATCTGGTCGAGCGCGGCGAGATGGACCGCCGAGGGGAAGACGTCGTTCGAGCTCTGGCCCATGTTGACGTCGTCGTTGGCGTGGACGTCGTCGCCGGCCAGCGTGGCGATCACCTCGTTCGCGTTCATGTTCGACGAGGTGCCGGAGCCCGTCTGGAAGACGTCGATCGGGAACTGGTCGTCGAGCTCCCCGTTGGCGACACGGCCGGCCGCCGCCGCGATCCGCTCGGCCTTGTCGGCGTCGAGCAGCCCGAGCTCGCCGTTCACGCGCGCAGCGGCCGCCTTGATCCGGCCCAGCCAGCGCGCGACGGAGACGGGAATCGGCTCCCCGGAGACGGGGAAGTTGGCGACCGCCTTGCGCGTCTCGCCGCCCCAGAGCTCCCGCTCGGTCGTCTCGCTCATCGCCTCGGATGGTAACGACACCGAGGGCAGCCTTCGCCGCCTACCGGCCGGCTCGGGCGCTCGCCGGAGGCGCGCTCAGTCCGCGGCGGGCGAGACGGCCGCGACGTTCCGGGCTGTCGCAAGCAGCTCGTCCCACGACACGAGCTTCAGGCGGGGCCGGCCGAGCGGCTCGCCGCGGCTCCGCTCGTGCGCGTCGATCGCCTGCCAGCCGGCGTACTCGACGGCGCCGATGCCGCGCTCGGCGAGCAGCTCGTCGAGGTTGCCGCCGCCGGCGCGGACGAGCGCGCCGGCCCGCGCGTCCTCCAGGAGCACGTCGACCGTCTCGGTGGCGTCCTTCTTGTTCGTGCCGATGACGCCGCTCGGCCCACGCTTGATCCAGCCGGCCGCGTACGTCCGCTCGGCGCCGGTGACGCGGCCGCGGTCGTTGGGAATCGTCCCGCTCGCCTCGTCGAAGGGAACCCCTGGGAGCATCACGCCGCGGTAGCCGACGCTGCGCAGGACGAGCGAGCACGGAATCGTCTCCGGCGCCCCGACCGGGCGCGCGACGATGCGACCGCCTTCCTCGACGAGCTCGTTGCGGACGACCTCGATCCCCTCGACCCGGTCCTCGCCGACGATCCGCACCGGGGAGGTGAGGAAGCGGAGCACGATGCGACGAGGCTTGCCCTCCGGCTCGCGGGCCGCGTACTCGCGCAGCAGCTCGACGTTGCGGCGGACGCGGTCGCGGTCGGCCTCGAGCTCGCGCTCGCTCGCCGGGTCGAGCTCCAGGTCGGCGGGGTCGACGATCACGTCGGCGCCGGCGAGCTCGCCGAGCTCCTTCACCTCGGGCGGCGTGAACGACGCCTGCACCGGCCCGCGCCGGCCGAGCATCAGCAGCTCGCGGAACCCGGAGCCGGCGATGGCGTCGATCGCCGACTGGACCGTGTCGGTCGTCTCGAGCTCGGCGCGCGTCAGCGCCAGCATCCGGACGCAGTCGATCGCGACGTTCCCGTTGCCCACGACCACGGCCCGCTCGCCGGACAGGTCGAACGCGTAGCGGTCGTAGTCCGGGTGGCCGTTGTACCAGGCGACGAAGGCGGTGGCGGGCCACGACCCGGGCAGCTCCTCGCCGGGAATCCCGAGCGGCCGGTCGGTCTGCGCCCCGACGGAGTAGACGACGGCGTCGTAGAGTCGGAGGAGATCGTCGTGCGAGACGTCCCGGCCCACCTCGACGTTGCCGAAGAACCGGAAGCCCGGCTTCAGCGCCGTCCGCTCGAAGGCGCGCGAGACAGCCTTGATGTTCTCGTGGTCGGGCGCCACGCCGTGACGGACCAGACCCCACGGCGTCGGGAGCCGGTCGATCACGTCGACCTCGACCCTCGGCTCTTCCGACTTCAGCAGCGCGTCGGCCGCGTAGAAGCCCGCCGGGCCCGACCCGACGACGGCGACGCGGAGCACGCTCTCGCTCATGGGGTGAGCGTAACCGCGTGGGGGCGGTCGTCCACGGGTAGGGAGGCGACATGCGCCGGAGGATGCCGTTGACGGCCGCCGCGCTCGCCGCCGTCGCCGCCGTGGCGGCGATCGCCGTGGAGACGACCGGCGGCTCGCATCGCGCCGCGACCCCGCCGCAGACGCCCGCGAACGCTCGGGCGGTCGGGCAGGCGGAGGAGGCGGCCGCGCAGGTCGCGATCGCGACACGAACCGTCAGCGGGCTCGGCCGCGTGCTCGTGAGCGCGGTGGGGAGCCGGACCCTATACGCGTTCCTGCCGGACGCCCAGCAGGGGAACAGGGTGACCTGCAAGGACGCGTGCGCGACGTTCTGGGTGCCGCTGAAGCTCGCGCCCGGCCAGAAGGCGCCGCTCGCGCTGCGCGGGGCCCGGCGCTCCCTCGCCGGATCGGTTCCCGCACCCGGCGGCGGTCGCGTCGCGACGTACGCCGGGCGGCCGCTCTACGAGTACCAGGGCGACATCCACGGCGGGATCGCGAAGGGCCAGGGCGCACTGCTGCCCGAACCATGCTCGTTCCTGAACCTGGACTGCTCGCTGATGCTCGCGGGCCCGGTCTCCTACGCGCTCGCGCCCGACGGCACGCTGAACAGGCGCAAGCCCGGAGCGGACGCGCTGGGACCCTAGAGCTCGGCGGAGGTCAGTGACCGCAGCCTGAGGTCGAGCCGCACGGCGCGGCTCCCTCGGGCGCTTCGCCCTCGGCGACCTGGAAGCTGTGGCCGCAGCCGCACGAGGAGGCGACGTTCGGGTTGTCGATCTTGAACCCGGACTCCTGGAGCCCCTCGAGGAAGTCGATCGTCGAGCCCTGCAGGTACGGCGCGCTGAACGGATCCACGACGACCTTGACGCCGTGGAACTCGAGCTCGTGGTCGCCGGCCTGGGCGCCGCGGTCGAAGCCGAGCGCGTACTCGAACCCGGAGCAGCCGCCGCCCTGGATGGCGACGCGCAGGACGTCCGCCTCGCCGGCGGGCTCCTCGGCCATCAGGCCCTGGATCTTGAGCGCGGCGCGCTCGGTCAGCGTGACGACGGTGGTCTCCGACTGCTCGATCGTTGCCATGGGCTCAGTGTACCCGCCGGAGCCCGGATGGGAACCCCCGAGAACGGACGTCGATCTCGGGGGTCGGAGAGACGAGCTTGTGACACCTGTAACGGGCTTGGTTGCAGCGCTTCGGATCCCATTTGTGGTACCTGCGTGGAGGCGGAAACGATCGTGCTAGCGTCCGGCGTCGGTATCGACGGAGGAGCGTCGTTGTTCAACGACTGGCTGTCGTTCGCGATCTACGGGTTCTTCGCCCTGATGATCCCGACGACGATGATCGTGGGGAGCTTCGTCTTCGCGCAGCGGCCGTCTCGCCGCACCCGCGCGCGTACCGTCCCCTTCGAGTCCGGCGTCTCCGAGGGGCCGCCGCAGCGCCAGCGCTTCACCGTCAGCTTCTACCTGACGGCGATGCTCTTCATCCTGTTCGACATCGAGATCGTCTTCCTGTACCCGCTCGCCGTGATCCTCCACGAGCTGAGCTGGTTCGGGTTCTTCGAGTTCCTGACCTTCCTGATCATCCTGCTCGTCGCCTACGTCTACATCTGGCGCAAGGGAGCCCTGGAATGGCACTAGACAAGCCGCTCCGGGAGTACGGGATGAAGTCGGAGCGCCTGCTCTGGCCGACCAAGGGCCCGAGCCGGTTCGAGGACGAGGTTGCCGACCTCGAGCAGAAGGTCGGGCTCACCACCCTTGCGAAGGCGGTCGCCTGGGCGCAGACGAACTCGATGTGGCCGGACACGTTCGGCCTCGCCTGCTGCGCGATCGAGATGATGTCGATCGTCTCGAGCCGCTACGACATCGCGCGCTTCGGGATGGAGCCGTTCCGCGGCTCGCCGCGCCAGGCCGACCTGCTGATCGTGTCCGGCCGCGTCTCGAACAAGATGGCGGCGCCGCTGCGCCAGATCTACGACCAGATGCTCGAGCCGAAGTGGGTGATCGCAATGGGCGCGTGCGCGAGCTCGGGCGGCATGTTCAACAACTACGCGATCGTGCAGTCGGTCGACAAGATCGTCCCGGTCGACATCTACGTCCCGGGCTGCCCGCCGCGGCCCGAGCAGCTGATCGAGGGCATCGTCCGCCTGCACGAGGCGGTCAAGGCCGGGGTGCCGCCGGCGTACGAGCTGCGGAGCGTCGCGTCGTGACGGAGGGAGCGGTGACCGAGACCGAGGCGCCCGACGAGGGCCCGTTCGCCGCCGTTCCCGGCGTGACCGGCGTCGTCGAGGCGCACCACGAGACGACGATCGTCGTCGAGCCCGGGCTCCTGGTCGACGCCTCGCTCCACCTCCGCGACGAGCTCGGCTTCAACTTCCTGTCGGACATCACCGCGGTCGACTACCTCGGCTGGGGCGAGGCCGGCGTCTCCGGCTACCTCGGCACGCCCTCGTCGTCGTACCTGCCCGGCCGCGACCTGAACGCGCCGATGACGCAGGGCTACCAGGCCCTGCCGCAGCCGAAGCCGAAGCGGTTCGCGATGAACTACCACCTCCTGAAGCTCGCCCGCTTCCCGGAGCGCATCCGCCTCCAGACCTGGGTCGACGAGGACGAGGCCGTGCCGAGCGTGATCGAGGTGTGGCCGACCGCCGACTGGCACGAGCGCGAGGCGTGGGACATGCTCGGCGTCCGCATCGAGGGCCACCCGAACCTGCGCCGCATCCTGATGGAGGACGACTGGGAAGGCCACCCGCTGCGCAAGGACTACCCGATCGGCGGCGAGCCGGTGCGGTTCTCGGGGGAGGAGTAGATGGCCGTCACGCCCACCCGGACCCGCTCGCGCGCGCCGATCTACGAGGGCTCGCGCATCCCGAAGCCGATCCCGACCGTCCTGACCACGCCGCCGGACGTGCTCGCGACCGGCGACGTCATGACCGTGAACTTCGGGCCGAACCACCCGTCGACGCACGGCGTGCTCCGGCTGATCGTCGACCTCTACGGCGAGGACGTCACCGGCCTCGCGGCCGTGATCGGCTACCTCCACACCGGCTTCGAGAAGAACATGGAGCAGAAGACGTGGTGGAAGTGCGTCACCTACCCGGAGCGCATCGACTACGTCTCCTTCCAGAACAACGAGTACGTCTTCGTCGCCGCGGTCGAGAAGCTCCTCGACCTGAAGATCCCGCCCAAGGCGATCTGGATGCGGACGCTCATGTGCGAGCTGAACCGCATCCACTCGCACCTCGTGTGGCTCGGCACCTCGGCGCTGGAGCTGGGCGCGATCTCGATGTTCTGGTACGCGTTCCGCGAGCGCGACCTGATCCTCGACCTGTTCGAGCTGGTCACCGGCTACCGGATGCACACGCGCTACTTCCAGATCGGCGGCCTGGCCGAGGACATCCCGCGCGGCTTCTACCCGGAGTGCCGCTCGTTCTGCGAGTGGATGCCGAAGGCGATCGACGACTACGAGACGCTGCTGACCCGCAACAAGATCTGGCTCGAGCGGACGCAGGGCATCGGCCTGCTGTCGGCGGACGACGCGATCGCGCTCGGCCAGTCGGGGCCGGTGCTGCGCGCGTCGGGCGTCGACTGGGACATCCGCAAGAACGAGCCGTACCTCGCGTACGGCCACGTCGACTTCCGCGTCCCGGTGTTCCCGGAGGGGGACGTGTACGCGCGCTACCGGGTGCACATGGAGGAGATGCGCGAGTCGGTGCGGATCGTCGAGCAGTGCCTCGCCCGGCTCGAGGAGATGGAGGGCGAGCCGTGGATCTCCGACGACCGCAAGGTCGTCCTGCCGCCGCGCGAGGAGCTCCACACCTCGATGGAGTCGCTCATCCACCACTTCAAGATCGTCACCGAGGGCTTCCGGGTGCCCGAGGGAGAGGCGTACGTGACGATCGAGTCGCCGCGCGGCGAGCTGGGCTGCTACGTCTGCTCGGACGGCGGCCCGAAGCCGTGGCGCGTCAAGTTCCGCGCGCCGTCGTTCGTCGCGCTGGAGGCGACCGCCACCTGCATGCGCGACGCGCTGATCGCGGACATGATCGCGATCGTCGGCTCGCTCGACTCGGTCATGGGCGAGGTCGACCGGTGACCGACCTCCACGACGAGATCCAGGCCGTGCGGGGACGCTACCCCGAGGGGTCGCACTCGGCCGTGCTGCCGGCGCTGCGCATCGCCCAGGAGCGGCACGGGTGGCTGTCGCCCGACGTGATCCGAGAGGTGGCCGACGCGCTCGAGGAGACGCCGGCGTACGTGAAGTCGATCGCCTCCTTCTACGACCAGTTCCACCTGGCGCCGGTCGGTGAGCACCTGATCGAGGTGTGCACGAACGTCTCGTGCGCGGTCGTCGGCGCGCAGCAGGTGGTCGAGGCCTTCGAGGGCGCGCTCGGCTGCCACGCCGGGGAGACCTCGCCCGACGGCAAGGCGACGCTGCGGACGATCGAATGCCTGGGCGGCTGCGGCTGGGGCACCGTCGTCTCCGTCGACCACGAGTACAAGCTGCGCGTGCAGCCCGAGGACGTGCCCCGCATCGTCGAGGAGCTCGGCGGGTGATGGAGCAGATCAAGGTCATCCTCGGCGGCACGGACGAGCGCGACCTGACGCAGCTCGGCGAGTACGAGGCGATCGGCGGCTACGCCGCGCTCGCGAAGGCACGCGGGATGACGCCGGCGGAGATCACCGACGAGCTGAAGGCCTCGGAGCTGCGCGGCCGCGGCGGCGCCTTCTTCGCCACCGGCATGAAGTGGAGCTTCGTGCCCTCGAAGGAGCAGCTGCCGAAGCCGCACTACCTCGTCGTCAACGCCGACGAGTCCGAGCCGGGGAGCTTCAAGGACAACGAGATCCTCTCGCGCGTGCCGCACCGCTTCATCGAGGGCTGCCTCATCACCGCGCACGCGATCGACTGCAACCACGTCTTCGTCTACATCCGCGGCGAGTACTCGGGCCCGTACGAGATCCTCGTCGCCGCGCTCGAGCAGCTCCGCGACCGGCCCGACATCCGCGGCGACGTCACCATCGTCGTCCACCGCGGCGCCGGCGCCTACATCTGCGGCGAGGAGACGGCGCTGCTCGAGTCGCTCGAGGGGAAGCGCGGCCAGCCGCGGTCGAAGCCGCCGTTCCCGGCCGTGTCGGGCCTCTACGCCTCGCCGACGGTCGTCAACAACGTCGAGACGATCACGACCGTCCCGCCGATCCTCGCGATGGGCGGCGCGGCGTACGCGAAGCTCGGCGTGGAGCACTCGCGCGGCACGCGCGTCGTCTCGCTCTCCGGGAACGTCGTCAACGGAGGGAACTACGAGATCGAGACGGGCGTGTCGCTGCGGTCCCTGATCTACGACGTCGGCGGCGGGATCCCCGGCGGCCGGAAGCTGAAGGCCGTCGTGCCGGGCGGCTCGTCGACCGTGATCCTCACCGCGGACGAGATCGACGTCGGCTACGACTTCGACTCGCTGGGGCGGCTCCGGACGGCGATGGGCTCGGCCGGCGTCATCGTGCTCGACGACCGCTGCTGCATCGTCCAGCTCGGCATCCGCTTCTCCGAGTTCTACGAGCACGAGTCGTGCGGCAAGTGCACCCCGTGCCGCGAGGGCACCCGGTGGCTGACGGCGATCCTGCGCAAGCTCGAGGACGGCCGCGCCACGCAGGGCGACCTCGACCTGCTCCTCGACGTCTGCGACCGGATCAACGGCAAGTGCCTCTGCCCGCTGGGCGACTCGGACGCGATCATCGTCGCGTCCTACGTCGACAAGTTCCGCGACGAGTTCCAGGCGCACATCGACCACGGCGGCTGCCCGTTCGGCGGCAGCTCGTCGCTCGACCACGTCCTCGCCCCGGTCGCGATGCACACGCATACGGCCGTCGCGGAGGTGCCGGCATGAGGTTTTCCACAGACTCCGGGCCGTTGTGTGGAAAGGTCGCATCCGGCCATGTCCGCATGGATCCTGGCTCGCGGCGGCCGACGGTGACAGAACCGAGACAAACCATGCACAGGCGGGGGGCATGACCCAGGCGCCGGCCCAGACCGACCTCGTCACGGTCACGATCGACGAGCGCACCGTGCAGGTGCCGAAGGGCACCGGCATGGTCGAGACCGCGCAGGCGGCCGGGATCGAGATCCCGGTGTTCTGCTACGAGCCCCGGCTGGGCGCGCCCGTCGGCGCCTGCCGCATGTGCCTCGTCGAGGTGGAGGGCATGCCGAAGCTGCAGGCGGGCTGCACGTTGACCGCCCAGGACGGGATGGTCGTGCGCACCGCGCGCTCCTCCGAGAAGGCGTCGCAGGGTCAGAACGCGACCCTCGAGTTCATCCTCGTCAACCACCCGCTCGACTGCCCGGTCTGCGACAAGGGCGGCGAGTGCCCGCTGCAGGACCTGACGTTCCGCTACGGCCCCGGCAACACGCGGATGACCTTCCCGAAGCGCACCTTCGAGAAGCCGATCCCGATCTCGCCGCTGATCGCGCTCGACCGCGAGCGCTGCATCCTCTGCTACCGCTGCACC
Organism: Gaiellaceae bacterium; assembly: GCA_035546715.1. Taxonomy (GTDB): domain Bacteria; phylum Actinomycetota; class Thermoleophilia; order Gaiellales; family Gaiellaceae; genus PALSA-600. The sequence goes on along the minus strand of DASZWI010000180.1, from coordinate 2,655 downwards.
CGCTTCAGCGAGTCGGTGGCCGAGGACGGGCAGCTCGTGGCGATCAACCGCGGGGCCCAGTCGGTGATCGCGACGTTCGAGGACGAGCCGTACGTCGGCGCGTTCTCCGGCAACGTGACGGAGCTGTGCCCGGTCGGGGCGCTCACCTCCACCCAGTACCGCTTCGAGGCGCGCCCGTGGGAGATCCAGACCGTCCCGACGGTGTGCGGGCTCTGCCCGGTGGGCTGCAACATCTCGGCGACGACGCGCGAGGGCAAGGTCAAGCGGATCCAGTCCCGCAACCACCCCGAGGTCGACCAGGGCTGGCTCTGCGACAAGGGCCGCTTCGCCTACCCGCACCTCTACGCGCGCGACCGCGTCGCGGAGCCGCGCCGCAAGGCCGGCGTCCGCCGCTACGAGCCGATGTCGTGGGAGGACGCGCTCGACGAGGCCGAGCGGCTGCTGCGCGCTGCCGGGCCGGCGGTCGTCACCGCGCTGTCCGGGACGGAGACGGTCGAGCAGGCCTACGCGCTCGGCAAGCTGCTGCGCCGCGGCGTCGGCGCGCACGAGGCCGTGCTCCCCGAGGACGTGCCCGACGGCCTCGACGCGAAACGGGCCCCGCTGTCGGCGATCGCCGGCGCGAAGACGATCGCCGTCCTCACCGACGAGCCCGTCGTCGACCGGGCGCCGCTCGTCGACCTGTGGCTCAAGGCGGCCCGCCGCGCCGGCGCGTCGATCGTGCACGAGGCTCCCGACGGGCCCGTCGACGTGCTCGTCACCGACGTCGCCGCCAACGCGGCGCGCGTCACGGCCGGGGCCGTCTACTACCTTCCGTGCACCCCGAACGGCCGGGGCGTCGCCGACGCGTGGAGCGCGGCCGCCGAGGGGCAGGCCGTCGACGCCGAGCCGAAGCTCGTGATCGTCTCGGGCGACGACGCGGCGGCCGACCCGAGCGTCCGCGCCCTCGCCGAGAAGGCGGAGACCGTGATCGGCATCGGCCTGTTCGAGGACAGCTTCCGCGGCCTCGCCGACCTGATCCTCCCCGGCACGAGCTACCTGGAGCGCGACGGGACGACCGTCAACCTCGAGGGGCGCCTCCAGCGGCAGCGCCGCGCGGTACTCGCGCCGTGCCCCGACGAGCTCGCCTGGATCGCCAAGCTCGCCGAGCGCTTCGGCGTCGAGGTGTCGCCGCACGCGTCCCTCGTCTTCGACGAGGTCTCGGCCGCGTGCTTCGGCGGCATCTCCTTCGGCGAGATCGGCGAGACGGCCGGGCTGCCGGCGCCGGCGCAGACCGAGGCGCCGCCGCAGGCGTGGACGGCCGACGGCCCGGCGCAGCCGGACGGGAAGCTTCGCCTCGTCGCGTACCGGCCGCTCTTCTCCGGGCCGGCGGTCGACCGCACGCCGGAGCTCGAGTTCCAGCGCCCGCCCGCCGAGGTGCAGCTCGCGCGCGCCGACGCCCGCGCGCGCGGCATCCGCAACGGGCAGACCGTCACGGTCAGCTCGAACGGGACGTCCGTCGAGCTTCGCGCGCGGATCGCCCGGGACCTCTCCGCCGGCACGGCGCGCATCCCGCGCGAGCACGCCGGCGACCTCCACCCGCTCGTGGAGGTGACGGCGTAGTGCACGTGGCGCACCACGAGGCCTGGTGGATCACGATCCCGAAGGCGTTCGTCGTCATCAACGTCGTGATGCTGTTCTTCGCGTTCACGACGTGGCTCGAGCGCAAGCTCCTCGGCCGCATGCAGCTCCGCTACGGCCCCAACCGGGCCGGCCCGAAGGGGCTGCTCGTCCCGATCGCCGACCTGCTGAAGCTGATCCGCAAGGAGGCGTTCGCGCCGAGCGCGGCCCGCGAGCCGCTCTACATCATCGCGCCGGTCGTCTCGATGGCCACCGCGCTGCTCGCCTTCGGCGTCCTGCCGTGGGGCGCCGGCTGGAGCTTCGACGACGGCCACCACTACATCCGCGGGACGGTGATCGACGTGCCGATCTCCCTGATCCTCGTGTTCGCGCTCGGCTCGCTCGGGATCTACGGGTTCATCGTCGGCGGCTGGGCGTCGGAGTCGAAGTACTCGATCCTCGGCTCGATGCGCACGTGCGCGCAGCTCGTCTCGTACGAGGTGTCGCTGGCGCTGAGCGTGCTTGGGGTCGTCCTCATGGGCCAGTCGATCGACCTCCAGGAGATCGTCGACAAGCAGCAGCACACACTCTGGTTCTTCCTGCCGCAGGCGGTCGGCCTGGCCGTGTTCCTGATCGGCGGCACCGCCGAGACCTCACGGGCGCCGTTCGATCTGCCCGAGGCCGACACGGAGCTCGTCGCCGGGTACCACACCGAGTACTCCGGGATGCGCTGGGGCCTCTTCCAGGCGGCCGAGTACATCAACCTGCTCACGCTCTCCGGCCTCTGCGTGACCCTCTTCTTCGACGGCTACCACTTCCCGTGGGTGCCGGAGCTCGACAAGTTCGGGCCGATCTGGTTCGTGCTGAAGCTGTTCACGCTCGTCGCGGTCTTCATCTGGCTGCGCGCGACCCAGCCGCGCCTCCGCTACGACCAGCTGATGCGCTTCGGCTGGAAGGTGCTCCTGCCCGTGGCGACGGTGAACGCACTGGTGACCGCGTTCCTGGTGGTGTTGGTCAAGTAATGGCCGTCGTCCCGAACACGCTCAAGGGCTTCGGCGT